>NZ_PGEX01000001.1:1876213-2188915 GCF_002797675.1 Hallerella succinigenes | reverse complement strand
CCCATGTGACGGCGAAGTTCCTGGACCTGTTTTTCCGTAGCGGTTTTCGTATCGAAAACAAGGTCTTTATTGAACTGCACCATGACTTCGCCACCATGGAATTCATCAGGGCGTTCGTCCATATAAATTAACTTGAGAAGCGTCGATTTTCCTGCACCGCTGTGACCCGTCAAAAAGACGAATTCACCTTGGTTGATGCGAAGCGTGACATCGCAAAGGGCTTTCCAGTTGTCCTCGTAAGTCTTCGTCACATGCAAGAATTGGATCATGCGGAATTATTCCTTCATGCGAATTTCGATATGCACTTCTTCACGCCACTTCTTGACGAATTCGCGCAGTTTTTGATCTTCCATGTAGTTAATCGCAAACATTTCCACTTTCATGTAATCTTCGTCGAGATTGTAATCGCGGACCTGCTTCATATCATCCATACGGATCAGGTGCAAAGCATCCCCAGCCGGGAACGGTTCCGAAATTTCACCGACCGAAAGATTCGAAACGATCGGAGCGAACGTCGAGTCCACGTCCGTCTTTTCAAGCCAACCGAGGCGACCTCCGTTAAAGTTCGTTTCCTTATCGGAACTGAACTTTTTCGCCGCTTCCGCAAAGAGCGTATCCGTCGTCAAAGAGGTACGTAGAGAGTCCGCAAGCTTCATCACGCGAGCGGTATCTTCTGCCGTAGGAATGGTCTGCAAAAAAATCTTCGCCGTGCGAACGCCATCTTCCTTGCGACCGATGACGCGGATAATCGTCCAACCGCCCTCTGTCTTTACAGGCTTCGGCGTATAGGCACCGTTATCAACCGTCTTGATGGCACGTTCGTAAACCGGATCCAAAAGACCTTTTTGGAAGTAGCCGATATCACCGCCCTTGGCCGCTGTAGAATCCTGCGAATGATTCTTGGCGAGAATTTCCCAGCTCATGCCGTGATCCAAGGAATCGATTAGCGATTCAGCGATCTTCTTGACCGAGTCCACAATCATCGGGCTCGGTTCGATTTTCAAAGCGATATGCGCAAGGCGCATGCAGTTGTACTGACGAGGAATGGAATCCTTGTAATGTTCGTAGAATTCAGCGACTTCCTTGCGGGTCGGTTTGATTCCACCGACGTAACGCTGGCGGATACGGCCAATCGTCATCTGTTCCCGAACCTGTTTTGCGAGGTTTTCCCGGTACTGCACCATGCTCATGCCGAGCTGTGCACGGATCGCGCGTTCGAGGATTTCCATGCTAATATTCTGACGCGCCGCGAGATTCTGCAAATGTTGCGTCACACGCAGATCGACTTCGTCGTCGGTAATCCGAATCGAGTCGCGGTCCACGCGCGAAAGCAGAACCTTGTCGTCAATCAGGCGGTCGAGCACAAACGCAATCTGTTCCTTTTCCGATTTTTCCGAGGCTTCTGCCGTATTCTGGAACTGATAGAGGTTTTCCATCACTTCGGAACGCATGATCGGCTTGCCATCGACAATCGCGGCGATGGATTCAAAAAGTTCCGGAGCTGCGAAGAGAGAACTTGCAGTCCACAAAACGAGAGCGATTAAATTTGATTTCTTCATAAGCATTCTCAATGGGTCGCGGATTTGGCAATTTCTTCCGGGTAGACGAAAATCGCCTGACGCTTCTTGATATCATCCTTAAAGTTCGCGATAAATTCCTTGCGCTTGCTGTTTGCGGCAAGAACCTGTGCAAGCTCCGCCACATCCGTAAAAGGTCGCACTGAGCCGGAATCCTGCTTAGCAAGCACGATCACGCTCTTCAAATGCTTTCCACAGGTCTTCGGCGGAGAAATTTTCCCGACCGCAAGCGTTCCGAGTTCTACACTCGGGCAGTCAAACGGTGCAACCGTCACCGAATCAAAGGTTTCCACTTCGCGCACAAGCCAGCTCTTGGAAGGTGCTTGCGTAATCACCTTGCGCGTCGCCGGACCGTAGTACTGCCAGGCCGTCGTTCCGCTCATGTACGTCACCACGGCAAGGTCGTAAACATCCGATTCCAAAGCAAAATTTTCAGGATGCGCATCGTAATAAGCGGCGACTTCCATTTCCGAAACCGAAATCGTATCCGTCACCTGAGCAAAGTAAGCTCCCAGAATGATCTTCTTCTTGGCATCTTCAATCAGGCGCTTGATTTCAGGACGTTCGTCCACCCGGTCTTCCAAAGCACGTTCATAAACCGATTCACGGGAAATCCAATGATCCACTCGGCTAGTCCGCTCTTCGATCGAAAGGGAGTCCCAGACTCCTTCTGCCTGCATTTCGGACAATTTCAATTCCGAATTTTCCACACGGGCAAGAGTCGGGTCCGAAGCCGAACCTGAAACCTTGCACGCGACAAGGCCCATCGTCAACAAAAGGGTCGGTAAGAGTAAAAAGCGCATCGTTTCCAAATTAGAAAATTTGGATCTCAGCGACTCTTGAATCGTGCCCGAAGTTTCAAGAGATCGTCCCTTTCGACCTTTTCTTCGGGAGCCTGGGCAAGGAAGGAGCGTTTATAACGCAAAAGTTCAAAGTTTTCAAGCAGAATCTGGAGCGAAACGATCGCATCAAAGGAATCCGCATCCGAGCGCACCTTTTCGGCGAGCGAGAGCGTGTCCCGAGCATTTTTCAACTCATGATCCTTCAAAAAGCGGCCAGCAAAATACGAGGAAAATTTTTCGCGCAGATTCTTGACGGTCGGAAGCGAAAGCCCCTCTTTCCATTCGCCCCATTCCGAAGCCTTTTCGGGCAAGACAAAAGCGGAAATTAGCCGCAGACGAGCGTAAAGGTTTTCTTCTGCAGCTAGGCGAGACGCCAACTGGAGAAGTTTTTCCGAGACCTTTGTTCCTCGACGGAACCCGACGAACGCTTCGCGGAAAGCGTCCCACGCCCGAACAAAAGCGGTCACGCCGAGATACGAAGCGTCAAAGACCAAGCGGAAAAGCCCTTCGCGGGAATTCGTTTCCGCGGTCGTTTCCCGGGACGAAATATCGGCAAAAGAGCGCACCTTGCGTGATCGCGCAAATTCAATTCCGGAGAACCGCGCAAGCACTTCGTCCAAGTAATCGACGGTAAACTTTTCCTTTTCCGCATCCGTCATCGCAAGCAAAGAACGCAAAGCCCAGCCCGATTCATCCCTGCGATTGAGGAACGCAAAGCGGGCTTCAAACAAAGACTTGAGAGCCGAATCTTCTAGACTCACCAAGCGCGTTCTGCGATAGAACCTTTGCCAAAAATCCGCTTCTTCCGTCTGCATCGCCAATGCGCCTTGCGGCTTCCAACCGTAAGAAACGCCAAGCACAGGCATCGCCAAAGCCGCTTTCTGCACCAGCGGACGAACCGCATCAAAGAAAATGCAGGCGCCCCATTCCGGAGAAAGTTCTAACGGGAATTTTTCGGAAAATTCCGAAGAGGTGATAGACAAATGAAGCATCAGATGATGCTCGTTTTGCGGATTCAAAACCGGAAGCGCAGCTTCGGAACTTCCAAAGCTTTCAAAGGCTTCGTACAACGAAATGAGCGGAGACTTTTGCGGATTCCTTTCGAGAAAATCCACGAAGCGGTCGTCCAGGTCATCCTTCTTCTGTTCGAGCTTTTTACGGTCACCCTTGGGCAGTTCACGAATGAACGCTTCCACCATCCAGGCTCGCCATTTCGAAAGCTCATGGGCAAGAATCGCTGGGGAAAGTTTTGGCAAAAAGTCCGCCGGGATTTCAAGAGAAAGACCGTCCCAGGTTTTACTTGAATCAAAGACGAGTTCCGATCGAATTTGACGGTCGAGAATTTTCTGAAATTCGACAACGCCGCCATGTTGCGCCGCCTTGCGCTCTTCTTGCGCCTTGGCAAGCTTTTGACGGTACGCCGCCGCAATGACCGGATTGTTCTTGAAGGATTCAAAATGTTCCATCCCCGTTTCCGAAGCGTGGAACCAATCCTCTTCTGTATAACGGAGCGCCTTGTCCGTATTCTTCGCCATAAATTCTTTTAACGTCTGCAGGGAGAACACGCCCGGAGCGCGTTCCATCAAATAATCCACCTGCAGATCATCCGACGGACAAATTCCCCAACGTCGCAAACGCACTTCGCTCGCACGCAGCGCTTCCAAAACGCGTTCATTGTGCTGCATAAAGGGAAAAGGCCTTGGCATATCCCCTTCGACGATCGCTTCGAGAAAGAAAATCCGCGCCGCTTCTTCTGGATTCACGCGTCCATAATCAACGCGGTGCGAACGGGAAAGGACCATGCCGCGGAAAGAAACCTCTTCGACCGCTTCCACAAAGCCACGTTCCGGATTCCAGCGCGGTTCAAACCAGCGGTAAGTACAAAAGTCCTTGGCGACCTTGATGATCCACTCCGGCATGATCTCCGAAGCTTTCGTCAAAAAGACGCGGCTCGTTTCACGGACTTCTGCCGAAAGCACAAACTCCGGGAACTTTCCAGCGAGATCGCTTCCCGGGAAAAGGTAAGCATCACGACCGCCGACAAGACGGTAGCAACCATTATCGCGATCCCTGCGTGCAACACCACCGAGGAATCCCGTCAAAAGGGCAATGTGCAAATTATCGCGGTGAAAGGAATCAAACGGACAAACATAAGAGCCGAACTTGACCTTGAGAATGCGAGAGAATTGTTCATAAAGATCGATCCATTCGCGACAGCGCAAAAAATGCATAAAATGCTTTTCGCAGTACTTGCGAAGCGCATTCCAAGTGGTACCGTTCCATTCCCTACAAAAACCGTTCCATTCCGCAAGGAAGGTCAAAAAGTCGCTCTTGTGACCGCCCATGCCCTTGTGCATTCGACGGGCTTTTTCCTTCATCGGTTCTTCCGACGGGAAAAGCCTTGGATCCTGAATGGAAAGCGCCGAGCAGACGATAATCGCCGGTTGCAAAACGCCCGCGTTCCGCGCCCTTAACAAGACGGCAGAAAGTGCGACATCCATCGGCAGGTGCGCCATTTCTGCGCCAAAAGGCGTCACTCGCGCACCGCGTTCCACGCTCGAGAGTGCACCGAGTTCAAACAGCGACTTGTACGCGCCACGGAAAGCGGATCTCGGAGGCGGCTGAATGAACGGGAAATCTTCCACGGAAAGGTTCAGGCTGCGGAGTTGCAGCACCACATTCGAAAGGTTTGAACGGCGAATTTCCGGTTCGGTAAATTCTTCGCGGTCGTTAAAATCTTCTTCTGTGTACAGGCGAACGCAAACGCCCGGTTTGACGCGACCCGCACGTCCTGTACGTTGACGGGCGCTCGCCTGTGAAATTTTTTCCACCGGAAGTCCTTGGATACGCGTCTGCGGATTGTATCGCGAAACACGCGCCATTCCCGTATCGACCACATACGCAATTCCCGGAATCGTCAAAGATGTTTCCGCGATATTCGTCGCGAGCACAATGCGCGTCTTTCCGGAATTTTGAAAGACCTTTTTCTGTTCCCGAGGACTCATGCGTCCAAAGAGCGAAAGCACGTCAAACTTTTTATCGTCGAGCTTTTGAATCAGTTCGGCGCTCAAATCCTGAATGTCGCGTTCTGTGGGAAGAAAACAGAGCAGGTGATCTTTCCCTTCTTCTTCCAAAGCAAGAATCGCATCACGAGCTTCTTCGACAAGGCCCGAATCGCCTTTGCTCTTAGAGGAATTCTCTTGCGGATCGGCAAAGATGATTTGGACCGGGTACATGCGCCCTTCCGCTTCGAGAACCGCCGAATTTTCATAAAACTTTTCAAAAAGTTTGGCGTCAAGGGTCGCACTCGCAATCACCAATCGAAACTCCGGGCGTTCTTTTAATACGCCCTTAAAAATGCCGAGCAAAATATCGATGTTGAGCGAGCGTTCATGCGCTTCGTCGACCATGATTGCGGAATACATTTTGAACAGGCGATCCTGGCGGAATTCCTGCAAAAGGATACCGTCCGTCATCACTTTAATCGGAGCGTCTTTAGGACCTTCTTCCAAAAAACGGATTCGCGTCGAAACAAGATTTTCATCTTTCAATTCTTCACGCAAACGGTCTGCGATAGACATCGCCGCAAGTCTGCGGGGTTCCGTCACACCGATTCTGCCACCAGCCGCAAGACCGCTTTCGAGCAAAAACTTGGGAACCTGAGTCGACTTACCGGAACCCGTGTCCGCCTTGACGATTACGACCTGATGTTTTTTTAAAAGCTCCAAAAACTCTGCCCGTTTTTTGACAACGGGAAGATCCGGATATTCGATTTTCAGCTGTGCATAATCCGCGGTCACAGGCGATCGATAAAGTCAGAAACGTCTTTACAGGTTTCGAGGTCGATGCGGAGATTGTCCAAATCTTCCTGCGAAATCTTGTCCGTTTTCGTATTCTTTTCTGCGGAAGGCGGTTCGGGATGCGGAGCGGATTGAAGCGCTTCCAGCTCGCTTGCTGCTGCCGCTTCACGCACCTTATTCAGCAGCGGGAAAATGTCATGATGCATCTCGGCGCTTTCACGCAATGCATCGACGACGCGCGTCAACTTTTTGCGAAGCGTGTGAAATTCTTCACGATCGAGTTCAAAAACTTCCCCTTCCATCGTAATCAACGGCGATTTGCAACGACCGCAGACACAGACGACCAGAGAACTCTTTTTCCCATGAAGCGAAACATCCATCTCGTTTCCACAATGTGGGCATTTGATATGCATTTTTTCCATACCTTACAATGTACTTTTTTTATTCGAAAGGAATGGATTGTATCCAAAAAAACACCGATTTAAGCAACGACCGGGGCTGTCACTTTTTTATACCGCGAAGAAGTCGCCACAAGAGTCGAAAAAAGCACGGCGACGCTCCCCACAAGCAAAGCGATTCCAAGCGTTTGGAACGTATCCCCAACGCCCACAAGCGGCGACGCGATGCTTCCCATCATAAAGCCAAGCGCTCCCATCAAAGCACTCGCCGTTCCACCATTCGCGCGTTCCGTGCGCAAGGTCTGCGCCGTCGCCGGAGGCTGCAAAAGGCCAAAAGAAAAGAGCAGCACAAAGAACGAAGCCTCAACCCAAATCGGTCCCGCCTTGACAAACAAGAGCGAGAACGCAACAATCGAAGCGATGACCAGCAAAACAGCACCAAAACGAAGAGCCTTCAAATCCTCGCTAAACTGACTCGAAAGCGCACAGCCAACACCAATCCCGACCGCATTCAGCGCAAAAACAAAGCTGAACATCATCGGCGAAAAGCCATATCCTACCTGAAAAATAAAAGGCGATGCCGAAATATAGGCGAACAAAACAAAGCTCGACGTCACAAAGATCATCAAGTTCCGCACGTATTCCCCATTTTTCAAAACCTTACCATAAAGTGCAAAAGTCGAGAGCAAGGACTTTTGAGAGCGGCGGCGCTCCGCAAGCGTTTCTGTAAAGCGAAGAGCAAGTCCAAGAAGCACAACACCAATCACAAGTAGGGCGACAAAAGTTCCCTTCCAGCTCGTAAACTTCAAAAGGATTCCGCCAAATACAGGCGCCGTCACAGGGGCAATCCCGTTAATCGCACTCACAAGTGCAAGGAATTTTGAAAGCAGTTTTCCGCGAAAAGAGTCCGTCGTCACCGAACGAGAAATCACAAGACCGCCAGAACCCGCCATACCTTGAAACAGACGGTACAGATTAAAGCTCCAGATATTCGGTGCAAAAAGGCAAAGAAGAGTCGTCACCAAAAAAACGACAAGCGAAGCGATCAGCAGTTTTTTCCGCCCAAACTTATCGCTGATCGGCCCCACCAAAAGCTGTCCACAAGCAAGGCCGAGCATGCTCATGGTAAGGCTCATCTGGACCGACGAAGCGCTCGCGCTAAAGTAATCCGTAAGAGACGGAAGCGCCGGCAAGTAGAAGTCCGTAACGAACGGTGTAAACGCGGTCAACATGCCAAGCATAATCGACAAATAGACGTAACCGTTCGGATATTTCTTTTGTGTGGCTGTCATTTTTACCTCTTTAAAACAAAAAAAACAACGATTTCCTTTTGCAACTGGACTTACGTTCGTTACAAACAGCGCGTTGTTTTTGTCGAGCAATGTAGAAAGATTTTTGAGAAATTCAAACGCTGCAGGAATCGTTTTTCGCACCTTTTCCAAAGAATTCTTTATAATTTTTTGCCCATTGCGCAAGAGAGTTTCATCACATTGGAAGCTTACTTTTTTGTGACGAAGTTGCCGTTTTTTATTAAATTTCAAGAATTTGTGCATCGCACGCAAGCAATTACATATAGATTTGTATCATACATTGCTTGCGTTTTGTATTATCAGGAGATGGCTATGCCTCAAAGAGTTTTTTTGCGTTTTTTAGCTGTGCTACTGCTTATCGCAGGATTGGTTGCAGCCCAACCACTTGAAGTTTGGATTATGCCAAACGGAGCAAACCCGCAGGGAATGCTCGAACAGCGTCTTGCGCTTTTTGAACAAGAGACTGGCTTAAAAACCAAGGTGAAAGTTCTTGACTGGGGCGAAGCCTGGAGTTTGATCACCTCCGTCTTGGAAGGCAAGCAAAACGCGCCGGATGTTTTGCAGCTCGGCACTACCTGGATTTCCTATTTCGCCTCTCGCGGCCAGCTGGCAAAACTCGATGCCTATCTCCCCGAAATCAAACCAGAGCGTTTTATGAAAGTCAGCTGGAAGACCACCGGTACGGATGGTGATTCTGCGACCTATTCGATTCCTTGGTTCATTGACGCCCGCGCTCTCATGGTGAATAAGTCCATTTTGGCAAAAGCCGGCATAACCGCCAAAGATGTGGCAACCTATGAAGGTTTCTACCAATCCTTAAAGAAGATCAATAATCTTAACCTGCAGAGCAAAGACGGATTCAAGATTCGAGCCTTCGCATTCCCGGGCAAGAGCGACTGGAACATTCCGCATAACTTCGCTCCGTGGGTTTGGTCCGCAGGCGGATCCTTTGTCAAAAAAGATGATCATGGAGCTTGGCATTCTAACCTCCTGGACCCGAACACGATTGAAGGCATCGCCGCTTACCTTAACTTCGTGATGGATTCCCTGGTGGATAAGGCGAATTTGCGACACAATACCGCACAAATCGTTCAACTTTTTAACAATGGCGAACTCGGTTTCATTCTGAACACGGCCGAACTCGTGATGCAAATCCGTTATGAAGCCGCCATCGGCGGTCTTGCCGCTTCGACAATCAGTGCCGATGGCATCGACATCATGCCGGTTCCGGCTGGCAAGGCGGGCAGCGTCTGCTTCATCGGTGGAAGTAACCTTGCCATCCCGGCTTCCAAAGCGAAGAACGCCAATGCAGTCAAGCTTTTGAAATTCCTCATTCGCGACGACAACCTGCACGCTTATACAAAGCAAATCGGATTCCTTCCGCCTGTTACCGACGTTTTGAATACGTGGGCAAAGGATTCTTCTTATAAGGTTTTGATCGATCACTTAGAAGACGGTCGCAACTACCCGAACATTCCGGAATGGACGCTTGTGGAAGGCGCATTGATCAATCTCTTTAGCGACATTTGGGGCTATCTCGACATCGGAGGTCTCTATTCCGAAGAAGCAATGTACAGCACGCTTTTAACTCACAACCAAAAGATCAACGATATCTTGCACGCTCCGGCCAATACGACTCCTCCCATGCGGTTAGACGAGTTCCTCGCGCTTTGGAAAAAAGTCACCACACATCAAGTCAACGCTGTAGATTCTGTGAGTAAAACTATAGATTCAGCAGAAGCAAAAGATGGTTCCAATAAGCAAATCGGCTTTACCGCTATCATTTTCCTTCTCGCCGTATTCTCCGGCTTCATTGTAACGATCATACGTAAACGGAAAAAATAAAGGTTTAGTCTAATGTCAAAAGGTACAGGCAACATAAAGAGTAATATCCCACTAGTAAACACCATCGCTTTCCGAAGCTTGATGGCGTTTGCGCTTGCGTTCTTTGTCGTACTTTTCGGCGGCGCTATCTTTATGATTTCCAATCAATTGAATCTTGTTAAAAAAGAAGCCCAGGAACAGAATAAGCTTTCTCTGCATCAGGTGATGACCGTCATCGAAGGGCAATACGACTTGTTCTTGGGACGCCTTACCCTTTTGGCAACAACTCCCTATATTGAAAACCAGGACCCAACAGAATCCGGCGGATTCTTAAAAGGTTACAATGTGGCTCCGCTCTTTATTCCAGGCGAACACGTTGTTCTTTACAATTCCAAGCATGAAAAGGTCAGCGACAACTCCATGGTCGGAATTGCGCGCGTCAATACCGCTTATCATGAACTCAAGGACTTCAACGCCGTAGAACCGCAGCATCCTTACATTTCTCCACTCTTCTGGGAACAGCACACTCCGAAAAAGATTGTCGCTGTTCTCGTCGAAAACCGAGCAAAAGCCAACGGCTTTCTCGCGGCCTCGTTCTCGTTCCGCCGCCTATGGGAAATCTTTGAATCTTATAAGTTGGGCAATAAAGGTTTCTTTGTCATCGTCGATGAAAGCGATGTGATCGTTTACCACCCGAACATTCGCCAATGGGTAAACGGACAGGCCAGAGCTCAGGATCTGGGACTGGAATCGTTCAACGCGAAGAACTTTACCCCATCCCAACCGAACTTCACTTTGATAGACGGCGAGGAATACCTGGTCAATTACGAATACAATCCGCGAATCAAGCTCGGCGTTCTCGCCATTCAGCCGATGATCGAAGTGGAAGCCTCCGCAAAAACCTTCAGCAAGATTTTCTTGTACATCGGCATTATTTCCTTGATCGCAATTCTCATCATAACAGTTTGGATCTTTTACCGCATCGAAACCCCGATACAAGCGCTCATCAACAAGATGCTTGTAATCGCAGACGGAAATTACGAAGAATCGAGCGGTATCACGAGCACCAAGAACAATGAAATTCACGTACTCGCTTGCGTGTTCGACAAAATGCGCTTGACTATCCGCGAAAAAATGTCCGCACTCGCCGAGCACCAGGCTAACTTGGAACAGGAAGTTTACAAGCGCACAGAAGAACTCGCCAAGGCAAATGAACTTCTAAAAATGATTTCCCGCACGGATGAACTGACACAGCTCCCGAACCGCCGAGACATCCGCGAAAAGATCAGCTATGAAATTTCCCGTTTCGACAGATCCAAGCGCAAGTTCTCGTTCCTCTTTGTGGACATTGACAAGTTCAAGGACATCAACGACCACTACGGGCACATCTGCGGCGACTTGGTGCTGAAAACCGTTGCCGAAACGATGAAGAAAAGCCTGCGCAAGCAAGACATCGTATCTCGCTGGGGCGGTGAAGAATTCCTCACGCTCTTACCGGAAACACCTCTCGGCGGTGCAAAACTTGTCGCAGAACGCCTGCGCAAAAAGATTGAAGAAACCAAAATCAGCTTTGCCAATCAAAGCTTGCACGTGACCGTTACCGTGGGCGTCGCCGAATACGACGAACGCTTGGGCATGGATTACAGTATCAACCTCGCGGACCGCGCCCTCTACGAAGGCAAGCAAACCGGTCGAAACAAGATCGTCCTCTTCAACCCGGAAGACATCAGCGAAGACGATTTGAAGGCAGCCAAAGACGAATTGAAATACGCCAAGGGTCAGTTCAACAGCGAAAATCAGTCGCCTCCCACAGGCGAGCAGGATTCTTCGAGCAAAGAAAAAGACGCGTAAAATTTCACAAGCAAAGAAAAGGCGGTGCAATGCACCGCCTTTTGCTTTGAAATTTGAAGAAGAACTATTCCGCAGCTTCTGCCGGTTCGGAATCGGTTTCAACGACTTCTTCCGGTTCATCGGAAAGAGCCGGAGCGTCTGCGTTGCCGAGAAGAGCATCCACATTCACACCGATGAGCTTGTTCGACTTGTCGAAGCTTGCGACGATGTAATAATCGCTGTTCCAGGAAACCGTGCGGAGTTTGCCCTTACCGTCCGGAGATCCCTGAACCTTGCTCGAGAAAATCGACGGGTTTGCGAGGCGCTTTTCGAGAATGGCAAATTCCTTGGAGTTTTTCACCTGCATATTGGCTGAGCAAGCAAGATTCCAAAGGACCGCATTGTTTTCAATGACCGAGTTCTGGCCTTCGACAATGTTCGTCGCCTGCTTGTAATAAGCATTGGTCTTTTTCTGGTAAGCTTCTTCAGCCTGGGAAACGTAGTTACCCTTCTGCATCACGAGAAGGCCTGCCACTGCGACGTTCAAGGCCAAGGATGCAATCGTAAACACTTTCACTTTAGACGCCATAATTCCTCCTACTTTTCCTTAAAAGAGAACGGAGCCGGAGCTTCGACCTTGAATGTTGCAGACGGAGAGAGGGCGACGAGTTCCTGGTTGTCGACAGAAACAAACTTGCCACCCTTGAACGTGAACGAAACCTTGCAGTTTTCACCACAAGAAAGGGTCGTCACTTCACCAGATGTCTGCGGATTTAAAAGCTTGCCTTCGTCGAGAGCTGCGACGCGAGCGTCAAAAGCCGACTTGGAAAGATTCTGCGCAGTCGTTTCGAAAGTGAGCTGCCAGATCAGATTTCCCTTCTGGATGAAATCGTTCTGGGCTTTCACCGTCTTCGCAACCTGATCCGTGTAAGCCTTAGTAGCCACCTTGTAAGATGCCTGGGCCTGTTCTGCATAACCGCTCTTGAGAGCGAACATGATGACGAGCAATGCCACGTTAACCGCAACAGAGACCGCCAAGATGAGTTTCATCTTTTTCGAATCCATACGCTATAATTCTCCTCAAATAGAATTGATAAGTATAATGTATATTTTCGCCTAAAGAAGAAAAGGGAAAAAAATGCAAAAAAGTCTTTCCGAAGCCGTTTTCGAAAACTTAAAAGAGCTGATCAAGGCGAAAAACGCCGCCCACGAGTCCATGTTCAAATTCCATTGGAAAAAACTCTGGCCGTTCAGCCTGATCTTTCCGCAGGTAGACTTTATCCGTATCGAACGCTTTATGGGCGAAGTCAAGGATCAGGCCCTTGCCCAAAAGAAGTTCATCGAAAACAATTTAGGGCAAGCCTTCCCCAACGAAAAAGACTTTTTGAATGCAGTTCCCGCATATATCGACGCCTTGGCGGTTTCTTGCGATAAGCTCGCCGTCATTGCCCGTTTTAAGCAGAATATCCTTGAAAAAACGCAAAGACGCGACGTTTTCGGTTTCAACAAGCTTTTGACGGATTACCAGAATGCCCAATCGGACCTTGTGCGTGCAGGCGCCTTTGTGCAAGTCGCCTGGGGATCCTTAATGGCGACCAAGCAGAATTCGGAGAAGACTCAGACGCCATAAAATCTTTTGCGCAAGGCTCGCCTTGTTCTGTTCTAAAAGGGCGGTCGAATTGTGCGCATGTTGGCGATATTCCAAGAGAGGCTCGTTCAAGAAACGTGCCTTTTTTGTTTTTTCCGCACAAATTCCAATCCACTGATCGTGCATCGGAAGACCCTGAGGGAATGGAAGTGCTAAATCGAGGAGTTCCCTGCGAAACGCCATGCAGCAGCCTGTAAAGCTGTTTTTGAGCACATTTGCCCAGATTCCATGCCACGGTGGGCGCACTTCAAAGAGGCGCTTTCCCTGTTCCCACTTTCCCGTTGCATTCTGCGCATAAAAGTAGGCATCATGCAAAACGCAGCTAACCGTTAAATTTTCAAATTCCGCAAGAACCTTGGAAACTTTATTTTCGAGCCATAAATCGTCCTGGTCCGCAAGAAAAATGAATTCTCCCCTTGCCGAAGCAAGAGCCCTTTCCAGGTTATAGGTCGGGCCCAAGTTTTTTTGTTCAGGCGCAAGAACCTTGATGCGGGAATCGTTCAAACCCTGGATGATTTCAAGCGTCGCATCGGAAGAGCCGTCATCGGCTATCAGCACTTCATCTTTGAGCGAGAGCTGCGAAAGAATGCTCAAAAGCTGTTCCCGAATAAAGGCTTCCCCGTTGTATGTCGCCATGCAGACTGAAATCATATTTTCCGCCTAATACTTCAAGAACTTTCGAGGAATCAAAAGTTTGGGAAGGTGGATCCAGAAAGCGAGCGATGCGTTCGAAAGCTTCGGAAGCATGCGCAGAGCTTCTCCCTTTTGATCGTAAGCGAGCGATGAGAACCAGCGGGTTTTCCAAAGGTTCACCGCTTTGCGGTAAGCGGCATGGGTCTTGTACTTTTCAACCACCGCAAGAATCTGTGCATAGATAAAGTTTAGATTCTTGTGCATCGAATTCGGAAGAACTCGGTAATGACTGCAGACCGTTTTCAAAATGGGAATGTTTCCAAAGCGGTTCGAAAGGGCAAGCCACGCCGGAAAATCTTCAAAGCGAAAACTTTCATCGTAGAAGCCGACTTCGGCGAACTTGCTTTTGACAATCATTTCTGTGGAGCCGTTCAATTCGACGCGTCCAAGCAGAATGTCTTCAAAAGAAGCTTCCGTGGCACGGTCAAAACGGGAATCGGGTGAACCTTCGAGCGTTCCATCGGGAAGCATATTCACAATTTGCCCGGCGCAGGCAGGCACTTGAGGGTGCGATTCCAAGAAGCGGCTCTCTGCTTCTAAGCGCCCCGGAGCCATGATGTCGTCCGAGGCGAATGTGCAAAAGTACTTTCCGTGCGAAAAGGAAATCAGTTCGTTCAGGGTTTTGACGAGACCTTTGTTTTCGCGGTGCTTGTAAAAGAATCCGAATTCTTTAGAGAGCCTTTCCAAAATTTGCGGACTTTCGTCTGTGCTTCCGTCATCAATGACGATGAGTTCGAATGGAACGCCTTTTTGCGCCATCACGGAACGCACGGACGCTTCGACGTACGGCGCGTGATTGTAGCTTGAAAGCAGCACGGAAACTAAAGGTTCTTCCATGAAAGTCTCCGCAACAGAATCAACAGGGCTACAAAGCAAATCCCATTTTCAACGGCGTAAGCAGCAAAAGGCGCATGGTAGCCCAAAGAAGCCGAACCCAAAACCGTCAAAACGGCGAACAAAACATCGGCAGCCACTTCCACAGAAAGGAATGCCACCGTTTCTTTCCGCGCAACGAGCGCAAGGCCAAGGCACCAGCAGCCCGCCTTAAAGAAGTCTCCCACAAACTGCAACGGGATCAGTTCCTTTAACGGAAGGAAGGTTTGCGATAGCGCAATCACCACCACATATTCACGGAACCAAAAGAGAATGCCCACAACCAAACCGGCAAGCGCCATGACGCGCAACAAAAGTCCGCGAAGCGTTCTGTAGAATTCTTCAGAAGAAATCGCCGCCGAAAGACGCGGAAGCAATACAACCCCTAAAATCGAAGAAAAACCGACATTGAAAAAATCCGAAATACGCACTGCGCCCTGCCAAAGACCCGCCGCATCCCAACCAAACTGCTTTGCCAAATAGGAACGCACAAACATATAGAGCACAGGAGTCAGCACCATCGGCACAAGGCCCATCCACGCATAACCTCGCCAAATCTGGGTATTGCTCTGGAGCATCGCACTAAAACGCTTGTAACGGAAACCGCCTTTTTTGGCGTTCCAAATCGCAAAAGCGCAAGAAAGCAACGACTGCGTCGCCACGGCGCTCAACACCGACAAGGATCGCGTCTGCACCATGACAATCACCCAAACACAATTCAAGACCGAAGAAATAATCGTGATCGAAGCCCAGCGCTTATAATCCGAAAGGCCATTCATCACCGCCTGGCAAATCGTCGTTATCGAAAGGGCGATCATCCCCGGAATCGCAAAGAGAATCGCCGCCTGCAAAAGACGCTTCGGCACGCCTGGGAAAAGGGTCTGCAACGGAGAAAAAAAAGCGAACAACGCAAAGAAAATCGCCGTCGCAATCGACGCGTACACGCTAATTCGAAATCCGCCACGCCAAATCGGGCCCAGTTCCTTTTCCTTATCCTTGTAACGGGCGGTGAGGCTCACCCAACCGTTCTGCAGCGCAAGGGAAGAAGTTCCTTGTCCAAAGGTGATCAGGTTCTGCAACTGCCCCACAGCCGCAAAACCGACTGGCCCCATGATCGAAGCCAAAAACTTATTCGTGATAAAAGCGCAAAGAATGCGAATCGCCGTCGCAACCGCAGAACCCGCAGACTGTTTCCAGAATCCCGAAGATTTCATAGATCGTACTCGTAAATATCGTAAGCGACACCACGGGCCGCACAGATTTCTTTTTGATGCACCAAGCCTTCGTTCAAAACGCGACCCTGTTCTTCATTCGAAGTTCCCCAGTCAAGCCAGCGGACTTCGGGAAAGGCATTCGTTTCGTTCATCATCAAAAAATCCATCGCATTCAAAGAGCGTCCTTTTGCAGAACTCGCCAAATACTGCGCATGGGCAACCTGGCTTGAAATGTACACGACGCTTCCCGAAAGAAGTTCACCGTTGAGCGTCACCGTGTAAAGCTTGATATTCTTTGGAAAACGGCTCGAAAGAAGTTCGAGTTCCGCCTTGGAATGGACCGGATGCGCTCCGTGCCCTTCTTGCAGGCAGCTGTCGAGCAGGTCCCAGAATCCGCTAAAATCCTTCGATTCCGCGAATAGGAGTCCTAAGCGATTTCCCTTGTTCAGGTAATACTTCTTTTTAGAGGAAGGCTGTGTAACCTTCGGCTCGATCGTGCTTGAAATCAAACGGGCGCGGATCCTCGCATTTTTGCGAAAGAGCCAGTACAGATCTTCTTGCGAAGGGCGTTCCGCATAAATCCACGGGAGCGCTTTGTAAATCACCTTCTTCGCCCCGAGCTTTTGAAGCTCCGCATCGAGCAAATCAAAAAGGCATTTGACATCCATTGTCTTTACCGAAGCGCCTACAACGAATCCGCCAAAAGTAAGCCCTGCATGGGAACTGAAAACGCCATCTGCATCGAGAGTGCCCGGAATCACGGCACAGATGTCATTTTTTTTATAAAAGAGAAACGAACAGTCCGGAAAACGGTCCGCATGGTAATCCATGTAGTTCCGGTCAAAAAGGAAGTTGCCATTGCGGGATTTTTTCGCAATGAAATCGTTCCACTTTTTAGCATCAGCGGCTGTGTAACGTCGGACGGTAATCTCAGCCATGGGAAGCGACCTCGTCCAAAATTTCTAACGGATCTATCTTGCGAATCACTTTTGCCGGAACGCCTCCGAGAACGACATTCGATGGGAATTTTCCCGAGACAACGGCTCCTGCCGCAACCACGGAATGTTCCCCGATTTCAGTTCCCTTGAGAATCGTCACATTGTTACCGATCCAAACATCATCGGCGATTTTGACCGCAGCCCGTTTTGGAGTCGCCGATAGGCGCACATTCGGCAAGACTGTATGAAAATCCGAATCGTAGATTTCAACTCGCGTACCGATTAAGACCTTCTTCCCAATCGAAATGCCCGGACCTTCGGCAATCGCTACAAAATGATTGCCCACCCAGGAATCTTCCCCGATTTGAATGAGAGCTTCTTTTGTCCGCGGATTCACAAAGACATACGAAGTCCAGAAGTCCGTATCGAAAGCGAGTCCCACGTGAACATTCTTTTCAAAGCGAACCGTTCCCGCACCTTGAGCGAGCAGCGGAGACGCAAGCCGAGGAGAACCTTCCACTTTTGCATCGGAAAGGACGCGGTAAAAAGCCTTGCGCGAAAGCGCAGCCGCTTTGCGGACAATTCTACAGATGAAACGCATTCACAGCCTCGATGACTTTCGAAATTTCGTCTTCGGTCATTTGCGGATACAGCGGAAGACTGAGTTCCGTATCCGCGATTTCTTCCGCGATCGGAAAGTAGAGTTCCCCGAGTTCCCCGTAAGCACTTTGGCGATGCGGCGGAATCGGATAATGGATGAGCGTACCCACGCCCGAATGCGTCAAATACTCTTGGAGCGCCTTGCGGTAAGAAGTCCGAATGGCGAAGATATGCCAAACATGTTCGCCGGGTTTTCCTGGACTTGGAAGCGTCACCAGCGGATTCGAAATGTACTTCATGTAACGTTTAGCGATCTGCGAGCGTTTCGCGTTATCCGAATCCAAGCGAGGAAGCTTCAAAGAAAGGATTGCCGCCTGCAATTCATCCAAGCGGGAATTCATTCCTTTGAACAAATTCACATACTTTTGTTCGCTACCGTAATTGGCAAGAGCGCGGATCGTCTTCGCAAGTTCCGCATCCGAAGTCGTGACAGCACCGGCATCGCCAAGCGCTCCCAAATTTTTACCCGGGTAAAAACTAAAACCGGCCGCATCGCCAAAAGATCCTGCACGCTTGTGATTTTCTACAGCACCGTGCCCTTGAGCGGCATCTTCTACTAAAATCAAATCGTGGATCTTTGCAAATTCCGAAAGTTCCTTGCCCGGAATCGCTCTTCCGTATAAATCGACCGCAAGAATCGCTTTCACCTGCGGATTCCATACACGCTTGACGCCTTCAACTGAAAGATTGAGCGTTTGCGTATCCGGATCGGTAAGCAGAGGAACAAGGCCCGCTTCACTAATCGAAAGGACCGATGCGATATAAGTATTCGCCGGGACAACCACAAAGTCCCCGCGATTTAAACGGCCCATTTGAATATACGCTTTGAAAATCAGAGTTAAAGCTTCAAGACCGTTTGCAACGCCAATGCAGTATTCCGTTCCGCAGTATTTGGCAAACGCCTTTTCAAATCGTTCGCATTCCTTGCCACGAATATACCAACCGCTCTTGACCGCATTTTCCAAAGCCTTGGAAAGTCCCGGTTCAAAAGAATCCGTCACCCGTTTCAAATCCAGATAGGGAATCATTTTCCCTCCCGAAGATTTTCTGCATAAGAAAGGAAGCGTTTGTAATCACGGATGTAATCCGCTTCCTCATACGGATGCGAAGCTAAAACAAGGCAGATTGATCCCGAAGAGAAATTCAATTCTTCCGCCCAGACTCCAGGTGGCACATACACGCCATAGTAAGGTCTGTCCAAATGGATGATCTGTGAATTTTGACCGTCATCGATTTTGGCATCAAAAGCGCCCGAAGCGGCAATCAGCAACTGGTGACATTCCTGATGCGCATGACCGCCGCGGTTTTCTCCGCCCGGAATATCGTACAGGTAAAAGACCCGGTTGATTTCAAACGGGACATCCTTAAAACTTTCCACAGGCGTCAAAGACCCGGAGCGTTCCGTGGTCCGCGGAAATTCGATGTAGCGGCATCCGCCTAAAAGTTCTTTCATTGCGCCGCCTTATTAAAATCTTCAAATTCCCAGATGTAATCATCGGGATCATAAGGTTCCGAACTGAGCACGAGCGCCACGGAATTCGTCGAAAAATTATCCAAGGTGCGGTAATGCATCGGCGGAATATAAAGTCCGTAGTAAGAGCGTCGCAAGGAGTGGCGCACTTCTTCTTTACCGTTGTGCAGCACCACGTCAAAGCTACCCGAAAGCGCAATGATCAGCTCTTGCTGTTTCTTAAAGGCGTGGCTACCGCGGCGCTGTCCACCGGGGACATCGTAAATCCAGTAGCAACGGCGAATCTTGAACGGAATATGATTTTCCGATTCGATAAAACTCAAATTTCCCCGATCGTCGAGGATCTTGGGAAGCGAAAGAATCTGCGGTATCTGAGTCTTATCCATACAAGTTCAAAATATAAAAAGGCCCGCCGAGTGGGCGGACCTTTTTAGGCGTAAAACGCAGATTAACCGACGAACGCACGTGCATTCAGGAAGAGCTTCATCCACGGAGCGTATTCGCCCCAGTCTGCCGGATGCCAGCTGTTCTGAACGGTGCGGAACACACGTTCCGGATGCGGCATCATGATGAGCGCTCGGCCATCCTTGCTTGTGAGGCCCGTGATACCGAACGGAGAGCCGTTCGGGTTCAGCGGATAACGTTCGGTGTACTGATGCTTGCCATCCACGTAACGGAGGCTCACGAGACCCGTCTTGAGACAGGCTTCGGCAGCTTCACGGCTAGCGAACTCCGCGCGACCTTCTCCGTGCGCCACAGCGATCGGGAGAACGGAACCCGCCATGCCCTTCAAGAGCACAGACGGCGTTTCTTCGATCTTCAAACTGCTGAAGCGAGCTTCAAAGCGTTCAGAGAGGTTCTGCACAAAGCGCGGCCAGTGTTCTGCTCCCGGGATCAAATCCTTGAGGTTCGAAACCATCTGGCAACCGTTGCAGACGCCGAGCGTGAACGTATTTTCACGGCGGAAGAATTCTTCGAATTCCTGACGGGCTTTTGCATGGAAGAGAATGCTCTTAGCCCAGCCTTCACCTGCACCCAGCACGTCTCCGTAGCTGAAGCCGCCACAAGCGACAAGACCCTGGAAGTCCTTCAGGGAAATCTTGCCCGAAAGAATGTCCGTCATGTGAACGTCAATGGATTCAAAGCCCGCGCGGTCAAAAGCGGCGGCCATTTCGACTTCACCATTCACGCCCTGTTCACGGAGGATCGCCATCTTCGGACGGCTTTCGTAATCCTTCTTTACAGACACATCGAACGTGACCTTCGGAGAAATACCGGGATCGTCCTGTTCGAGCTTCAACTGATATTCGCTTTCTGCGCATTCCGGATTATCGCGGAGAGCAGCGATACGGCGGGTCGTGTCGCTCCAAATGGAGCGGAGTTCCGAAATACCGGCCTTGTAATCGCCGACGATAAATTCATAAGAATCGTTCAGCGTACCGACGTCCGTGACGCAGTCGCCGAGACCTGCTGCAGCAAAGGCATCCTTCACCGCAGAAACATTTTCGTCTGCGACCTGGAGGACCGCGCCGAGTTCTTCGTTGAAGAGAATTTCAATCAGAGAGCCCTTCAAAGCGGAAACGTCGAGGGTCACGCCCGTGTGACCGGCGAAGGCCATTTCAAGGGCCGTGACGAAGAGACCTCCATCGGACTTGTCGTGGTAAGCGAGAATCTTCTGAGCCTTGTTGAGTTTCTGCACCGTTTCGAAGAATGTGCGGAGTTCCTTCGCATTGTCAACGTCCGGAGCGGTATTGCCGAGTTCGCAGAAGACCTGTGCCGCAATCGATGCACCCATACGGTTCTTGCCGCGAGCGAGGTCAACGAGAAGCAGGCGGGAAGCCTTCTTCTGAAGCACCGGAGTAAGAGTGATGCGAGCATCGGCAACCGGAGCGAATGCACTAATGACGACAGAAATCGGAGCCGTCACATTGTGCTTGCCCTTTTCGTCTTCCCAGACAGTGCTCATGCTCATGGAGTCTTTACCGACCGGAATCGTAATGCCGAGTTCCGGACAAAGTTCCATACCGATGGACTGCACTGCTTCGTAAAGATCGGCGCCGTCGCCTTCGTAATTCGGCGAAGCCATCCAGTTTGCGGAAAGATTGATTCGACCCATGTCGTCGATGCTTGCCGCAGCCATGTTCGTCAAAGCTTCTGCCACAGCCATACGAGCGCTTGCAGCCGGAGAAATCAAAGCGACCGGAGCACGTTCACCAATACTCATCGCTTCACCTTCATTCGAATCGAGAGTTGCAGTCGTCACGGCGACATCAGCCACCGGAACCTGCCACGGACCAACCATCTGATCGCGAGCGATCATACCCGTCACAGAACGGTCACCGATTGTAATGAGGAACGTCTTATCGGCAACGCTCGGGTTTGCGAGGACACGCTTTGCAACGTCCCCCACGGTCTGCTTGTCGAGAGTCGGCGTTGCAGAAAGCGGACGCTTGGCGGAATGATTGTCGCGGATCATGCGAGGCGGCTTGCCGAGAAGCACGTTCAACGGCATATCCACCGGCGTATTGTTAAAGTGGGAGTCCGTGAGGGTGAGTTGCTTCTGTTCCACAGCCGTACCGACAACGGAATACGGGCAACGTTCGCGCTTACAGATTGCGTCGAACACCTGAAGCTTGTCCTGCGGGACAGCAATCACATAACGTTCCTGGGATTCGTTACTCCAGATTTCGTACGGGCTCATTCCCGGTTCATCGTTCGGCACCTTGCGGAGTTCGAATTTACCGCCGAGACCGCCATCGTTCACGAGTTCCGGGAAAGCATTCGAAAGCCCACCAGCACCCACGTCGTGAATGAAGGAAATCGGATTTTCCTTTTCGAGAGCCCAGCAACGGTCGATCACTTCCTGACAACGACGTTGCATTTCCGGGTTCCCGCGCTGCACGCTTGCAAAGTCGAGGTCTTCGTTACCGCTACCGCTCGTCACCGAGCTTGCAGCACCGCCACCGAGACCGATCAGCATTGCCGGGCCGCCAAGAGCGATCAAAGCGTCCCCCGGATTGATGTGACCCTTGGAAATAAATTCTTCCTTGATGTTACCAAGACCGCCAGCGAGCATAATCGGCTTGTGGTAACCGCGGACTTCCTTGCCCTTCGTCGAAGGAACTTCTTCTTCGAAAGTACGGAAGTAACCGAGAATGTTCGGGCGTCCGAATTCATTGTTGAAAGCAGCGCCGCCGAGCGGGCCTTCAATCATAATATCCAGCGGAGAAGCGAGACGGGCTGGATTTCCAAAATCCTTTTCCCACGGCTGTTCATATCCCGGAATTTTCAAGTTCGAGACGCTGTAACCCGTGAGACCGGCCTTCGGCTTTGATCCGCGACCCGTAGCACCTTCATCGCGGATTTCACCACCACTACCGGTAGCGGCACCCGGGAACGGAGAAATTGCCGTCGGGTGGTTGTGCGTTTCAACCTTCATCAAAATCGGAATCGGTTCTTCGTGCCAACCGTACTTGTTCGTCTTCGGATCGGCGTAGTAGCGGCCCGCCTTGGCGGCACCGTTCATCACAGCAGCATTATCCTTATAAGCGGAAAGGATATTCGTCGAATGCATCTTGTAAGTATTCTTGATCATCTGGAACAGGGAAAGATCCTTCTGTTCCCCGTCGATCGTCCAAGCGGCACCGAAGACCTTGTGACGGCAATGTTCGGAGTTCATTTCTGCGAACATATAGAGTTCCACGTCCGTCGGATTGCGCTTGAGAGCGGTAAAGCTTTCCACGAGATAATCGATTTCTGCCGAAGCAAGAGCGAGGCCCATTTCCTTGTCGGCACGTTCAAGAGCGAGATGGCCTTCCGTGAGGATTGGAACTTCCACGAGCTTCTTCGGTTCTTCATGGAGGAAGAGTACGTCGAGCTGATGGAAAGCCTGGAAAACCTTCTGGGTCATGCGATCGTGGATCTTAGCCTTGACCTTTTTCGAAACTTCTTCGGTGACGCCGCCGTTGAAGTCCACGTAATAAGCGACAGCGCGTTCAATGCGCTTGATTTCAGAGAGACCGCAGATGTGAGCGATATCCGTAGCCTTGGAGCTCCACGGGCTGATGGTTCCCGGACGCGGAGCGACAACAAAAAGAGAACCTTCCGGATCCTTCGCTTCAAGCGACGGACCGTAGGTCAAAAGTTTTTCGAGAGTGGACTTTTTTTCAGAAGTGAGGTCGGATTCAAGATCAACGACGTGAACGAACTCCGCATAAATTCCCTTCACCGGAAGGGATTCCTGTTGAAAATCAGAGAGCAGTTTTTGAACTCTGAAAGAAGAGAGCGCAGGCGAACCGCGAAGAATAATCATAAAAGCTACCTTGTGCTAAAGGTTTGTGACCTCGCAAAAGATAGCTTTTTCTTTGTTCAGGAAATGTTATAAATATATTAGAACCAGCGCCAAGTGATGCCGAGATTCACGGAATCATGGTACTGGGAATCTTCATCGATATCCTTGTCGTAAGCGACTTCGACACCAACGCTCAAGACGATCAGCGGAGCAATCGTCACATCGAGGTAGTTTTCCCACTTGCCGTCGATTTCATCCACTCCGTGGAAGTTCACGAAGGCCCAGAGACGGGTTCTGAAGGAAGCGAGGGAAGAAAGTGCAGCCTTGTATTCGGTCACGCTTTCAAGACCCGGTTCGTCCTTGTACTTTTCGAACTTTTTCGTGTCCTTGTCATCTGCATAGCCGTAACCTTCAGAAATGGTCAAGCGGTTTGCAAAGGCGAGGCTCTGTCTAAAGTTGTCGTTCGGGACGTAAGCGACACCGAGCATCTGGGTGAAGTAAGCCGGGTCCATGAAGCAAGACACAGCCGTTTTCACATCGTCGTCATCATAGGTATAGCTCTTGGTGAACTGGGATTCGAAGCGGAGGCCTGCATACGGTTCAAACGGCTTAAGATCGTTTTCAGCAACGGTCGTTTCAATGAAAATCTTATCGTTCGTCTTACGGGTACCCGTGCCCTTCATATAGGTCTGGCCCCATTCGAGATTGACAAGGGTACGCCAGTCAAAGTGGGAGAAGTGACCGATCACATCAGCGTCGTACTTCAGAATCCAAACGTTCGTGTTGACACCATCAGCTCCATTCTTCCAGTTGCTGTAGTGATGACGCGTGAACTGAGCAGAAGCGAGAACGTCTGCATTCCAGTTCTTCGGAAGAGCGTCGGAGAACATGCCGTCTGCAGCAAAAGAAGCAGAGGCACAGAGAGTGATGGCTGCAGCCAAGAGTTTGATTTTTTTCATAGTATCCTCAAAATTAATTTCTTACGAACAAACCGTAAAGCCACTGTTTTTTGCAGTGTGACGCATTTCAACTTCTGTGGCTTTCGTCCCCTTGCAATTTTTTGCCCTTCGGCTAAATCCTAACGTTTCTTTTTTTTCTTTTTCGGAGGGGTGTAGTTCGAACCGATCGGGGCACCGCCATTCTGCTTTTTGGCAAACGAACCGATTTTCTTGAACATCGCTTTCATATCTTCGAACTGGCGAAGCACCTGATTCACACGGTTGATTTCCGTGCCAGAACCCTTGGCGATACGGTTCTTGCGGCTACCGTTGATGATTTCCGGATGTTTGCGTTCCTTTTCGGTCATCGAACTCAAAATCGCTTCAACGTAGACCATTTCCTTTTCGTTGATCTGGTCGAGCGGAAGCTTGTTCAAGCCCGGAATAAGACCGAGGATATCCTTCAAACGGCCGAGCTTCTTGATTGTGCGAAGCTGACGGAGGAAGTCATCCAGGTCGAACGTATTGTTCAGAATTTTTTTCTTTAGATCCTTGGCGTCACGTTCATCGATCACGGACTGCGCCTTTTCCACGAGAGAAACGACGTCACCCATACCGAGGATACGGCTTGCCATACGGTCCGGATGGAACAGGTCGATTTCGTTCGGTTTTTCACCGACACCGATAAAGCAGATTGGCACGCCCGTGATCTTCTTGATCGAAAGAGCGGCACCGCCACGCGCATCGCCGTCCATTTTGGAAAGGCAGACGCCCGTAAAGTTCAAGCGTTCAAAGAACGTCTGCGCAACGTTCACCGCTTCCTGACCGATCATCGCATCGGCAACAAAAAGGATTTCTTCCGGATGCACCGCTTCACGCGCCTGCTCCAATTCCTGCATCAACTTTTCATCGATTTGCAAACGGCCTGCGGTATCGTAGATCACGACATCAAAGCCGTTCTTTTCCGCATATTCGTAACCGTGCTGGATGATTTCAACCGGGTTGCCTTCGCCTTCGTCATACACCGGAATACCGATAGACTTACCGAGGACCTGCAACTGCTTGATAGCGGCCGGGCGATAAACGTCTGCAGCGACGAGAAGAGGCTTCTTCTTGCGTTTGCTTCTTAAATAGAGAGAAATCTTCGCGGCAAAAGTCGTCTTGCCAGAACCCTGAAGACCTACCATCATGATGCCGACAGGAGGCTTGCCCGACAGAGCGATTTCCTTGGTCTCACCGCCCATCACCTGCACCAGTTCGTCGTGGATGATTTTCACGATCTGTTGGCCCGGCGTCACCGAAGTCAAAACTTCGGATCCCATCGCCTTTTCCTTCACGGCCTTCACAAAGTCGCGGGTCACATTGAAGCTTACGTCCGCTTCGAGGAATGCGCGGCGTACTTCACGGAGGGAATCCGCGACGTTTTCTTCCGTCAGCGTCCCCTGTCCACGCAGGTTTTTAAGAGTCGATTCAAGAGATTCGGTCAGTTGCGAAAACATCATAGTGGATGGAAATATAGCAACTAAATTTTACGGGCGAATTAACCCATCTTCAAATCTTTCTCCATCTTCAAGCGAACGATCATTTCGTTGTAAAGATCTACCAGGCAATCTTCAATCGTGATCATCGGTTTCCATCCGAGTTCCATGATCTTTTCCGGATCGCCGATCAAAAGAGGTATGTCCAAAGTACGTTCTTTCGAAGGATCGAAGCGGAATTCCACATCCGCACCCGAAATATCGACGAGCATTTCCGTGAGTTCGCGGAAGGTATAAGATTTACCGGAGCATATATTGTAAACATCGCCCGGGTTCCCCGCCTGCAGCACCTGAATCAAGCCACGCGCCACATCGCGCACGTCCAAAACGTCGCGGCTCACGTCCAGGCTTCCCGAATAAATGATCGGTTCTGCACCGTACTTTTGAATTTTGACAAGCTGGCTTGCGATCGCCGGAATCAGGAAGCGACGGCTGTGGTGCGGACCTGTAAAGTAGAACGGGCGAATCGTCACAATGTGCATGCCATAAGCATTCGTAAACTGGTTCCCGAGAAGCTCCATGCAAGCCTTGGAAGTCGCATACGGAGTCAGCGGATTCGGCAGATCCGATTCCTTGCGAAGAGTCGTCAAAAGCGTGCCCATGGTACGGCCATAAACTTCACTGGAGCTTAAAAGCAATATTTTCGCTTCTGGTACAACCTGGCGCGCTGCTTCGAGAAGCGTCTGCGTTCCGAGCAAATTCGTAGAGAGCGTTTCATAGGGCTTCTTGTACGAGAGTCCCACGCTCGACTGGCTTGCCAAATGGAAGATTGCACGTGGCTGCACTTCCTTCATAACGGCTAGAACGTCCTTAAAGTTCAACAAGTCGCCCGTACAGTAGGTGACGTCGGCAACCTTTTGCCAAGGTTGCGGCTGTTCATCGCTAAAACTGTAAAGTTTTTCGCCGTTTCGCGTGACTGTTGCAAGGATATGGAAGCCAAGCGCTCCCGTTCCGCCCGTTACCAAGATACTCATGCATTCACCTCCGGAAGGATCGCTTTCCAAGCTTCCTTCACCAAAGCTTCTTCCACATTTGCGACTTTCTTGACTTCACCGATCTTTGTCGGGAGAATGTAAACGCGCTTGTTCTTTTCGACCTTCTTATCGACGCCCATCGAATCCCAGGCGGCATTCACATTCACGCCATCCACCGTTTTCGGGAATCCATAAGCATCGAGAAGCGCCGTCTGGCGGTTTTCTTCTTCCTTCGAAATCATGCCGAGCATGCAGGCGAGACGACCAGCCACACGCATACCGAGGCTCACACCGATTCCATGCGAGAATTCGTAATGATGCAGGTTTTCAATCGCATGACCGAACGTGTGACCGTAATTCAAAATCGCACGCAAGCCCATTTCCTTTTCATCGATACCGACGACTTCCGCCTTGATTTCGCAGCTGCGACGCACAATGTGCTTCATCGCTTCGGAATCGCGGGCGAGAATCTTCTGCACGTTTTCTTCCAAGTACTTGAAAAATTCGGCATCATAGATTACGCCGTACTTGATGACTTCGGCAAGGCCTGCCAAGTATTCCGTATCGGGAAGGGTCGAAAGCGTATCCAAATCGCAAACGACCGCCTTCGGCTGATAGAAGGCGCCGATCATATTCTTGCCTTCCGGATGGTTCACCGCCACCTTTCCGCCGACCGAGCTGTCGACCATCGAAAGAAGCGTTGTCGGTATCTGAATAAAATCAATACCACGCTGATACGTCGCAGCGGCAAAACCCGCCATATCACCGACGACACCGCCCGAAAGCTGAAGTAAGCAGGACTTGCGGCTATAGCGGCGGCGCAGCATAAACGTGAACAGCTGATTCAAGCTGTTCAAGTTCTTAAAGATTTCACCGGCGCGGAACTTAAAAGCAGGGCAATCTCCCGCTTCATGCTTGAGCATTCCCAAGCTACGGGACTGCGCCTTCGCAATCGTCGTATCCGTCACCACAAGGAAGGAATCCTTTGGCATCAAACGGAGACCGTTCAAAAGCGTCGAAAAATGCGGGATAAGCTTATGGCCGATAAAAATCGGATAATGCGAACCGCCGGACGGTTCCACATAGACTGCACGATTTTCCCAGAACTGAAGTCCGCGGAGCACTGCAGAAATCACCTTTTCTTCGGAATCGTTCGTGCTTTCGACGCTAAAGTCTGCCAGCGCATAGCGCGGTTCGCGTTCGGCGAGCATCGTCTTGATCTTCGCCAAGCGTTCTTCCGGAGAAAGGCCCGCCATCAGCGGACGCGTATCCTTGCGGCCGATGCGTTCCGAAAGAACTTCCGGAGTCGCCCACAAGCGAACGATCAAGCCCGTTTTACGGATTAACGAAACGACCGAAGCCTGGGTCAAAGTTCCACCGCCCAGGGCGACGACCTTCGGCTTTGGATCCGCTGCGATTTCCCGGATTACGTCGAGTTCCATTTTACGGAAAGCGACTTCGCCTTGAGTTTCAAAAATTTCGGAAATACTCTTGCCTTGACGTTCTACAATCAAAGCGTCCGTATCGATCAGCGGCGCATGCAAGCGTTCCGCAATCGCACGGCCAATACGGCTTTTGCCGCTTGCCATAAATCCGGTAAAGTAAACCGTTTTCTTCAACGTCGTCATCACTCTCCCTCCGAAAGGCCCATCGCGGTCTTCATTTCGTTCACATCGGACTTTTTACCGGGGAACCAAAATTCAAAACTTTTTGCACCCTGATGCACGAGCATAGCGCTACCGCTGACCACCTTGCAACCCGCTTCTTTCGCTTCGCGCAAAAGCTTCGTTTCTTTCGGGTTGTAAACGATGTCGCAAACGGCAAACTTCGACGAAAGCATTTCTTTCGAAAGCGGAGACGCGTCCACATTCGGAGTCATACCTACGCTCGTCGCGTTCAGCACCAAGTCGAGATTATCGCGGATCTTTGCAAATTCTGCAAACAGCACACAGCCAACCGCAGGTTTGTCCGGAAAAGCCTTCGAAAGTGCATCCGCAAGTTCCACTCCACGTTCCGCATTCCGCGAAACGATCGTCAGTTTGGAAGCGCCTTCGACAAGCATCGCATACGCAATCGCGCGAGCGGCACCTCCGTTGCCAAGGATCGCCACGCGAGAACCTTTCACCGTTACACCGTGTTCTTCCAAGTCACAAAGAGCTCCATACGGATCCGTCGTCGTTCCGAGCAGCTTACCGCCCACTTCGCCGTTTTCCCAGTAAAGCGTGTTCACGCTACCGGTAAACTTCGAAATGTCCGAGAGGCCGTCCAGGAATTCGCCGACTTTTTCTTTGAAGGGAATGGTAACATTCGCGCCGACAAATTTCATCGCGCGGAAGCCTTGAATCGCCTTGCCTAAATCGGCAGGCTCTGGGGATAGCGGCACATACGCCGCATTCATGCCCAGCTTTTCAAAAACCGCATTGTGCATACAAGGGGACTTGCTATGACCGACAGGGTTTCCGAAGATGGCGAGCAATTGAGTACGTCCATCAATCTTTTTCACATCAATAAATATAAATGAAAATAGGGATTCCCGTTTGGGAATCCCTACTGAATTTTCACTTGCACACTTTTATCGGGCGTTCAGGTAATCCAAGACCTTTTTCGTCAAATCGTTCTCATCCTTCCAGAAAAGCACCGCTCCCGTGGCACGATCCACCACCATATCGTAACCTTCTTGAAGGGCGATTTCAGTCACTGCCTTTTTAATGAGCGCGATAATCGGAGCGCTCACCTTTTCATTTTCGGTGATGAGTTCGCCCGTTCTGCCGTAAACGCGGTCGATGAATTCCTTCAATTCCGTGTTCTTTTTGGCATAATCGGCTTCGAGTTCATTGCGTTTTTCGTCCGAAAGCATCAAAGCCTGCTTATCGAGCTTTTCCTTGATCGCAGCGAGTTCCTTTTGCAAAAGGTTCGCTTGCTGTTCCCATTTTGCCACTTGGCGATCGTATTCTTCCTGAGCCTTTTTCGTGCCCTTGTACCCTTCAAAAATCAGCTTGGAATCGACGTGCGCCACGCGCAGGCCGTCTTCCGCGGAAGCGGTGCCGCACACAAGAAGCGCGGCAAAAAGAATGAGGAAAAGTTTCTTGACGTGCATTAGAATCCCTGACCGATAACGAAATTGAATTCCATATCGCCGACGCTTGTACGCTGCAAACCGGAGTAAGTTTCACCAGGATCCAGCGGCCATGCGAAGTCGAAGCCGATAATACCGAGCATCGGAACCACCACTCGGAAGCCGAAGCCGAAGTCTCGCTTGAGGCTCGAAGGATCCCATTCCGTCAGCGGATTCGGCTGATTCTTGGAAACCTTCGTGTCCGGGTCATAGCGCTTACCGAAAACGTTACCCGCATCGAAGAAGAGCGGAAGCAGGTAGAACGTATTCGGGACAATACCCCACTGGATTTCTGCACCGATGTACTGGTAGCTACGTCCCAAGCGACGATAGCCAATCGAGCCCGAACTATAACCGCGCATCATACCATCGTAACCGAGGACACCACCCATCTGGTACAAGGTTCTGTACTGCAGCGGATCGCCCACCATAATACCGTATTCGTTTGTCAAAGCGAGAGCCACGCGATCGCCGATGAGCGGGAACCACCACTTCACCGTCAAGTCCGTCTTCACAAAGTTGAAATGACTGCCAATCACTTCGTCAGCCCACTGCACAGACAGCACATAGCGGGAACCGTCCGTCGGGAACTGTGGCAAATTCTTGTCGTCGCGGATCAACTTGAAATTCAAAGCGGATTCGATACCGGAGTAGCGGATAAGGCTGCCGTCCACGTTATCGCCCTGCTTATTCATCATCCAGCTGTAACCAATCTGACCGTAGAAGTAGTCGTCCGGCCACTTCAAACGTTTACCGACATAGATCGTACCACCGTAACGCGTAATATCCGGATCGTCATCCTGATTCCACCAGGCATAGCTCAAGCTTGTACCAAGAGTAATCGGATAATCGAGGAACCAAGGTTCCATAAAGCTAATCGAGGCACTCTTCTTGTCTTCACCGTATTCCACGTTGAAAGACGCGCTCTGGCCATCACCCATACAGCAGTTCGGAATCGAAACGCCGAGAGTTGCGGTAAGACCATCACTCTGGCTGTAGGCAAGGCCCGCACTGAACTGACCCGTACCCGCCTCCTTTTCTGCAACCTTAAAGATCAAGTCCACATCCTGATCGCCGACGACCTGGATATCCGGATAGACCATGTCAAAGTAGTTCAGCTGCATGATTTCACGGAAGCTACGTTCCATCGAAGACTGGCGGTACGTGTCGCCCGGGAACAGGCGCACTTCACGGCGAATCACCTTATCACGGGTCTTCGTATTTCCAATAATGTTCACGCGGTGGATCTGAGCCGGCAAACCTTCGCGCACCTTGTATTCCAGGTTCACAATGCTGTCGTTCACAAATTCACGCGTTTCGTCGTACTGTGCAAAAAGGTAACCCTCTTCGCGGTAAGCCGAAATAATACCGCTGCGAGTCGCTTCATAAGCGTAATAGTCAAAGACTTCGCCGCTGTCGAGGTAAACATAGTGGGAAAGCATCTTATCGGTCAAGATTTCATTTCCGGTGAAGTGCACTGCACCCGTGTAATAACGACGGCCTTCGTTAATGTCGATGTAAATGCGCACATACTTGGAAGTGATCACGCTGTCATACGGAGTGAGAGCGCCAAAGGTTTCTTCCATCGTATAGCGGGTCAAAAGCTTTTCGTCGTAACGGTTACGCTTGTGCTTTTTCATCAACGAATCGATTTTCCGGTTCTTCCAGTTGTGGTCCTTCGGAAGGTTCTTGATCCATTCCTTGCGGAGTTCTTCGTATGTAATGATGCCGTTCAAAATCTTAACAGCGGTTTCTTCATCTTGCACATTGTACACCGGCACTGCCTGGGAGTACGGGTGGAAGTTCGAACGGTGTTCGCGGTAGTAGTGCGCGGACTTTTCCTGAACTCGGCCTGCAAGACGGTTCATGATATTCGCTGTATCCGCAATCGCCTGGTTCAACTGGCCATAGAGGAGCGTGAGCTTTCGCCCCTTCGGAACCGCTCGCCCTAAGTAGAAGTTACAGCTCGAATCCGGCAGATATTCCGCACGGTATTCCTTGAGTTCCGCATCCAAATAACCGAAGTGACGGATTGCATTCAAAACCGAATCGCGGTCCGCTTCAAAAATCGCTTCCTTGAATTCCCCATCGCCCCACCAGTGGGTGCGCTTGGTGACCATGTGATCGGTAATGTCTGTCGCCGGAACATGATCGTTACCCGTAATCACAATGGAATCCACCTGAACCTTAGGACCTTCACGGATAATAAAAGTCACATCGTTTTCATGGTCGGAAACCGGCGTTTCACGGAAGCCGACTTCCGCAAGCAGATAGCCTTCTCCACGGTAATAGTTCAAAATGTTCTGGCGATCGCGTTCAAGACCGCTCTTGCTGTAAACGCGGCCCTGCAAAAGGTTGATCTTCAAACGGACGTCTTCTTCGGAGATTTCGTCGCAACCTTCGATGAAAATGGTATCCAAAGCCGGAAGTTCCACAACGCGGAAGACGAGGTCCACCTTATTTTCGTTACCCGGCTGATAGTCCACCCAAGCGGTTACATCGTCGAAATATCCGGTTTCAAACAAATCCGAAACGCTCTTCTGCACCTTTTCTGTAAAAGCAGAAGGAGGAAGCACTTGGCCATCACGGACGCTCACACGGCTGAGCACCGAGCGCTCATCCATATTAATAAGGCCTTCCGCTCGCACATGACGCACAGTCGTCGGCGTCGTATATTCTTCTGGCACATCCAACAGCTGCGCCATCGAGAAAGCGGTCAAAACGAAAAGAAAGGTAAGAACACGAAAGAACAAGAGGGTGGCACCTTTTTAAATAGGGGTAAAATCGTTCCCAAAAATACAAAAAAACGCTCGCGGAAAGCGAGCGTTTTTAGAATCCGCCTTGAATAAGGATTACTGACCGAGATACTTACGGCCAACGCCGAATTCATCCTTATATTCAACGTAATCCGGAACAAAGCCATTCGCATAATTGAACATGACATTCACAGAGCACTGGAATTCGTTCATGAGCTTGCCCTTGCCGGTGAAAGGCTTCTGCTTCTTTTCGATTTTTTCCTGGCCCTTCTTGCCGACGATGACTTCCGCTTCGCACCAACCCTTGCCCACCATCTTAGCGAAGACTTCTTCACCCGTGGTAGAGACGAGCTTGATCTTAGACGGATCGAGTTCGGTGTTGTTGCCGGTCGAAGCCCAGAACTGGAGTTCGCCCGTAAGGGACGTTGCAGAAATGCTGATGGACGGGAAAGCCATGATATAGCCCCACTTGTCGACGAGCGGGGACTTGTTCGGAATGTTTTCACCGAAGATGAGGAAGTACGGACGGGTAACGATACGGCTCTTGTTATGAGCAGCCTTCAAATCCGCATTGTTCGGGGCGATAAGTTCGATAGCGAGGAGGTTATATTCCTTCACGACCGGATCATCCTCTTCGAGAGCTTCCGGGAGAGCCTTGGAAACGTAGACGTTTTCAGCCTGAGTACGGAAAGCCTTGACCTTCGAAACGTCGCCGCCGAGGCGAGTCAAAAGGGAAATGGAGGAGTCGATCTTGGCAAAACCGTCGATAATAGTGCCCAAATCAGCACCTTCCGCAGAAGCCTGGTTCAAACCGACAGCGGAAAGGGCTTCACCGATCTGGGCAGCCGTTTCCACGTTCTGCACCTTACCGATGTTCTGAAGAGCCTGTTCAAAGAGACCGTGAATGAGGTCGCTCTGCGGATCCTTCTTACTTTCCATTTCAGCGCGCTTGGCGAGGGCGAGGGTGAAGTTGTCGTAGAATTCATCGGACATCTTGCCCTTTTCCTTGGCGGTCAGGTAAGAATTGATGGCGTTCTGATAACGACCTTCTTCGAGGTAGGAATCACCGCGTTTTTCGTTAGCGCCCTTGCAGCCAGCCAAAAGAAGTGCAGAAGCTGCCATAAGAACGATCAGTTGCTTAGTTTTCATTTTTAACCCTTTATCCGGAAAAAAATAAGTTTGAAGTAATACCCTCTGTAATTTAATTAAATATTTTGTATACTGATACTTAGCGTTCGTAAATAATTTTTTTGGAGTACGCGTTGAAGTTTTTGGCCGTAAGCCCCGAAGCCGGGGAATGGAAAAAGCCGAGCCAGCTGGCTGGAGCTGTCAATCAGCTTACCCAAGCGTGTATCCGGACCGGAACCGAATCTTTAGCGATTTCCCCCTTTTATTCCCGACTTCTCGACGATTCTGTCCAATTTAAGTGCGTTTTCAAAGGTTTTGAAAAACTCCGAAACATGCCTTTTGAAGTCTGGACCGGAGAAAATCCCCTCCACGCCTATATCCGCTACGACAGCTACTTCGACCGTGAAGCGATTTACGGCGAAAACGGAATCCCTTACAGCGACAACCACCTACGGTTTTCGTTCCTCGCTTCGGCAGCACTCGCCTATGCAGACGCAATCCATTTTCAGCCGACGATGTTCTGCGGCCATGACTGGGGTGGAGCCCTGCTCGCTCCGATTGCCCAAACGGCTTACGCAGGCATTTTCGACAATATAGCCTTTTTCTTTACCGTTCATAACATCACCTACGATTTCCATGTGACCGAAAGCGAAATCGAACGCATTGGACTTCCGCGAAAAGATTTCAACATGAACGGCTATGAATTCTGGGGTAAGGTCAGCCTTCTCAAAGCGGGCATTTTCTACGCCAAAAAGGTACTGCTCCCCTCCCCGGGATATTGCGACGGCATTATCAACAACCACCTCGGCGGTGGACTTTCGGGCTTCTTACTCCGCAATCAGGACAAGCTCAAAGGCATCCAATTTGGCGTCAATTACCCGTTCTGGGACTTTAACGCCAAGGCGAACCAACCGATTGAACAGGCAAAAAAAGCGGCCCGTTCGGACCTTTCGCAAGCCCTCGGAAAAGATTTTGAACACCGCATGGTGATGTTCTGCCCTTTGGGGCAGGAATCCGGTCGCACGTCGGAAACCCTCGCCACCCTCCTTGGCGACATCAACAAGTTGAATATTTTTGTCGTCGTCGGTACAACTCCAGGAACCGCTGACTGGGATTTCTACACGCCTGTCGCAAGCCAGGAACATTCCCACATGGCGATCTTGAATACAGTCCAAGGCAGCAATTCGATTGTGCGCATGGCTCTCGCCGGTTCGGACATTCTCTTTGCTGCGAACCCGACGGAACCTTCCGCAAGCATGATCTTAAAATCCCTAGCCTGCGGAACCATTCCGCTGACCGGGCACGATGTGGGCTGTGCAAACCTGCTTTCCAATTACGTCGGAGACTTTGCAACGGCAAACGCGATGCTCGTCGATGATTCGGCAGCCCCAGACCAGATGATTCGCAAGTTGAAGAATGCGGTCCAGCTGTACAGCACCAATATGGAAAGCTGGAATTACCTGGTGCGCAACGCTTACCAGTTCCGCTACGAGTGGGACCGTACGATTTCGCAGTACATCATCACACTCGGCGAAACCTAACTTCCTTTCTTTTATTCGTTACACCAGATCGTCGAATTCAGATACGGACGGATCGAGTCCACACGTGCAGCATAGAAGTCATCCGCATCCATCTGCGTGACGCCGATGACCCCATTTGCAATTCGAGCATTCAGATTTTCGGGGACGCCCCAAATGGCACTGTAACCGGTTCCGGCACCGCCGGCGTCATAGCCTGCATCCGCGAGAATCGGCTTTTCGAGAAGCGTCGCGATTTCGGACCAAGTGACCTTGTTTCCGGCACGGATTTTTTCCAAAGTGGCGGCTGTTCTACCGCCAGATGTACTGGCATAAGTCACACGGCTCAGGTCAAAGTTTGCGTACCAAGCCGCCTGGTCATCTGCCCAAGGCGAAATGTCGATTGCGATTTGGGATGCCGGGAGGTAAGCCTGGATCGTATCGACAATCATGTTGAACAGGGCGGCCATCGTTGCATCCGGAATGCCGCCGCCGTTTTGAGCCGTATTGTCGTAAAGCGCCTTTTGATTCGAGCCGGATTCCGAGTACTGGTAAAAGTCCGGTTCGATCAGCCAAATAAACTTGAGCGTATCCGGATCGATCGCGTGAATGGATGCGTTTCCCGTCCCCACCGGGTAATGGAATTCCAAATATTCGCGGAACCCCTGCGCATATTGCCGATAGCGGTAAAGGATGGAATCCTGGAAGTAGGTTCGGATAATGTTTGCGCCATCCGTGCAAAGGTTCGGAGTGACAAAATTACCGTCTTCGCCGATGATATCGCAATCTTCGAGTCCGTGATCTTTACCGAATTCCGCAATCACGTAGGCGTAAATCATCGGTGTCGCCTGGACCTGCACCGCTACATCCAACATGCGGCTTTCAAAGCTGTTGAAGAAATCGTTATCGCCGAGCCATACCGAGATGTAATCGAGCCCGGCGTAAAAAGCGGAATCCTCATGCGAGGATTGCCAGCCCGCACCGAAGTTAAAACGGCATGGGTTAAATCCCGGAACATAGACGTAAACAGAAGAAGAGGATTCAACCGATGCGGATGAGGTTTCCATGCTTGCCGAAGAATCGAGCTGAACGTCGGGCGAAGACTCTTCTGCAACTGTAGAAGAAGTTGAGCATCCCCATAAAATGGACAAGCAAAGGGCTATGAAAAAACATCCGTATCTGCGCATTCCGCGGATCTCCTTTTAACTTACCACACACTTCCGCCCCAAATGTATATAAAGAGTTCCCTATATTTAAAATTGAAAAATTGTTTTACAAAAAAGCACTGCACAGAATGGGTTAAACACCCAAAATGACAAAGATTAGCAAAGGTGATTTTCTATATTTCGAACCGACTATGGCATCTATCATCGACGACATCACTCACTCACAAGATGGAACAAAAGATGGGACAAAAACGCCCCGCAAGCGTAGAGCGCCGACAAAAATCGGCGGTTACACCGCAGTCAAAAAAATTGGGCAGGGTGCCATGGGCGATATTTGGCTTTGCGAAGATCCTTCGCTATGCCGTCGCGTGGTCGTCAAGCAGATGCTCCCGAGTTTACGCGGCTACGAAGACCTGATCGCCCGTTTTAAGCGGGAATGCGTGATTCTCGCCGCCTTGCACCACCCAAACATTGTGCATCCCTTTGCTCTTTGGCAAGAACGCACAGGCAAGCTCGCCCTCGCGATGGAATACGTGGACGGAGCGACTTTCCGCCAGATTTTGGACGTAAACAGCCGTCCGCCGATTTGGGTCACGCTCTATCTGATTCACGAAATTTTGCAGACGCTCATCTGCGTACACGCAAACCAGATTATTCACCGCGACTTGAAACCGTCGAACATGATGGTCGAAAAGAACGGTCGCGTGCGCCTGCTCGACTTCGGCATTGCCCGCGATGCAAATCCGGGCCAGGACATGACCCTTCCGGGAAGCGTTCTCGGCACCGCAGCCTATATGAGTCCGGAACAGGTCAAAGGCTTTACGGTTACCTATGCTTCGGACATTTTTAGCCTCGGAATTATCGCCTGCGAAATGGTGATGGGTAAAAATCCGTTCCGCGGCGAGTCCATGGAACTGACGTCCCAGTACATTCTGAATCTGCATTTGAAAATCAAGAACTTTCCACCGGAAGTCCCGTACAATCTTCGCCGTTGGATCTTAAAATGTTTGGAAAAGAAGCCTCAGGACCGTTTCCATTCGACAAAGGAAGCGGCGGACGCCTTGGCAAGCATCATGGACGGTTACCCGCGACAGCTCGACATTCCTTGTCGCGAATGGCTCAAAGCGACTATGCGCAACGAGCCTTTGCCGGAACTGCCCAAAAACTCTAAAATGCAGATGTTCAAGTTCGGGCTGATTGCAGGAGCTGCCGCAGGCGCCCTTCTTGCGACCTTTATCACCGCCCTCATCTGCAGCTAAAGCCCGTTCAAAATGGAAGCAAACTGGATAGATATCTTCTGCGGATCGATTCTTTTGATCCTCGTCGGCATTGGCATTTTTTGCGGCCTCGCCAAGACGATTGTCCATTTGATCGCTTGGATCGGCGGTGCAATCGGCGTGATTTATGCACCGGAATTGTTAGGCCCCTTCCTCTCCGAAAACTTTAGCTTTTCGGAAACAACGCTCATCATTTTGACGCGCGTCCTCGGATTCCTTTTGCCATTTATTTTGCTCCGCATTCTAGGACACTTTGTGAACAAGTTCATGAAGCGGCATTTTTCATTGGTGAATGCGCTAGGCGGAGGTTTTTTAGGATTCATCAAGGGTGTCATTCCCTGTGTCATTCTCCTTTCGACGCTGTATCTTTTACCGCTGTCCGGAACTTTGAAAACGCAAAGGGACACTTCCTTTGCTTATGGCGTTTACTCTTATGTGCTTCGTCAGTCGGGTGCTGAACAGAAAATCATCGATACGCAAAATACGATTCGCAAAACGCTCGAAAGCAAAGTCGAAGAAGCGGCAGAAGAAGCGGTGAATCAAGCCGCGGAATCCGCCAAGGAAACCGCTAAAAAAGCGGCGGATAAGGCCGCTTCCAAAATTCAAAATTAAACAGGCAGAAAAACAAAAAAACGCACCCGAGAAAACCGGACACGTTTTTGGGTGCGGCTGATGGATGTGTGATGCTTATTTCTTCGTCGTCGAAATTTTCGTTAAGAACTTTCCGTTCGCACGAATTCCGATTATGTAGTTTCCAGCCGGGAGAGCGTCCCATTCCTGAACGATAACGCCCTGACGCCCAACGATCTGTTTGAGCACCACATTTCCGTTTGCGTCAAAGACAGCGAGCGAGGCACGAGCGACCGGGATGCGGTAAGAGATACCGTTTCGAGAGGCGCTGAGAGCGGCAGCCTGCACAGAACTCATCCCCTGAATCATCAAAGCTTCGCCTTCCGAATCCTCTTTCTTTTCCTCTTCGGATTCTTCCTCGCCTTTGAGGTTCTGATTCACCCAGGAGGTATCTTCGATCGTCCACTGGCGTACCCCTTCTGCATCAAATTCAAATTCATCGACGTTCGGACCGCCATCCGACATCATCGAATACAACGCAATCGTATTCAGACCCTTTTGCAAAACCACCGGAATCACAACAGAATCGTAGGTGGTCCAGTTTCCTGTGGACGGGAACGAAACCGCGCCAATCGTCGAATCGTTAAAGACGAGATTCATCATGCGATCTGCCGAACCGCCATTTGCAAAACGGATCGTCAAATTCGCATTGCCAGCGGTTTTCTCAGAAAGGAGCTTCCATTCCCCAAATCCCGTAAGGTCATTGACGAAGTTGTAATAGCCGCTGTCGATCCATCCCGCATTCGATTCTTCATAACCTCCATAGCCATCCGTCGGATAAGCGGCATTCACCCAAGAGAGAATTTCGCCCGTCGTCGAAGTCATCGCCTTGGGAATCACGGTAATGGAGCCCGTTTTGACAGCCGCATCACCTTCCCCACCGTAAGTCGTCACTGTAAATGGGAATGTTCCTGTTTCCGTCGGAGTTCCGGAAATCGCCACGGTTCCGTCCGCAATCTTTGCGGTAATGCCTTCCGGCAAACCTTCCACCTTGGCTCCAGAGCAACCCTTGTATGCATAAGAGAAAGCTTCTATCGCCTCTGTCCAAAGAACCAGCTGATTCGAAGATCCTGCGCCCTGCTTGATCAAAGTCGGGACCGTGACGCTGCCGACGAGTTCAATGTCCGGTACTGGAATTGAATCCTTGTCGTTTGCTAGCCAGAAGCCCAAATGCGGAGGCTGGTTGTAAGCGGTATTCTGCCAAGAAATTCCCAAACGGTAAATCGGGTCGTGCATCAGCGTGTACATGCGCTTTTCCGTCGGAATCGTCGTCGTGTAAAGGTAAAGCTGATTCGAACCGTTGTGCAGAATCACTTCTTCACGCCAGTCGCCAAGGATGTCTGCGGAAATATTCGGAGTCGCCTTGGTAGAATTGCAAGAATTACCTTCGAACGTAATCAGGTTCGAGCTCTTTTTCGTAGAGCTGTTCCACTTGCTGATCGTGGTATTGTCGAGAAGTTCGTCATAAGGATCTCCGTCCCAGTAGATGCGGAAGTTGTAAGCCGGTCGGGAAGAAGCAATCGCCGTTCCGTTTGAATTGTAGGTGTTCCAGTTCGCCGCGGACCAGAATTCATGTCCGCGGCTCGTATTATCCACATCTGCAGAAAGACCACGGCCGTTGTCACTTGAACTGGTTTCGTAGAAAATGACTTTACCCGTTTTAGCGTCATGCAGGTTGTAGCCATAAGGCTTTTCTTCATGGACTTCCCAAACTTCAAGCCCCGGGCGATCCGGAACGAGATCACCGAAATGAATGGCATCCCCGTGACCGTAGCCGACGCGGTACATAAACTTTCCATTGTGATCGATGGCGCAGTTGCCTTCGATGATTTCATCAAAGCCATCGCCGTCCACGTCGCCAGCCGAAAGGTTGTGGTTTCCCTGACCGTAGCATTCTTGGCCCTTACTGGCGGCATTGTAATACCAGCGTTGAGTCAGATTCGTTCCGTCCCAGTCGTAAGCGGACAAAGCCATGCGCGTATAATAGCCGCGCTGAAAGACCATGCTCGGTTTTACGCCATCAAGATAAGCGTTCGTGGCGAGGAAACGATCCACACGATTGCCGTAAGAGTCTCCCCAGTCGCTCACCTTTCCACGGCTCGGATTGTAGGCGACAGTCGCCATTTCGGCACCGGTCTGTCCGTTGAAAATCGTCAGGTATTCATTTCCGCTTAAAACATATCCTTTGGAATTGCGGTAATCGGTCTTGTGTCCGGTTTCGCCTGCGGCAGCGCCCTTGCTGATATATTTTCCAAGACCATCTTTAGTTCCAGGCGCCGTTTTCAAGGCGACTTCCGCATACCCGTCGGAGTCATAGTCGCCGACGAGCATTTGCGTGTAATGCGCACCGGCGCGAATGTTCATGCCCAAGTCAATTCGCCAGAGTTTTTTGCCGTTCAACTTGTACGCGTCGATAAAGACATTTCCCGTATAGCCCGCCTTGGAATTATCCTGGGAATTGCTCGGGTCCCATTTGAGAACCAATTCATATTCACCGTCTCCGTCCAAATCGCCGACAGCGATATCATTTGGAGAATAGGTGTAACTACCACTTGAATTCGAACCGCCTGCCGGACGGTCCAAGTTGATGACAAGCTTTTGAGAAGACCAGACGGAAACGGTTTTGTCTGCGCTCTTTTCCACGCCAGCGATCACGGGTCGAACTTCATACTTTGAACTCGACGTTCCCGCCGCATCCGTGTAATTCGTCGCCCCGGTAATCGGGCTCGCGTTCACCAATTTTCCATCCCGATAAAGGTTGAACGCTACGGTCGAAGACAAGTCCGTGCCAAACAAGCGCCAGCTTAAGTAAACTCCCCCGCTTACCTTTACCGCAACCAGTCCTCGATCCAAATTTTCCATTTGACGAGACGCATTTGCTCCACCCACGAGTAAAAACGCAGAAACAACCGCAACACCAAACCCTTTCATCCTATCTCCTTTTTCGTTTTAAACTAAAACAGGCACCCGCCAAACGGAGCATTGGAAAAACATTCCGTTGTCCGAGGACAACAGCCCTCCATTTTTGTATTATTGAAACGCTATGAAAAACATTGCGATTATCGGCGCCGGCATCACCGGCCTCTCTGCTGCTTTTTACGCGAAAAAAGCCGGAAATTCCGTTAAAGTCTTTGAAAAAATGAGCCGTGTCGGCGGTGTCATGCACACCCTCCAAAAGAACGGCTTTACTTACGAAACCGGTCCGAGCACAGGTTCCGTCAGCCTCCCGGAGGTCGTCGAACTTTACGAAGACTTGGGAATTCAGGACCTTCTCGAACAGGCTTCAAGCATTGCCGGGAATCGCTTTATTTTGAAAAAAGGCAAGCTTTGCGCACTGCCATCGGGACTTATCAGCGGTCTCACGACTCCGCTCTTCTCTTGGAAGGACAAGTTCGGAATGCCGTTTGAACCGTTCCGCAAGCGCGGAACCGATCCGAATGAAAGCCTTTCGGAAATGGTCCGCCGACGCCTGGGACAGTCGATTCTCGACTATGCCGTAGACCCGTTTGTTTCGGGTGTCTATGCAGGCAATCCGGACGTGATGATACCCAAATACGCCCTGCCGAAACTTTACAATCTAGAACACAATCACGGCAGCTTTATCCGTGGCACTATCGCCAAAATGAAAGAACCGAAGCCAGAACGCAACAAGAAGGCGACCAAAAAGGTCTTCTCCACTCAAGGCGGTCTTTCGGTCCTCGCCGAACATTTGGAAAAAGCCATCGGAAAAGAAAACTTCGTACTCGGGCTTTCTCCCGTCGTCGTTCAGGAAAATGGAAAGTTTAAAATCGTCGCCGGCGAAAATTCCTTTGGCCCCTTCGACAACGTAATCTATACCGCAGGCGCAAGCCACATCTTTGAAGCGCTTCCCTTTGCACAGGAAAAATTCCCCGGTGCAAACCAGGTGCTCTACGCCAAGGTTTCGGAAGTCGCCATCGGCTTCAACAAGTGGGAAGGCGTGCCGCTGAACGGTTTCGGCGCACTCATGCCGTCCAAGGAAAAACGCAACATTCTCGGCATCCTCTACATGTCGACACTTTTCAAGAATCGCGCACCCAAGGGTGGCGTCCTTCTCTCTGTCTTTGTCGGCGGACTCCGTCACCCGGACTTTATCGACCTCCCCGAAGACAAGTTCAAGGAAATGGTTTGCAAGGAAGTCGCAGACATCATGAAGATTCCAAACATGAAACCGGACCTCTTTGAAGTCACCCACCATGAAGAAGCGATTCCGCAATACGACTTGAAGACCCCTGTTCGCGAAGAAGCTTACAAGGGCATCGAAAAGGCGTATCCGGGCATTTTGATGGGCGGGAACGGGATCGATGGCATCGGCATGGCAAAGCGAATCGCGCAAGGACGCGAACTTGCGGGCCGTGTTTAAGCTTGTTTAGCCGTATTCTTTCAAGTTTTATTTATATTTGGATTGTTCACTCCTGCCCAGGTGGTGGAATGGTAGACACTGGGGACTTAAAATCCCTTGGCCGTTCAGGTCGTGCGGGTTCAAGTCCCGCCCCGGGCATTAAAAGAAAAAAGCCTATGATTGAATACTATCCAGACTCTATCTACTACCCGCGTGAAGCGGTTGAAGCCAAGTACGCAAAAGGCGAACTGGACAAGATCGAACAGCGTCTGCTCGGTTTTGCGGAACGTCATAAAAACCGTGTCTGGGCAATCTCCAAAGAAGACAGCGCTACGCCGAGCGATGAAGTCCTCCTCGACAATCTTCGTGCGTATCTGCTCGTCCGAGGCTCTCTGCAGCCGGCAGCCGACATGGCCGACCTGATCCAGGAGATCAACAAGGAAGTCTGGTACCGCAACGAAGAACAGAAGGGCAGGGAAAACCCGCAGGAAGTTGCAATCAACTGGGAAGAAAAGTTCGAAAAGAAGTGGCGTCAGGCCCGCATGTTCGAATCCTTCGTTTTGATCGACAAGTGCAAGGACAAGCTCGTCAAGATTCTCCGTTCTCCAGCTCCGAAGTCCGAAGACTAAGGCTTGCCGTTTGAATATGAAAAGGTTCCTCTCGGAGGAACCTTTTTCTTTGGCAAACGATTCAAATATCAGTGCGCCGGATTTTCGCAAATGGCCTTGATTAAAAGCTGAATGCTCTTGCTGCCGTTGTAAACGTTCCAGATCGGTTCGAAGGCAACCGAGACTTTTTTGCGCTCGCGATCGATCAGCTTTTTCGCATCGGCCATTCCAAAGGCGATCGCCGGGAACACCGGACTTCCACTCTGGGACAGCTTTAGCTGCAGATGGCCGCCGCGGAGTTCGCGAAGCTTTTCCACCTGCACATTTTCGGCAAAGAGAATCGGGTAAGGATTCTTTCCGCCGAACGGTTCCAGTTCTTGCACAGCCGCCATAAAATTCGGGGTGATTTCATTCAGCGCCGCAGGAATGCGTTCCGATTCTTCTTCCTTTGCTTCACCATCTGCCTGGTAATTCTGATCGTCGGCGAGCTTTTGCAAACGTTCCCGCAGTTCCGGAATGTCGTCTTCCTTCAAGCTGAAACCCGCCGCGTTGGCGTGTCCACCCCAGCGCAAGAAAAGATCGCGCACTTCAAAGAGAGCCTTATGCCAGTTGAATCCCGGAACCGCACGAGCCGAAGCTTGGGCGATTCCATTTTCCACCGTGAGAACGGCGGCAGGTCGATTAAAGGTTTGGGCAACCTTAGCCGAAACAATTCCGATGACACCCGGATGCCAGGACTTTCCATCGACGACCAAGACTCGAGGAATCTCTTCCCCATAACGTTCCTTGACCCAAGCGATGGCTGCCATCGAAATTTCCGCTTCCGTTTTTTTACGCAGATCGTTGTACTTCGAAAGACGGGAAAGGATTGCCGAAGCATCCGAAACCTTATCGCACAAAAGAAGTTCAAGCGCCGCATCCGGTTTATCCATTCGGCCCGGAGCGTTCATGATCGGAGCGATGCGGAAAAGCACATCCTGACCGCCGACACAGGGAGAACTTTCCAACTGACGACGGCAAAGTTCCCTGACGCCCGGCCACTTGCTGTTCAAAAGCATCGAAAGACCGCGGCGCGTCAAATAGCGATTTTCAGGCGTCATTTCGACGAGGTCCGCAAGCGTTCCCAAGGCGACCAAGTCTAGATATTTTTCCGCAGAGCCCTTGCCTTCTTTTTTCAGCAAGGCATCGATGAATTTGTACGAAACTCCCGCACCGCAAAGCGACTTATTCGGATAGCGGCATTCTTCCTGGCACGGGTCCAATAGCACATCGCTCGGAGGAAGGCCGTCGCCCGAAGGTTCGTGGTGGTCGATGACCATCACAAGCATGCCTTGAGACTTGGCATATTCAATTTCTGCATTCGCAGTGATGCCCGTATCGACAGTCAAAAGGTACTTGACGCCTTCCGAAAGCATCTGGTCCACGATATCCTTGGAAAGTCCGTAGCCCGAACCTGTGCCAAAGCGGCACGGCAAATGCCAAGAAGCATCGATTCCGATTTCGGAAAGTCCACGCTTTAAAAGCGCTGTGCCCGTAAGACCGTCCATGTCATAGTCGCCAAAAATGCAAAGCTTTTCCCCGGACTTTTTAGCCTGGTCGATCCATTCCAAAGCTTCCTTCATTCCGTGCATCGGGAATTCTTCCGACAGCGGATTCAACACATGGGAAGGAGAACTGTGCAAACGTTCGTAAGCCTGCGCAACCGACATGCAGCCACGTGCCACAAGAATTCGAGCGAGCAAATGCGGAACGTCCAACTGGTGCGCAATGGATGTGGCTAGCAATTCCGCATTCATCGTTTATACCCTTCGAACAAACCGATGGCGAGCGTCTGCAAAGCGACCGTCACAGAATTTTTTCGTCCGGCGATTTTAGCTGACGTCTCATTGACGTCGAGGATCGCCTTTTCTAAAGCTTCAGTACCCAAGCGGCCCAGATTCAGCTGTTCCAAACTTTCCCGGCGATCCGCTAAACGGACCGGTTCACCCGCATACAGGCGAAGCGCATCGCTCAGCATAAAATTCAAAACATCAAGCATCATCACGGCGGCATCAACGCCTTCCGCACCCCGTGGAAAAGTCTTATCCAGTTCAAAAAACAGATCGGAATAATTCCCTTCGACGCTATCCTTTAAAAAGTCAAACGCGATCGTTTCATTTTCGGCAATATTCTCATTATAATACATCGCCATGCCCGGAGAACCCAGAGCCATGCCAAGCGCATCTGGAGAAATTGTTTCTCCGGTCGTATTCTTCACTATTTCTTTCACTTCCGTAGTCGAAAGCGGAGGAAGACGCAGGCTCAGGCAACGACTGCGAATCGTCTGCAACAGGCGTCCTGCAAGCGAAGACGTGAGAATGAAGTACGTATTCGTCGGGACTTCTTCAAGCGTTTTCAAAAGCGCATTCGCCGCGGCATCGTTCATGCGGTCCGCTTCGGCAATGATCACCACGCGCACGCCATCGCTTGCACGGGAAAACTGCGACGTCATATTGCGGATCTGATCGACCGAGATCTGGGCGACGTTCGAAACGATAGTCGTCGAATAAGGATTCTTAAAAATTTCGGAGACGTAGCCTGCTTTAAAATCTTCCACGGTCTTCGCTTTGGAATTTTCGCTGACAGAGCTTGCAGACTTCGCATTCGCTTCGGAGGTTTCTAACGGCAAGACCCAGCTTTGAACGTTTCCCGGATCCATGGCAAGCTTACAGCCGAAGCAATGCCCGCAGGGAGCATTCTCTTCGGTGCAGCAAAGCGTTTTGGCGAGTTCAATCGCGAGCGCCTTTTTACCGATTCCGCGTTCGCCTTCGATAAGGACTGCCTGCGGGAATCGATTTTCCACAAGCGCATTCACAAGGAGCTGTCGAGCGCCTTTTTGGGATTCCGGACCTTGCAAGCAATACTTCGTCATTTTGTTCTCAACCATCGCAAAGGATCCACCGTTTCGGTGCCCTCGCTCACTTGGAAGTACAATTTAATTCCATTTAGCGAACCGATATCGCCGACCGTTCCAAGATCTTGGCAATTTTTGACTTTGTCGCCTTCTTTCACACGAATGGCGCTCATGTGACCATATACAGAGTAAACACCGCCTTCATGTTCCACGATAACAGAAGGTCCTCGGCCATCGATTTCCGTCACCATCGCCACCGTTCCGGCGGCTGCCGATTTGATCTTAGCCCCCTTCTTGCCACGGATTTCAACGCCCAAATTGCGCGTCATGATATGCAGCACCGGATGTTCATGCATTCCGTATTCGCTAATCACAGAACCGTCCAAAGGCATGCACTTGGGACCGATCGGTTTCACCGGTTCCTTCGGAAGCTTGACGAGCGGTTTCGAAGACTTGTCGAGTTTTTTCTTTTTCTGTTTCGCTTTTTTTGCCTGGGCAATTTCGCTAGCTCGCTTCTTTTCGAGCTGTCGAATGAGCGAGAGTATGGTCTTCTGGTTGCGTTCGATTTCCTGAATGGCCCGGCGTTGCAAATTCTTGCTTTTTTGCACAGTCGCAAGGACGCTTCCCTGCGTCTGAATCTGTGTTTTCAAACCTTCTTCTTCCGCCGCCTTTTTGCTCTGCAGGGTATGCAGTTCCGAAAGGCGGTTCGAAGCTTCGCGCTTTTTCAAGGAGCGTTCCCGCAACAGCCAGGAGAGCTTTTCCACCTTTTCCCTGTCTTCCGAAAGCAGACGGTTCACATAATAGATTTGGCCGTCTGGAGAAGTTTCGCCTCGAAGGGCGGCGAGAATTTCTTCTACAGTTCCCATGTCGCCGTGGATGTAAAGTTCGCGGATGCGCAAGCGCATCGCTTCGTTGCGAAGAGCGATTTCACGGTCGAGAGAATCCAGGGTGCGGTTGATTTCCGAGAGGGACGTTTTAACGGTAGACTCGTTTTTGGCGAGCAGTTGGACATATTCCTTGGTGCGGTTTAAGTTTTCGTCGAGAATCGCAATCGTGTTGAGCACACCCTTTTCTTCGGATTCGAGAAGTTTGACCTTTTGACGCTGTTTGGCGAGGTTCGATTCGAGCTTTTTTAATTCCGCACGTTGCTTGGCCAGTTGCGAACTGGTAGATTTTCTTGTTGCAAACGACGGAGCCGCAACAAGCGAAAGCAAAACGAACAGAACAAACAGGCGACGCATCAACATCCAGATCTTCGCCTAATTTTCAGAAACATCCCGTTTCAAGAATCTGCGCACGCTGCGATAGCTCGAATAGACAGAAACGAGAGTTACCGCAACGACTACCAAAACGAGCAGTACGCTATACCCCGAAAGGTAATATTCCAAAACCGGGATTTCTTGTATCAAGGAGCGCTCCGCAAAGCCGAGCAGCAAGGCGGCAATGCCGCTTGCAAAAACGCCCTGCATAATGCCTTCCATCAAAAACGGGAATTCGATGAAGAACGCAGAACCTCCCGCATACTGGATGTTTTCCACCAAGAGCTTTCTCGAAAAGAGAGATAGACGCACCGCATTGCCAATGATCAAAAAGAGCGTCACAAAAATCAGCACGGTCGTCGCAATGGGCCAAAAGATCATCGAAAACTTCCATTCCGTAATCCTGTCCACAAAAGAAGTCGGCGATTCCACGGCATCAAATGCGGGATTCTTTTTCACAAGCAAAACCACTTCGTGCAAAAGCGACGGTTGGCGGTAACGCGGGGCTAAATTCATCACAAAAGAAGCCGGGAGAGGATTGCCGTTTACAAGGGCGAGCATCTCGCCCGAAAAGCGCTTCTTAAAATCCTGCATCGCCGAATCCGGGCTCTTGTAAATAACCGAGTCCAATTGTTTGATCTGGAGCAACTCATTTTGCAATTTTTGAACGGAATCCATCGAAACCGGATTCTTCAAAAAAGCCTCGACGCGGTAAAGACGCTCCTCTACGCTTGAAAGGCGATAGGCTCCCAGCAAAAACGCGCCCGAGAGCCCCAAAAGCACGGCGCAAAGGAAAATCGTAACCAAGGACGGAAAGACAACCGTATGATGTTCTTTCCAACCACGAAACGATTCGGAAATTAGATAACGGATCTGACTGAACACGCAGACGAATATAACTTTTTATATCTATTTTTGAAATGAGATGAAACACATCGGTCTTAAAATCATCGCTTGTATTTTCGGCATTGCCCTGTGGTTTTATGTTGTCTCCGCGAGAGTCACGGAAATCGACATCCAGGTTCCGCTGGTTTTCACCCGTTTACCTGAAACCCTCGCCATTGCCTCCCGCCCGGCTCAAAAAATCACGATTACCGTCAAGGGAACAGCGATCGACCTGATCCGTCTCAAAAGATCTAGCGAATCTGCCGCAAAAATTCTCGTCGACTTGCACGATGCAGAACTCGGCCTTGAACGGATTATCCTTTCCGAAGACAACTTTATCGCTCCGGACTTTCCAAACATCCATTACCAGAGCGCAAACCAGATCGCCGCCTTGGAAGTCGAAATCGATACCCGCATTTCGAGGACGATTCCGGTCCACCTAAAAGGCGCCTTCGACGCGAAGGACGGTTACACGATCATCGGCGTTCCAACACCGGATCCAGACACGATCAGCATTTCTGGCGCCCGTGAAGCATTGACCCGCATCTTTGAAATCCAGACGGAAGAAATCAAAAAGCAGAATCTTGAAGCGGATGAGACCTTTAATGTTCCTCTTGACTTCTCCAAGCTTCCGCCCTATGTTTTCCCAAGCGACAGCTTTGCCAAGGTTCCGGTTTCCGTACAACCTTTGGTCCGCAAATCCTTTACAAGCGTTCCGGTACAGCTGATCGGTCTTTACGACCGCAGCCAATATTTACTTGAACCGTCGATCGCCACCGTCGAAGTTTCCGGCGGACAAGGCGTTCTTTCCGACATCAAAAAGAAAGACATTCTGCTCTTCATCGAATTCAACCGCTTCGCAATCGAAGATGCCGACAGTCTCGAACCAACCGTCCGCATCAGCAGCGACGTGAAGAGCTTCCAGGTTCGCCCGGAAAAATTCTATCTCAAAAAGAAGGTCCCTGTCGTTCCAGAAGCCGATCCGGCAAACGATTCGACAAAGGCAAGCCCAAGTGCACCGGCTGATTCGCAAAAAACGGTGCTGACGGAGAATGCAAAATGATTTGGCTCGGAATTGAATCCAGCTGCGACGAAACCGCCTGCGCAATTCTGCGTGACGATCCGCTTGAAATTTTATCGAATCCGCTTTACAGCCAGATTCAAGAACATGCAAAATACGGCGGAGTCGTTCCTGAAGTCGCAGCCCGCGCCCACTTGGAAAAGATTACGACGATTTGCCAAAAAGCGATCGACGAAGCCAAAATTTCTTTGAAGGATATCGACGCGATTGCCTTTACCCGTGGTCCGGGCCTGATGGGGCCGCTGCTTGTCGGGGCAAGCTTTGCCCGCGGACTCGCCCGCGATCTGAACATTCCAGCTTACGGCATTAACCATTTGGAAGGCCACCTTTCTGCGGCATGGCTCACGGAACAGGATTTGGAGCCTCCTTATTTGACGCTCACCGTTTCTGGTGGTCACACAGAACTCGTCGTGGAAGAACCGGGCTTTAAGTACACGCTTCTCGGCAGAACCCGCGACGACGCCGCAGGCGAAGCCTTTGACAAGAGCGGCATACTCATCGGTCTTCAATACCCGGCAGGTTCCACCATCAGTAAGCTCGCCAAGGGCAAAAACCGCAAGTTCCACAACTTTCCCCGCGCCCTCAAAAACGAGGACAACGGAGAATTTTCCTTCAGCGGACTCAAGACCGCTGTCCGCCGTTACGTGGAATCGAATTCGCCGGAATTTATCCAGGAGAACTTGGGCGACATCGCCGCTTCCCTCGAAGATGCGATTATCGACAGCCTCGTGGCAAAGACAATCTGGGCTTTGAAAAAGACCGGTTTCAAGACTTTGATCGTGGGCGGAGGCGTTTCTGCAAACGGACTTCTCCGTGAACGCCTTGGCAAATACTGTGAAAGCCACGGCATTCGCCTCGCCTTCCCAACTCTTTACAACAGCACCGATAACGGCGCGATGATCGCCGCAGCCGCGATTCGCCGTGCCCGAGCAGGAATGCTCCCTGAAACTTCGACGGAAGTCAAGCCGTGGCTTCCGCTCGCCATATAAGGATTCGCCTATGGGATGGAGAAGTGTTCTTTTGACTATGGCTCTAACCGGTTCCGTTGCTTTGGCGGCGGACGATCCGGTGATCTTTCAGCCGAAGAAAGCTTCTCAAATTTCCAACGTGGATTCCACTCAGTCGAACTCCATCCGATTTGACGTGAGCATCTTTGGCGAAGGCGCTATTGGCTCCATGTACGTTCTTTGGGATAACGTGGACCTTTCCGAAGAAGTCAAAAAGCTTTTGACAAAGCACGAGTTCCGCAATAACGAATACTTTATGCAGAACATCGACCGCGAACAGTTCGAGCAGGAACGTATGTTGCAGCTCTTTGAAGATAAAAAACGCGAATACTTCCGCATCTTCCCTTCCGAAATTCTCAAGGAAAAGGAAGACGAAGAAAACGAATAATCCGTAGTCATCCGCTGTCATTGCAAGGCACAGCCGAAGCCATCCTTGTGAATTCAATTTTTAGTCAGCCGTGCAGGTCGATGCGACGTAAGAATCCGCTGTGAAGGTGAAGGAGCAGACCGCTGCACCATCCGCATAGACGGTATACGTTCCTGCGGCAAAGTCTGCGGAAGAAGCGTAAATCGAGGAAATATTCTTGCCAGCCGTTGCGGAGTAAACCGTCGTACCGGAAGCGTTTTCGATTGTCACCGTTGCTCCGCTTGTGATGTCCGCCGGAAGCTGGGCTGCCACCGTATAGGCAGTCGCTTCTGACGGAATCATCGTTTTCATGTAACCGCCACCGAGGCCGAACCAGCTACCGCCAGAGACAACCATCTCAGAAGTCGAAATAAACGGTTTTGAACTCTTGGTGACCGTTGCAGAACCGCCACGCAGGTACATCGCAGACTTGGCATTAAAGCCTTCGTCGCCCGATTCCACATGAAAAGTGCCGTCAAAAATCATCACCGTAGAACCCTGGACAGCATCATCTGCGGAGTGGATCGTGTAAGAGCCGCCAGCAATCGAGTCCATGTAGAACGCCTTGATACCGTTATTTCCCACGTCCATCGTATAGGTTCCCGCCTTGATGCAGACGCGACCCTTTGTCGAATCCGTTTCCTTGTCCGAAGAAATGCCCGAACCATCACCGGTGCGCAAGTAGTAGGAACCGCCTTCGTTGATGCGGACAGAGCGATTACCCTTGATTGCGTTGTTTACCGTATTCACATAAATCGTCGGGCTGTCGTTAATAATCAAGTCCGCCTTCGTATGAATACCGTTGTTGTAATTACCGGTCACATACAAAGTACCGTTTCCCTTGAGGGTCAAGTCTTCACGACCATAGAGACAAGCCTTCGGAACCGAATCGGCTTCCGTATAAGTGCCGACCGCCATGTAACGATAGTTACGAGCATCAGACAGGATATTCGTCGAACCTTCGGCCAGTTCAATTTTCAACTTGTCTCCGCTGACAAGGAAGACCGGAGCATTTTCGGAGTTGCCGAGCATCACTCCGTTGAAAACAAATTCCACTGTGGAATTTTCATCGACGGTCACCAAGATCTGGCCATCGCTCATCGTGCCGCTGAACACATAAAGACCAGCGCTTCCAACGACCAGCTTATTATCTACCACCGAAACGGATTTCGTTCCCGCATTCGTTACCGTAAAGCCGCTTTCTGCAAGTGTCACAATCACAGCGGAATCCGGTGCAGAATAAGAAGCCGCCGTCGGAGAAGTCGGAGTATCCCAGGCGAGCCAGGTGCTCGTGCTGAGCGTATCTGTATCCGTCGCAGTGGATGCATCGGAATCTGAAGCCGAAGAGGTCGAAGAAGTGAGCGCCGCGCTTGATGTCGCACCGTCTGCAGAAGAAGATTCCGCCGCATTATCCGCAGAGGACACATCTACAGAGGATTCTGTACTGCTGGAAGACTCTTCCGAATTCGCATTTGAACCCGAGTCAGAAGAGGAACAAGCCGCGAGGAAGGCAAAAGCCGATGCGGCGCAAATCCATTTGAGAGATGACATTTTTTGATTCATAAAAACCTCGCTCTCTTAATATATCCGCAAAGTGGGAAAATATTTCCCCAAAACAAGAGTATGTCGTATTTTTTACGCAGATGGGTGTAACTTTACCCCACAAAAGCATTTCATTCCGAGAGAATTTTCGGACGATTTCCTTCCCCGATGAAAACAAAAAGACCCTCATACAAAGGATCTTTTTGTGGTTATGGGTATGATGCAAAACTACTTGTAGTAGTAAGTCAGGCCATTCGGGAAGTTTACTGCGGTCATCGAAGAGACGTCCACCACGGAGACAGAAGTCACACTTCCACCGTAGATGATCATGCTTCCAGATCCCTGCGGCTTAAAAGCTGCGCTGCTAGAACCGTAGTAGTTCGAATTCGTATAGGACGTTGCCGTGCAAGACGGATATTCTTCTGTCTGGCTACCGAATCCGAGCAGCACGCCACCCGTAATGGTGTAGCCGTTATCCGTATCGATGAGTCCACCAGCCTGATTTGTCGAGCAGGAACCCGAACCCGTGCCACCGCCCCAACCGCTACCGCCCAAATTGCCGCTAGAACTTCCAGAGCGAGACAGTATTTCAAGAATCAACACTCCACCGGTCTGTGTAGCCGTACCGTTTGCATCCAAGACGTCCACATCATTGCCCGAAACACTGATATAGTGATAACCGCCGGTGATCACGATGTAACCCACGCTCGTAGAGATTGCGCCACCGCCCATATTACCGCCCCAACTGTTGCCAGTCGAAGCGCTTGCGCCTTCATTCTTTGAACCACCTGCAGCATTCCAACCGTCATCCGTGCCGTAAACAGCCGTAATACCCGCATTCGCATAAATGTACACGCCTTCGAAAGCTTCCGTGGAAGTTGTCACATTGACAGTCGCGCCGTTCAAGTAAAGATTGTTGTCCGCATGAACGCCGTCATCGAGAGCGCTAACCGTCACCGTACCGCCTTCGAGGTAGACGTTCGCATTCGCATGAATACCGTCATCCTTCTTCGAAGTCAGATTCAAAGTACCTGCGTAGATATAGATCGAGCTATCTGCCTTCAAAGCCTTTGCCGAGTCTCCCGAGGCAACCACCGTCAAAGTCGGAACACTGACGCTGTCATCAATCAGGATGTAGTTCGAAGCCTTGATGCCTTTGTCCCCAGAATTCACTGTAATCTTACCGCCCGTGATTTCGATGTAGCCCTTGCCTTCCGCAAGTTCCGTTGCATCGTCTTCATCGGACTTGATGCCGTCACCTTCCGAAGTCGTCAAAGTCAAAGTACCACCGTCGATTGCGACCGAGTTTTTGCCCTTGAGAGCGTGATTCTTGGTCGTCACAGTAATCGTCGGAGCACCGCCGAATTCGTCGTCATACTTGATCTTCAAATCCTTCGTTGTATGAATACCGTTGTTATAGTTACCCGTCACGTTCAACGTACCGGAACCTTTGATGGTCAAGTCATCCTTGGCGTAGATCACAGCGCCGGTCGTATCTGTTTTCGTTTCTCCGTCCTTCGTGTAGCTATAGACATTCGTGCGAGAGTTGCCATCTTTCAAGGTGTTGATCGTTCCGCTCACCGCCACAATGAACGTCTTGTCCGAAGACTGAGAATAAATCGGGGCATCGCTACTCGTAAGAGTAAGGCCGTTTAAGTAGAGATACACCTTATCTTCTGTTGAAGCCGTCACCATAATCTGGCCGTCATTCGAAGTTCCAGAGAAGTAATAGATGCCCGCGCAAAGAATCTTCACCACAGAGCCATCGATTTCCACGCAGTTGTTGTTATTTTCAACACTTACGCCCGAAGTGGAGAAGGTCACCACCGGGGTCGAACCCGTTGAAGCGATCGAAGACGAAGAAGTTGTCACCCCTGTTGTGCTCGAAGTTGCGGTTGCCGAAGATGTGGCCAGCGTTTCACTCGAAGTCACTTCAGCAGCGCTCGAAGAAGAAGCGACCGTCAAATAGACCTTGGTGCAGCTCGCATCGGTAATGTTGTAATAGTAAGAACCAGAAGCATCGCTGTAGAAGTAGAGATCGCCCACGATCGAAGTCGGATTCGTCGTTTCACCGCAAACGGCATTCGAAGCCGTCGATGCAGAACTTGTGCCGACATCCGTCGAAGATGCGTCAGATGAAGCCGCTGAAGATTCCTCCAACGTTGTATAAACGATCGAACCATCCACAAGTACAGAATAGATCACGGCGCCCGTCGTCTTATCTATGCAGTACGTATTGCCGAGGCCGTCTTCATAAGCGGTATAGTCGCCACAGACGTCGACAGCGGATTCTACCGAAGTCATACCCGTTGTAGAAGCTGCGTTATTCGAATCCGAACTGCTACAACCAAAAAGGGCTACACAGCCAAATGCGGTAGACGCAGCGAGAGATAATTTCTTAGAAAAGTATTTCATAGGCTATTCCTTTTTCCTAAAAGTAGACACCCCTTTTTCAAAAACCATGTAAAAGCGAATTTTCAATTCTTGCTTTGCGGGGAGAAAATTCCCGACGAAATCAAACCGGGAAGATTCTCCACGATTTTTTTGGGGGCCAAATGGAGTGGCTTTTAAGTCGGGACATCCAACCCCGAAAACTTTCTTGAATTACATTTAGCATGCATGTTTTGGATTGTTCTTGAATACGCCTTTGCCATTTTGATGGTTATCACCGCCCTTTTCTATGCGGTATTTGAAATGCGTCTTTTCTGTGCACTCGGAAAAGTCCACTTGGGCAATTCCATTCGAAATCCGCTGCCATCGGTCAGTATTCTCGTATCCGCAAGGAACGAAGAAGCGGGAATTTCCAAGACCTTGGACTCCCTGATGAAGCAGCTTTACAAAGGCCGTTGGGACATCTGGATTGCAGACGACCGTTCCACCGACCGCACCCCGCAGATTCTTGCCGAATACGCCGAAAAGTATCCAGACCGCATTCACGTAGTCACGATCTCGGAACTCGCTCCGGGTGAAAGCGCCAAAAAGAACGCCATCGCAAAACTCGTCGCCGCCTCCGAAGGGGAAATCCTCCTTCTCACCGACGCCGACTGCATCGTGCAACCGACCTGGATCCGCGCCATGATCCGCGAATTCGAACCGGGCATCGACTTTGTCGCAGGACATTCCTACATCGAACTTCCCACAGACCGCACCAACTGGCTTTTGAACATGCAAGCCGTGGAAACCATGGCTTACCGCATCGCAGGCACCGGGGCTCTCGCCATGGGAACGCCGATTACAAGCACCGGGAACAACCTCGCCTACCGCCGCAGCTTCTTCGAAGAAGTCCACGGCTTTGAAGGCGTCTCTAAAATCCAAAGCGGTGACGACGATCTGCTTTTGCAAAAGCTCGCCCGGGAAGCGCCTTGGAAGGCTCATTATTCGATTGATCCGGAAGCTTTCGTCACCACTCAAGGCAAAGAGACCCTGCCCGAACTTTGGGAACAGCGTAAACGCTGGGCATCGAAGACCACCTACTACGCTCCGAAAATCGTTGCGCTCCTCGTCGCGGTCTTCATCTTCTTCTGCCTCATCTCACTCGGCTACGTGCTATCCTTCTTCAGCTTCAACATTTTCCTCGCGACGCTCTTTGGTGTTCTCGTCAAACTCGTCGGCGATTCATTGGTGGAACTTCGCGGTCTTCGCATTTTCCAGCAAAAGCAACTTTTCAAATGGTTCCTCCCCGTAGAAATCATTCATGCCCCGTTTACCGTATTTGCCGTGCTCTTCGGAATAGCCGGTCATTTTAAGTGGAAAGGTTAATTTCAAATGGTCAAAAAAACTGATACCGCTGCAGAAAAATTAACTCTCGTCATCGCCGAAAAACCGAGCGTCGCCGCGGACCTTACCCGCGCTATCACGACCGGAGGAAAGTTCAAAAAAGAAAAGACCTATTACGAAAACGGAGCGTACATCGTTTCTTGGGCTCTCGGCCACTTGGTAACGCTCTGCGATCCCAAAGAAATCAGCGACAAGTACAAAAGTTGGGAAATGGAAACGCTTCCGATTCTCCCGAAAGAATTTCAGCTGAAGGCGATTCCGACGTCCAAGGCTCAGCTCACCGCCCTCGGTAAACTCATCCGTCGAAAAGACGTTGGCACGATTGTGAACGCGTGCGATGCCGGTCGCGAAGGCGAACTGATTTTCCATTACATTCTTGAATTTGAAAAAGGCAAGACCGGTCTCAAGGGAAAAACCTTAAAACGTCTCTGGATGCAGAGCATGACCTTGGCTTCCATTCGCGAAGCCTTCGAAAATCTGCGTACCCATGAAGAAATGCAGAACCTTCTTGACGCCGCACTGTCCCGTTCCGAAGCGGACTGGCTCGTGGGCATCAACGGTTCGAGAGGCCTAACCGCCTACAACAGCCGCTTCGGCGGATTTCAACTCACCCCATGCGGACGCGTTCAAACGCCGACGCTCGCCATAATCGTGAACCGCGAAGAAGAACGCAACGCCTTTGTTTCCAAGCCTTACTGGACAATCCAAGGCAACTTCGGTTCGGGAAAATCCGAATACGAAGGCAAGTGGTTCAACCCGGACCTCAAGACCGACAAGGATCACATCTGGGAAGAAGGCCAGGCAGAAGAAATTGTCAAAAAGTGCAAAGGCAAAACCGGTACCGTCACCGAAACGACCAAGCCGAGCACACAAAAATGCGGACCGCTTTACGACCTGACGACCCTGCAGCGAGAAGCGAACAACCGCTTTGGCTTCAGCGCAAAAACGACACTCTCGATTGCCCAGGCACTCTACGAAAAGCACAAATTAACCTCCTACCCGCGTACCGATAGCCGCGCCCTCCCCGAAGATTACGTCGGCACCGTCAAAAAGACGCTCGGCACCATGGAAGGAAACCTTGCGAAGTTCGCCGAAAAGGCTCTTGAAAACAACTGGGTCAAAAAGGATCCGCGCATCTTTAACAACGCAAAAATCTCGGACCACTTCGCCATCATCCCGACCGGCAACAAGATGAAGTCGCTTTCCGAAGCGGAACTCAAAGTCTATACGATGATCTGCCAGCGCTTCATCGCGGTCTTCTACCCGGCAGCGGAATATTTGAACACGACCCGCATCACGGAAATCGAAGGCGAAAAGTTCCTGACCGAAGGCAAGATTTTGAAAACGCCGGGCTTCAAGGAAGTCTACGGCAAGACCTCGGACGACGAATCCAACGTTGCCCCGATCGACAGGAGCGGTAAGGCAAAAGCGATCGAATTCATCATCTCCGATGAAAAGACGAATCCGCCGCCGCGCTACACCGAAAGCACGCTTCTTTCCATGATGGAAAATGCGGGGAAGCTCGTCAAGGATGACGAACTCGCCGATGCGATGAAGGACCGCGGCATGGGCACTCCGGCAACCCGCGCAGCGATCATCGAAAAACTCATCTCCGACAAGTACATGGTCCGCGACGGAAAAGAACTCATTCCGACGAGCAAAGCCTTTGGCCTCATCCAAGTCGCCCGCGCAATGAAAATTGAAAACTTAACTTCTCCGGAACTCACCGGTGAATGGGAATATCAGCTTTCCCAGATTGAAAAGGGCAAAGAAACCCGCGTCGAATTCATGAAGGGCATCGAAGACCTCACCACCAAAATGGTCGCGAACATCCGCGGTTTCAAAGAAGAAGACACAAAGAAAGAAGCCTCCTTCAGCCCGGTCAACGGTTGCAAGGTTTACGAAAGCGTCTCCCGTTTTGAAACCGAAGACGGCATTCAGATTCGCAAGATTCTCGGTGGCCGTAAAATGGCGAACGAAGAAATCGTCGAACTTTTGACAAATAAAAAGATCGGTCCTCTGACCGGATTCCGCTCCAAGCGCGGCATGGAATTTTCCGCAGGGCTTATTCTCGAAAACGGAAAAATCAAATTCGCCTTTGACAACGCGGACTCCGAAGAAATCGAACTCGGCGAAGAGCTCGGCAAATCTCCGATTGATGGAAGCCCGGTCTTTGATACGCTCACCGCTTATGTTTCGCAGAGCTTTGTGGACAAGGCCAAAACAGGTCTCCGTCTGAACAAGATAATCCTCGGCAAGGAAATTTCCATCGACAACATAAAGAAAATGCTTGCAGGCGAAAAGACGGACCTCATCCAAGGGTTCCGCTCTACAAAGACGCACCGCCTCTTTGATGCGTACCTTTTGCTCGACGCCAAAACGGGAAAGATCAAGTTCGAATTCCCGCCGCGCATTCCGGGCAAGGGTCACCGGTTCGCCAAAAAGAAAGCGGAAGAGTAAATCGAAAAGCGCTCCCGTTCAGCAGGAGCGTTTTCTTTTAGAGTTCAGCACGCTTGGGCAAAAATTGCACACGGATACCGCTTCGCTGTAGCGCGGGCCTTAATATCGGCACCAAATTGTCCGTCTGCGTAAACGGGACCATCCTTTCCAAAATATCCGAAAGCCGATAGCCGTTATCTTCTTGCAAAAAGGCATAGCCCTGCACCTTGGCATTCTGCACAATCACGACGCCACGGTCCCCCATAAAACGCCCCGGCAAAAAAGCAGCCATATCGGGTAAAGGCGCTCCGACATCGGATTTTTTCTGCACCACGGCGTTACACGGAAAACGTTTCTTCGCAAGTTCCGATTCTAAGCAGAGCTTTGCCAAAAGCTCCGAACCGAGCTCTTTTACGCGAATATCATAAATGCCGTCCGTCAAGCCTTTAAGCGGACTGCGGCGTGTATTGGAAAGGAGTTCCAAAACACGCGTGCGCGCATTTCTCGCCGCCGTCGCATACAAAATACCGTCCTTGCCGACGAAATAAACGATGCCCGGCGTCCGCGGAAGTTTCATGATCATCGCATCGTTCCAGCCCTTCGGATAAAAGACCGGACGCTTTCCGCCACGCAAAAGTTCTTCAATTTGCGAAAGCCCACCCCTTTCCTTCGCAAAAATCAAAAGGTTCGCCGCCGCTACGGCATCGTTCAACGCTCGATGCTGTCCAAAATCCGGAAGTCCAAGTTCCATCGTCAGTTCATGTAAACTGTACTTGGGAAGTCCAGGAAATACGCGGCGGGAAAGCTTCACCGTACAAAGCTTTTCCGGTGAAAAATCCAAACCGGAACGTTTCATTTCCGCCCTGACCGCTCCATAGTCCGACGCCACATTGTGCGCTACAAAAATGCGACCTTCGAGCATCGCATCGATCTGGGGGGCGATTTCATCGAACTCCGGAGCATTGCACAGCATTTTCGGTGTAATGCCTGTCAGGTTCTGAATAAACGGAGAAAGCTCCACAGGGACCTTCACCAGCGAATCAAACTTCTGGGTGATTTTCCAATCGTCGACGAGAACCATTCCGATTTCGATAATTCGGGCGTACTCCGGCTTTCCACCGGTCGTTTCGACGTCAACAACAGCAAAATGAGGAGCGGAATTCATCAGCGCACATCAAAATCGATCGAACTGTGGGAATCTTCCACACGCGCCTTGATAGGCTTGCCATTGAGCTTCATATACAGCGGCACAGAAAGCAAATACGTGACACCGGCCGTTTCCGAAGGCACCGCCTTCGCTTCCGAAACCGGGGCCTTATAAACCTGTTTCTTACCTACCCAAACCGTGTACGTAAAGGTCCGCGGATTTCCATAATGCACCTGGGCTTCCGGAACACAGAAATGCACAATGCCTCCTGCCGGAAGCGTTCTCAGACTATCCTTGATGTTTTCTTCCGTTGCAAAATCCGCCTCCATTCTCATCCGCATATCTTTTCGCAGTTTGTCTGCGGATTCATATTCAATGGAGACCGTCGTCTGCATATCCTTCGGGATCGCCGATTCGCGAATGTCCCGAACCCTGGAATTGTTGTTGTAATACTCCCAACGGCCGTTATCGTGGAGAATCACCACAGAACCGTTCGAAGTCGTCGCCGTCATATCGCTAGCCCACGCAAGAGCGCATACCGCCAAACCCAATCCAAGAATGCGTCCGATCATAAAATCTCCAACATGATCCTAAAATTTGCAATCGCCCCTAATATAAACTTTAATTTTTGAATTCAAAATTTTTTACTCATTTTAATTAACTTATAACGCGATGAATTCCGAATATCCATTCACCCGATTTGCTCCGAGCCCAACCGGCTATTTGCACCGCGGGCATATTCTTTCCGCACTCTGCGTCTACGCAGCCGCTGAAAAATTCGGCTACCGAGTACGTCTGCGCATCGAAAACCACGACCAGAGCCGTGCTAGGCAGGCCTACATCGACGCGATCCGCGAAGATCTCGAATGGTTAGGCTTTACCTGGGATGCGGAATCCATCCAGAGCGCCAACACGGAACGCTATGAACGCCTGCTCGAGCGGCTTCGTTCAAAGGGTCTCATCTACGCCTGCAACTGCTCCCGAAAATTTACTTTCGAAACAAATCCGACCAATTCCGACGGTGAAATCATTTACCAGGGACACTGTCAAAATCTTGGACTTCCCTTCACAAAAGATCATGCGGTGCGTTTCAAAACGCCAAATGAAAATATCGAATGGGAAGACCTGCTCCTCGGCAAGTTCATGGAAAACCCCAAGGAACTCTGCGGCGACTTCGCCCTCAAGGATCGCATTGGGCAGTGGACCTACCAATTCGCCGTCGTTGCAGATGATTTTGAAGAAGGCATCGGACTTGTCGTCCGCGGAGAGGACCTTAAACATTCCACTTCACGTCAAATCGTCCTCGCTCAAGCTCTAGGTAGAACCACGCCTCCGCTTTTTTTACATCATCCTCTGATAGTCGATCCTATGGGCAAAAAGCTGTCCAAGCGCGAACACGCTGCAAGCATCCGAGGCGAAAGAGACAAAGGCAAATCCGCCGAAGCGCTTCTCGGCGAAGTCTGCGCAAAAGCAGGAATCATTAAAAAAACGCAGCTTCTTTCTGTAAAGGATTCAATTCAACTCGTAAAAAATCGCCTTTTCTAGAAGTTTCAAATTATATTCCGTAATATATGGCGGACGCTCTGTACCAAAAACTGTTAAAATTACGCGATGCTTCCTTTGATTTGAGCTCAAAAAGTCGTCTATTGCATGTCGCACCCCGAGCTAAATACCAAACACCGCTCCTTGCCGAAGATGGAATCCCCTTCTTGGAAAAGTGGGTTTATAAGCCAGTTGCATTGCCTCTCTCTATATTCGCCCCGACAGGTGCCCAATTTTCACAGGAATCCCAGAATGCCCTTTTCGCCGATTTCCGCTACGCTTTCCGCACCATGGAAGAAGGAACCGGGGAACAAAACGCATTCCTCGCCATCGGCTTTTTAAGAGCGCAAAGTACAGCTCCCCTGTTGCTTGTCCCGCTGCAGATCGACCCGAAAACCCTCCAGGTTTCTCTCACGGAATCCGCTCCCATCGAGAATGTTCCGCTTCGCCTTAAAAACAAAGGCGTCATCGACCTGCCCACCGCCCATGACTTCTGGGACGGCAAAACTTTTGATATTCGCAAATACTTCGCCGCTGTCGAAGAATGTACTCAAGCCGTTTCCGGCTGGAAAGCAACCTCCCGCGGTATGTTCATCGGCTTCTACGACAAGGCAAGCCTTTACGCATACCAAGACACGGAATCCGCCAATTGGAAGGAGAACGCCACAAAGGAAGCAATGCTCTCCCACCTGCTCTCCGAAGAAGGATTCCACGTCGTCGAATCCGACCTTGAAGAAAGTATTCCAGATGAACTTTTCAACCCGGTCGATCATTATTTTGTCCACACTCTCGATTCCGAAGCGTCCACGGCTTTACTCGAAGCGCTCTCCCCGGAAAACGATATCTATGCGGTCGAAGCTCCGCCGGGATCCGCCAAAGAAGAATTTCTAGCGAACTTCATTTCCGAAAGTGTCTCAAACGGCCAAAAAGTTCTTCTCGCCTACAAAAAAAAGGCCTCCCTCGTCCGCTTCGAAAAACTTTGGAATCCGCCGCACATCAATTACAAGGACATCACACTCGACAAGGCCCGTGAAGCGCTCTCCGAATCACGCAAAGCCCTTGTCGATTACAACCGCGCAAGCAATATGCCGATTTTACCGGGCAACAGCACCCTCTCCGAGGCTCTGCAGATCCTCGGCGAAACAGGCTCGCGCAAAAAGACCTGGCCCGATTCCACTTTCGCAGGTGTCGAAAAGCTCAACCGTGAAAATGTCCACTTTGTCAAAAACATTCTCCAAGATCTTCTCGAGACCTTAGAACGCGACGACGCCAAAAAAGCCCTCAAAGCATACCGCGGGGTCTCGCTCGATTCGACAAATGAATTCCAGTGCAAGAATCTCTCGCAAAAGCTCAAACAGGCCAAAGCGGAATTCCAAACACTTGAAACCCTTGCCGAATGTGTTTCTAAAGCTCTTTTCTTTAATCAAGCTGTCAATATTTCTGAACTCGCCGATGTCAGCAAGGCGATATCGCCCGACTTCAACGAATCCACCCCCGCTTTTGACGATTGGCTCCTCGATTCCAAAGACTGGGAAACTTATGAAGAAGCGCTTCGCGCCCTACCCGATGCTGGGGCCGCATGGTCGGAATTCCGTCGCAACGGTTCACCCGTCTATCTCGACGATGCAATCGACATGCAACTCGGAGCCGCACGAGAAGTCCTCAAGAACAACCAGGACCGCACCTTCAAGGCGTTCTCGGAATATTACCACAACGCCCGCAAGACTTTGCTCCGCACCTTAAAGAATCCAAAACAGGGTAAAAAAGATGCGGACCTGCTCGAACTCACCGATAAGTTGATCCGTCTGCAGGACTGCAAAAAACTCTACATGAACACGGCAGCCCTCGCTGGCCGCCTCTTCGGAAAGTCCTGGCAGTTCGAACATACCAACTGGATTGTCCTCGCCGCTAAAATTCAATGGTTCTATGACTTCCGCAAAAAAACGGAAAAGACGGAAAACGCTTCGCTCTCTTACGCGATCCTTTCCAAGTACAGCCAAATCAAGGACCAGATTCGCAACGCCGACGAACTCCGCGAACTTTGCAAAAGCGCAGAGAAAAATTTCAAATCACTCTGCGAAGAACTAGGCTTTGACGCCTCCGTCGACTGCGAAACCGTCGATGAACAAGCGGAACTCATTTCCCGCTGGGAAGCCTCCCTGCGCCTGCTTCCGCTTTACACGCAAATCCAGCACAAGCGCAACGAACTCTGCAAGCTCGGACTTGCCGCTCTCGAAAACGCTCTCATCGACGAACGCCCAAACAAGAATCTTCTTATCCAGGAGCTCAGCAAGTTCTTCAGCTCCCTGCAAATCCAGAGAGCGTGCAAAATTTTCCCGGCGATCTTCTCGTCTTCGCCCAAGGCGCATTCCAAGCGTGCCCGCGATTTCCGCGAAGCAACCGATGACCTTTGCACCATGAACCTGCGCAATGCCAAGGATGCGCTCCAAAAGAATCCCAAACTTTTGACCATCCTACCCATCGGCCAAGTCGCAGGGGTCTTGCCGCAGCAACCCGAACTTTTCGACATCGCCATTCTGCTCGACGCCGAAGCGGTTCCGCCCCTGCAAGCGATGCCTGTACTGCTCCGCGCCAAACGTGCGGTCCTCATCGGGGATTCCAAACTCCCGACGCCTCCCTTCCCGGCAATTCCAGGCGAAGACCGACATCCTGGATTCATGGCTCCGCAGCTCGAAAGCATTCTTGCCTATTCTCTCTATAAGGGTGCAAAACTTTCCTTCCTGTCGCTGAACGTTCTGCACAAGCATCCGATTCTTATCGACTACGCCAACAGGAATTTCTACAGCCAAAAGATTCGCAAGCTCCCGCCTCCAAATACGGAAGCCCACGAACTTCACATCGTCTACGAAGCGGATCTTTCCCAGGCGATCGCCGATGCCGCCGCAATGCATGTCGAACAGCACCCGATGCAATCGCTCGGCATCATCGTCTTTACCGAAGAACGCCGTCAGAGCGTTTTCCAAGCCATCCTGAAAAAGATTCAGGAGCATCCCGAACTCGGATTTTTCGTTTCCCCCAAAGATATTCTCCGCGACCCGTATGTACGTCTCCCGGAGGAAGCCTCGGGCGATTACCGCGACACGCTCTTCATCTGCGCCGAGCCCAACGCAACCATCGCAAGCCAGGGATTGAATACAAAGCTTATCAACGTTTGCGCCACGCACGCTCTTTCGAGCCTGCGCATATTTGCAAGCGAAAAGGCGGAGAAATCGTCATCGCCGAGTGCAGGCGTCCGAGCCTATGCCGAATTCCTGCAATACGTCGAAACGTCCAAATCTGCAGAAATTTTCAAAACAAGCCCGATCCTCACCCACCTCGGAGAGGAAATCTTTACCGAAATCAACACGGGCGAAATCCAACTGGAAAAGAATTGGAATTACAACGGGGCCTCCGTCCAATTCGCCGTCCACGACGCCAACAACCCGGGACATTTCCTCATCGGCATCGAAACCGATTCCGGAAACGATTTCCTGCGCAATTCCGTCGAGGACCGCCATTATCTGCGCTTCAAAATGCTCGATCGCCTCGGCTGGAAAATTATCCCGCTCTGGTGCCCGAACTGGTACCGTTCCACCGCAGACGAAAAGGGCCACATCCTCACGACCATCGCTGTAGAACAAAGCGTCGCACCTCCGCCCCGCGAAAAGAGCGTGAAAGCAGAAGAAGAGCCCGAATTACACGTAGAACCGTACAAGATTATACATCCCAAAATCGAAGGCTCCGTCCATGACGTTCCCATTCCGGAACTCGCCTCAAAACTTCTCATTTTACAAATGAAGTTCTATGTTGACGCAGAGTCGCCGATTCACGAAAAAAACCTTATACGACGCGTACTGCACCTGCATGGACTGCATCGCGCAGGCCCAGCCGTAGTCCGCGCTATCAAGGATGGCATTGCTCAAGGACTTGCCAAAAAAGCCTTTATCAAAACAGGCCCGTTCTTCTACACGATCACGTCGAAACCGGTCGTCCTCCGCGACCGCTCCGCTCTTCCCGATGAAGAACGCAAACTGGCATTCATCTCTCCCGAAGAACGCGCTCTGTTCCCCGCCGACGCCGACGAGCAAACAATCAAGCAGACACTCGGTCTGCTGTAATTTCAAACAAAACAGTTAAACCCTTTAAAACACAGAAGGCGGACCCGGGTCCGCCTTTTCAACACGGAGCCTTTTTCAGGACCAAGGCCACAAGGGAAGATTCCGGGGGAAAAAGGAAGGGCCCCCGCGATGTCCCGCGGGGGCCCGTGGATCCGGCGGCGACCTACTCTCCCGGGCCCGGGGGCCAGGTACCATCGGCGACAAGTGGCTTGACTTCCGTGTTCGGAATGGGAACGGGTATGACCCACCGTCGATGACCGCCGAAATTTCAATCTCTCAGTACGGGATGCCCAGGGAAAGAAGCATAGCCGGCGAAGCCCTCGAATGGGGTGCCTCCGGACGCCAGGCTGCTCACGCGCAGCAAAGCCACATCGTAGGAAGAAAAGGAAAAGCCTCACGGGCTATTAGTATCGCTCGGCTCAACGCGTCGCCGCGCTTACACCTGCGACCTATCGACGTCGTAGTCTCCGACGGCCCTTCAGGGGGTTGCCCCCGCGAGACCCTATCTTGGGAACGGCTTCACGCTTAGATGCTTTCAGCGTTTCTCCGATCCGAACATGGCTACCCGGCGGTGCCGCTGGCGCGACAGCCGGTACACCAGAGGTTCGTCCGTCCCGGTCCTCTCGTACTAAGGACAGGTTCCCTCAAGTCTCGTACGCCCACACCGGATAGGGACCGAACTGTCTCACGACGTTCTGAACCCAGCTCGCGTGCCGCTTTAATTGGCGAACAGCCAAACCCTTGGGACCTTCTCCAGCCCCAGGATGCGACGAGCCGACATCGAGGTGCCAAACCTCCCCGTCGCTATGAACGCTTGGGGGAGATCAGCCTGTTATCCCCAGAGTACCTTTTATCCATTGAGCAACGGCCGTTCCACGCTGTACCGCGGGATCACTAAGCCCTACTTTCGTACCTGCCCGGCGTGTCCGCCTCGCAGTCAGGCTCCCTTTTGCCTTTATGCTCTGCGCGCGATTACCGACCGCGCTGAGGGAACCTTTGGATGCCTCCGTTACCTTTTGGGAGGCGACCGCCCCAGTCAAACTGACCATCAGACACGGTCCCCCGCCCCGGTGAGGGGCGCGGGTTAGGCCTCAAGCCTGGCAAGGGTGGTATTTCAACGGCGGCTCCGGAGGGGCTGGCGCCCCGCCATCAAAGCCTCCCACCTATCCTACACATGCAAGGCCTAAAACCAATGTCAAAATTCAGTGAAGGTTCATGGGGTCTCTCCGTCCAGGTGCGGGATGCCGGCATCTTCACCGGCACTGCAATTTCGCTGAGTCTCAGGAGGAGACAGTGCAGAAGTCGTTACACGATTCGTGCAGGTCGGAACTTACCCGACAAGGAATTTCGCTACCTTAGGACCGTTATAGTTACGGCCGCCGTTTACCGGGGCTTCGATTCGGGGCTTCGCTTGCGCTGACCCCTCCTGTTAACCTTCCGGCACCGGGCACGTGTCAGGCCATATACCTCCCTTTGCAGGTTTGCATGGCCCTGTGTTTTTGGTAAACAGTCGCTTCTGCCATTTCTCTGCGGCCTCCAGCGGCTCCGCGCTGTCCGCGCTGACCGCCGGGGGCTCCCCTTATCCCGAAGTTACGGGGTTAATTTGCCGAGTTCCTTCTCCTGGGTTGTCTCAAGCACCTTGGGCTGCTCGCCCCATCCACCTGTGTCGGTTTACGGTACGGGCTCCCTCGCGGCTCCCTTAGGGGGTTTTCCTGGCACCGGCATGTACAGCTCGGATTCGGGCCGAAGCCCTCCTCCGGTCGGGAGTCTCGGGCACGTGGCAGGGGGATTTGCCTCCCTGCCGCCTTACGCTCCTTCCGCCACGCGTCCATCGGTGGCTGTGTACTGTTCGATGCGTCGCCCCGTCGGTCGGACGCCTCGTGGGAGGCCGGGGAATCTTGACCCCGTCCCCATCGGCTACGCCTCTCGGCCTCGTCTTAGGTCCCGGCTGACCCCGGGAAGATTAACTTTACCCGGGAAACCTTGGATTTTCGGTGCGCGGGCTTTCCACCCGCGTTTTCGCATACTCATGCCAGCATTCTCGTTTCCGGTACCTCCAGCGGGCATCGCCACCCGCCTTCCCAGGCCTGCGGAACGCTCTCCTACCGCTCCATCGCTGGAGCCCACGACTTCGGTGACGCGCTTAGTCCCGATAATTTTGGGCGCGGGACCGCTCGACCAGTGAGCTATTACGCTTTCTTTAAAGGATAGCTGCTTCTAAGCTAACCTCCTGGCTGTCTGAGCAGTCCCACATCCTTTCCCACTTAGCGCGCACTTGGGGACGCTTAGTCGGTGGTCAGGGTTGTTTCCCTTTCGTCCGCGGATCTTATCACCCGCGGGCTGTCTGCCGCGAATCGGTTGGCCGGTATTCGGAGTTTGGTTGGGTTTGGTAAGCGGGTGTGCCCCCTAGTCCATCCAGTGCTCTACCCCCGGCAGCCTGTCGCGACGCCATACCTAAATATGTTTCGGAGAGAACAAGCTATCGCCCAGTTTGATTGGCCTTTCACCCCCACCCACAGCTCATCCGGACACGTTTCAATGTATATCGGTGCGGCCCTCCACGGGGTGTTACCCCCGCTTCAGCCTGGCCATGGGTAGATCACTAAGGCTTCGTGTCTGCCGCGTACGACTAGGCGCCCTCTTCAGACTCGCTTTCGCTGCGGCTCCGGTCCTCAGGACCTTAGCCTCGCCGTACACGAGCAACTCGCTGGCTCATTAAACAAAAGGCACGCCGTCAGAGGGACAAGTCCCTCCTCCGACAGAATGTACGCACACGGTTTCAGGCGCTCTTTCACTCCCCTCTCGGGGTGCTTTTCACCTTTCCCTCACGGTACTGGTCGCTATCGGTCATCCGCTCGTATTTAGCCTTGGAGGGTGGTCCCCCCGGCTTCAGGCAGGGTTTCACGTGCCCCGCCCTACTCAGGATACTGCCAAGCGCGAAGATCGGTCCCTAAAGGCCTGTCACCTGCTGGGGGGGGGCTTTCCATCCCGCTTCAGCACCTCTCTTCGCGTCACGCGGCAGTCCTACAACCCCGGGATCGCTCCCGGTTTGGGCTCCTCCCCGTTCGCTCGCCGCTACTTGGGGAATCTCGGTTGATGTCTTCTCCTCCAGCTACTTGGATGTTTCGGTTCACTGGGTTGGCTTCACGGGGCCTATGTGTTCGGCCCCGCGATGCGCGGGTCGCCCCGCGCGGGTTGTCCCATTCGGAGTCCCCGGAGTCACGGGCCCTTTGCGCCTCGTCCGGGATTTTCGCAGCTTGTCGCGTCCTTCGTCGCCGGCGAATGCCTAGGCATCCCCCGTGTGCGTTCCTATGCTTAATTCCTTCTTTCCAGCGATATAGCTCTCGCTTCGCATGAGCAGCTCGGCGCCCTGTCATTGATCGGGCCACCCAGTCACTCGAAACTGCTTCGCTTCTTGTATGCTTGTTATCACTTTCTCTGGAATTGCTTCCCGTACTGTCAATCGGCCGCGGGCTCTCTCGGAGCCGCGTTAGCTTCTTGCAAAACTTGGAGATGTACTTGCTTGATGCCTTGGTTTGCGAATCGGGTGGCGGTCCAAAAGGACCGCGGTTTACTCCTTAAAGGAGGTAATCCAGCCGCACCTTCCGGTACGGCTACCTTGTTACGACTTAGCCCCAGTCAAAGGTCTTGCTTTAGGCGCTGGCTCCCTTGCGGGTTGGCATCGCGACTTAGAGCACTCCCTTCTTCCATGGCTTGACGGGCGGTGTGTACAAGGCCCGGGAACGTATTCACCGTGGTGTGCTGACCCACGATTACTAGCGATTCCAGCTTCACGGAGTCGAGTTGCAGACTCCGATCCGAACTGAGGGCGGCTTTGGGGATTGGCTCGGCCTCGCGGCCCCGCTGCCCATTGTACCGCCCATTGTAGCACGTGTGTGGCCCAGGATGTAAGGGCCATGAGGACTTGACGTCATCCACACCTTCCTCCGGGTTGTCCCCGGCAGTCTCTCCAGAGAGCCCCCTTGCGGGCGGCAACTGGAAACGTGGGTTGCGCTCGTTGCGGGACTTAACCCAACATCTCACGACACGAGCTGACGACAGCCATGCAGCACCTGTGTGAACCGTTGCATTGCTGCAAAACGGCGATCTCTCGCCGCGGCGATTCCATGTCAAACCCTGGTAAGGTTCTGCGCGTTGCGTCGAATTAAACCACATGCTCCACCGCTTGTGCGGGCCCCCGTCAATTCCTTTGAGTTTCATACTTGCGTACGTACTCCCCAGGCGGCATACTTAACGCGTTAGCTACGGCACCCCGGGTCGCCCCGGGACACCTAGTATGCATCGTTTACCGCGTGGACTACCAGGGTATCTAATCCTGTTTGCTTCCCACGCTTTCGAGCCTCAGCGTCAGTGGGTCCCCAGCCGGCTGCCTTCGCCATCGGTGTTCTTCCTGATATCTACGCATTCCACCGCTACACCAGGAATTCCGCCGGCCTCTGAACCACTCAAGGACGCCAGTTCGCTCTGCGGGTCCGGGGTTGGGCCCCGGGATTGCACAGAACGCTTGGCGGCCCGCCTACGCTCCCTTTACGCCCAGTGATTCCGAACAACGCTTGCACCCCTCGTATTACCGCGGCTGCTGGCACGAAGTTTGCCGGTGCTTCCTTTAAAGGTACATTCAACGGCCCCGAAAGGCCGAATTATTCCCTCTCGACAGTGGTTTACACACCGAAATGCTTCATCCCACACGTGGAGTTGCTGCGTCAGGGTTGCCCCCATTGCGCAATATTCCCTACTGCTGCCTCCCGTAGGAGTCTGGGCCGTCTCTCAGTCCCAATGTGGCCGATCGCCCTCTCAGGCCGGCTACCGATCGTCGCCTTGGTGGGCCGTTGCCCCGCCAACTAGCTAATCGGACGCAAGCTCATCCCGCATCGATGATTCTTTCGTCAACGGCCCATGCGGGCCGCCACGGCTCCCGGCATTAGCCGCGCGTTGGCACGGTTGTTCCGGAATGCGGGGCAGATTGCTTACGCGTTACTCACCCATTCGCCGCTCGGCTCGTATTGCTACGTCCTCGCTCGACTTGCATGTATAAGACACTCCACCAGCGTTCGTTCTGAGCCAGGATCAAACTCTTCATTGTTTTCTAAAGGCCTGTCCCGACACGCTTCCTTTTCCGTCAAATTTGATTGACCGGAGCATCACTCAAGCACATCTCCAAATCCTTCAATCAGCCTGCCCGGATCCCGTCCGGGGCGTTTCCTGGCCGTTTCCGACCGGAACGAGGCCAATTATAGAAATCCCCACGGAATCGTCAAGGGGTTCCTGCGCAGATTTCTGCGAATTTCCTCGTTTTTTTTTCTTACAACGCCTGTTTTCCGTCTAAACGCCGTCAAAAAGCCGCATATTTCCATATTGTCCACAATCAATCCACGCATTTCTTCCTTTTTCGCCGCCATTTTTTTTCGATCCCCCCGAAAATGCAGTCCCGGAGGCCTCTCGAAACCGCTCCGGGACGTCCGAAGGCGCCCCTCGAAGGCGCCCCCCCCTCCTTTGATGCGCTTTCTGGCCCCCATCTCTACCGCCATCTCTACCGCGATGCCGTCCTCGACGCCGTTCCCGCAGACGGGGCCGTCCTCTGCCTGGAGACCTTCCCGTCATTTTGCAACAAATTCACTTCCCGTTCGTTTGTACTCACACGGACGGTCAGGCAGAAAGGGCCGCGTCTTGCCGGGCAGGGAACACGCAGAGCCTGCGGCGTATCGCGCCTGTTTCAAGCCGCCTTCTCCGTAAAAAACTTGCCCCCTGAATTTTGGGGGCAAACACGATATGACACCTGCAATTCCACCTTGTGCGGGCCAAGGAATGATCCAAGGGATTTCTTGTTTAGCGAAGAAGGAACGAAAGAAAGCTAAACGGGACCGCCGGCCTAGCCGGCGGTTTTGAATACATACAAAAAATGCACCGCCGAAGCGATGCATTTTAAATTTTCAAATCTCCGTGGAGATTACTTTGCTGTCGTGCGACGAACGCCCCATGTCTGGGTCACGTTGTGCTTGCCCTTCTTGCCTTGAGAGGGAACAACCGCATACGTGCTGAGCTTCGCGATATAAGCGCCCGTGCCTGCAATACGGCCCTTCGAAGTGACCATATCCCATGCGAGATAGACATAGCCACGGTTTTCACGGCAATCACCGCCGAAGAATTCATCGGAGCAAGCGATCGATCCGCTCTTATGAGCCACAAAAGTTCCAAGGTTGGTGAAGATATCCAGTTCATACTTGAGCTTCACATCTTCAATCTTGATCTTGCCTGCGGCAATCAAGGCATCAAGCTTCGGATCCGTCAAGATGTTACCCATATCCGTCTTGATGATGTAACCAAGCGTGTTCGGATATTTATCAAGCAAGACACCCACAGAGTCATAGATGCCGAGGAAGTGCGGAACAATTATATCCGCCTTGACATCCACTGTGTTATCGACAGTACCCATCTTGATACTTGCGATGGTCGAAGCTGCGTCTCCTTCGAGGAGCATCCACGGAGACGGCACTGTTGCGTTGTAATCGGTCGGGCTGTTGCCCGCAGCATCCATCAAAAGGCCCGGAACAGCGCGGACGTAGTCACCAGACTGCGGAATCGTTCCGCTCGCCGAGTTGTAGAACATCGTCACGTTGGAATCCACCACCGTAGCGTTTGTTGCAGTCACAACCTGATACTTGGCCGAACCCACAAGATCCGTTGCAGAGCGAAGGAAATAACCGAAGAGCGACTTCACTTCACCCGCATTTTCTTCCGAGACCATCACAGGTTCCGAAAGGGAGATCTTCACCTGGAAGAGACCTTCTGACATTTCGGAAATGTTCGCACGCGTAATCACCGGAGCAACCTTATCCGTGAACGGAGCATCGAACGAACCCGATGTCTCAATTCCATTCTTCTTATAAGTCGCATAGGAAGAAAGCAAACTTCCGGAATTTGCGGTCTGCACATCCTTTGAAAGTTCAAGGCCGGAGAACGTCAGCACAGAATCATAGAGAGAATCTGCGATCAAGACCTTTGCAGCCTTGAGGATTTCATCACGCGTAATCGTCAAAGCTTCTTCCTTCACCTTCGACCAGTTCACCACGATGGAATCCGGCAAGGAGTCCACATGGAACGGGCGGTGATAAAGGATCGTCAGCGAGTCCGCAATCCCATCGAGATATTCCGCATTGGTGAAAGCAGGATCAAGACCGGCGTAGGTCACAGCACTACCCTTGGTATCATACACAAGGACCGTATTTGGAATGGGTACTGGAGGCTCTGTAAACACAAGACCGTTCCAGGTAGCCGTAATCAAAGCACTTTCCATCGTCGCCACCGTAAAGTGAGCGCTGTCTACTACACTGTTCCCCATATCCGGATAGAGCATCGAAGAACGGAAGTTTACGACGCCCTTCCCTTCCACAACACCGAGCGTAGAAGAACCGGTCAAGCCTTCGGAAGAAGCCGTCGTCACCAGTTCCAAGCCATAGTTACAGCTTGTGCAAATTGCGCCCGTCGTCGGGTCAAACATCATCACATAAGCCGTATAATAAGCTCCACGGTAGAGCACGGAGTCTGGACTGATATCCCAGTTGCCGTAACCATTCAACTGCGTTGTGTAAGAAGAATCCACAAAGGCAATCGCCGGTAGTTTGAACGTGAGTTCAAGAACCGTCTTACGAACAGAAATCGTACCGGTCATCGAGGCTGAAGTCATTGCAGAAAGTGGGATTGTAGCCCAGAGAGTATCGATACCCTTCGAACCGACAGTCTGCTTGTCCGTTGCAGTAAGCGGGGTCGTGCCGTTGCTATCGGCATAAACAAGAAGACCTTCCGACGCGGTAATCGTGTAGCTTTCACCCACAGCGCTCCCCAAGTCCACATCCAAGTTACCGTCTTCCAAAGCTTCGCCGATTGCACCGACATAAACCGGGATGCGAACGTCAGCCATCGCAGAAGTCTGTACCTTGTAAACATGACCCGTCGAGTCCTTACCGTTAGCATTCAAGACATCCAAATTACCGGCTACACGGAGGGTTGCCACGACCGTCTTCTTGGAACCGATAAAGACCATGAACTTATACGTACCAGACGGAAGTCCCGAAATCTTATCGTTGCCTAACACGACCGGCTGATACCAATTCGAAAGATCGATTGCTCCAAAGAAAGAGGTCTGGCCTTTTGCATGAGCCGTGTTGAAATAGGTTTCGTCATAGACTTCCCCCGTTGCTGCCGTATAAACGGAGCTGCCCTTGTAAAGAGCATAGCTGACCGCAAGACCGCCCGGGATATTTGCCATTTCTTCGTTGCAGTAAACCTTGGTTTCTGTACCGAGCGACCCCGAAAGAGCTGCGGCGCAGTCGCCCGAGCCCGTTTCTTCGTAGCAGATGTTGTAACGAGAGCCGTCGCCCGAATAAGTGGAATCCTTCGAACGGCTGACACCCGAGTTCTGCTGGATGTACATGTTCGTGTTGATACGCACGTTACTCATCGTCGTACGACGGTCGCAGAAGAAGATGTCCAAATCATAAGTGGAGCCTTCCACGAAAGGATTGCCATTCTTATCCGTCAAGTTGTCGAGAACGGCATAAGCCGGAGCCGCGAGGTGCGTTCCGCCAAGGTCCACAGCAAGCTTGCCACCGATAAAGACCCAAATATCATCGTCACCGCGGAAGTTAAAGCGGAGACCCGGCTTGTAAACGAATTGAGCATGGCTTTCAAAACAGAACTGCTGGTTGCGCGTACTCGTCCAACGATACGTTCCCCCTGCAAGCGGAGTATCCGTTCCGTCCTTAAAGCTCGGCCAACCTGCCGGCCTGCTATCCTGGCAAGACCATCCCCACATACATGCATCCGTAGCCCCCAGCCAAGAGTTTACGGCAGCAATGTCGTCATCGCCGTTAGCAAAACGACCGGAGCAATCATCCATTCCTCCGAGCCAACCTGCGCCATTGCAAAGCAAATCAAATTTTTGCGCATTTTCCGCAGGATCCACTTCACGGAGCAAAGGACCCACAAAGACCGGGCCTTCTGCACCGCGCTTGGTTCTTGCCTTCGAAACCGGTGTAGAACCATAATCCGTCAAAACATCCGCGTCCGTCGTTGTTTCGGATGGATAAAAACCTCCCTGAGCCGTCAAACCTTTGCTCGTATAGTAATCGGAATTAAACTCCCACTTACCGTAAGCATCGCGATTGAACGGAAGGTCAAAGCAAGTCATTTCGTTCACACCCGTAGTCGGATGGAAAAGCTGATTGAAAAATGCTTCGCTAATAAAGCACGTTTCACCCATGCCGCCCATAGCCGTCGTCTTCAAAAGCGGCTTCTTGTTCGCATCCAAAGTGTCCTGGACAATGCCGTGCGTCACACCGATACAGGCATTTACCGCAGCCTGGGCCTGAGCAGAAGACACTCCCTGCGCACCATACTGGCAGCCTTCACCACCAGCCGAGTAGCAAGAGAAAGCCGGGTGCAATTGGGCATCCGTATCGTAAATGATAGCTGCCAAATGATATTCGCAGTTACCATCCACGGCCGGATCCACAATCGTAAAGCCCTTTTCGGCTTCCGTCATGCCATCCGGCCACATGCTTGCGTCCGAAACAAAGAAAACCGTATTCGTATTCAACTGGGTAAAGATTTGTTGCATCGGGATGGCTGTCGGAGCAAGACCCGCACCATCATAGCCGTCATAGCCTAAAATTTCTTCACGTTCGGTATCCGAATCACGATAGATCGTCACTTCCGCAGGCGGTTCCTGATTAAACCAAACATAATAGAACCAGCCGCAACGAGTTGCATCCGTCTTCAAGGCAACGCCAGTCTTGCCTCCATCGGTACTGAGCATCGGAACGGAACTGTTCCAAAGCTGGTCATCCGGCGGAAGGAAGTAGAAGTACTTAGCGTCAGGAGGATCTGTTGAAATGGCGGTTTTGCCTTCCGTTGTCGGATCTTCATAAATGTAAAGCGTCGTACCCGTGCCAAAGGCGTCACAGGCGAACTTATCACCTTGATTCCAGCCTGTCTGATTATACTGCGTCGAGGTGATGCCGTAGTCGTTCCAGCCACCTTCCGATGCAACAAAGAAGAATTCCTTTGCGTATTGAGAACCGTAATCCAAAGTGTTGATTACGTACCAGCCATCCGAAAGGCTTGTCGAAGGCAACAGATTAAATTGCCCATCCACCACCATGTACATCGAATTCCAACCACCTGGGTTTGCGACGTAGACAGTACCAGAGCAACTAAGCGCCCAAGAAGAGCCCATTCCGAACAGGAGGGCAAAGCCGAATACAAGCTTTGCTAACCAGCTAGTCACGTTCTTTGTTTTTTTCATAACATCTCCAAAACCAATCGCAGCATCCCAACCACGAGATTTGCATATGACGACCCAAGAACGGCTTAGCTAAAAGTCGTTCTCATTCGCTTGAAAAACTATCCTTTTTTAAGAAAAAAGGGTAGTTTTTTCTTAATTTGCGATAGATTTACCGTTTACGCGTGATACCGAACGCATTTTTTTAGACAAAAAAGCTAATTTTGTCGTTGAAATGTCCACATTAGGCGAATTACATCTGGAAAACACAATCCAATCGGACGGACTTACCCGCCCTATGCCGACAGCAAAGGCTCGGCCTTATCTGATTGTGCTGTATCCGCAGACCTCTTTCCGCCAGATTCCCCTGACCCAAGGTAAAACGATTTTGGGCCGCGGAAGCGATGCGGACATTCGCCTGGAAGACGAAATGATTTCCCGCAAGCACAGCGAAATCGCTTGGGACGGAAACAAGGTTACCCTGCGCGATCTGGATTCCACGAACGGCACCTTTGTGGACGGAGTCGCCCTAACAACGCATCCAAAGGCCATCGATGCGGAAAACCGCCTGCAAATTGGCAAAATGGTCCTTAAAATCGACTTTAAGGAACCGACGGACGAAGCTTTTGACCGCGAATTCTTTGAAGCGGCCACTACGGATCCTTTGACCAAGGCTCCCAACCGCCGAACCTTTATGGACCGCTCCCTGGGTGAACTCGCTTCAGCACGTCGCAAGAACCAATACGTTCACGTGCTTTTGTGCGAAGTGGATCATTTTAAAAAGCTGAGCGATGACTGGGGAAAAACCGCCTGCAACATGATTTTGAAGGGGCTTGCCCAGATCCTGACCCGCAATAAGCGCGAAAGCGATCTCTTTGCCCGTTACGCAGGCGAAGAGTTCGTTCTGTTGCTCCCGGAAATGACCAAAGCCGACGCTCAAAAAAGCGCTGAACGCCTGCGTGCAGCCGTGGAAGCCTACAAGTTCAGCTTTAACGATAAACCGATTCCGGTAACGGTTTCGCTCGGCATCGCCAGTTTCAAGGGAAAGGAAATTCCCACCCTCGATGCGATGCTCTCGACAGCAAGCCAGAGCCTTTACTATGCCAAGGAACACGGTCCAGGCCAGATCGTGCACTCGGACATGCTCGAAAAAGCGTGAAATACGCCTACATCGAAATCACGGAAAAATGCAACCTAAGTTGTCCGTTCTGCCCTAGCGCAGAATTGAACGGGCACCGCGGCGAAATGTCTCTTTCCCGTTTCGAAACAATCCTCGAAAGCTTACAGGGCAAAGTCCAAGAAATTTTTTTGCATGTATTGGGAGAGCCTCTGCTGCACCCTCAATTCGCAGGTATCCTGAAAGCAGTGGATGCGAGCGATTTCAAATTGAACCTGACGACAAATGGAGTTCTGATTGCAAAGCACGCAGATTCTCTTCTGGCGTCTTCTTCGCTGCGGCAAATCAATTTTTCGACTCACGCTTACGCCTATTTGCCAAGGAAAAAAGCCCTGAGCGTTTTGAACGATTCTTTCGACTTTGCCGAACGTTTGAATGCGGAACGTCCTGAAGTCTATTTAAACTTTAGGCTATGGAACGACCATGCGGACTCCACCTCGGATGCGTGGAACGCAACCGTTTTTCAGCTGCTTGCCGAGCGTTTTCAGACGGATCTTTCCCAAACCGTTTTTTCTGTACGGCACAAGAGCTTTCCGATTACGGGACGCCTTTATTTGCACAGGGATTCGCGCTTTACATGGCCAAACGGTTCGGGCGAAGAAAAAGAAAAGGGAACATGCCATGGCATCATTGACCAATGCGGCGTTCTCTTTGACGGGACGGTTGTCCCCTGCTGTCTCGATTACAAAGGAAATATTCCGTTAGGAAATCTTCCGGACGAGACATGGGATTCTATTTTTACGAGCGAAAAAGCAGAGCGCATTCGAAAGGGCTTTGAGCACCACAAGCTGGTAGATCCCTTCTGCAAGTGTTGCCCATTTGCCAGAAGATTTCAATCATAAGAAGGTTTCGATGAACGGAATTTCGAAAGCGGTAGAAAGCAACCAGACAGGCGTTCACAAGGACTTGGAAGGGCTTGTTTTGCGCTATCTCGATTCGGAATTTCGCCGTCCGATCGCAGAGCATACGCGGATTGCATTTGAAGCGGCAGAAGCCTTTGTCCATAAATTTCAGGCGCCGATTATTCTTGATTCCGGCTGCGGAACAGGCCTTTCCACGTTGAACCTCGCCAAGCGTTTTCCGGAGAATCCTGTGATTGGCGTGGACAAGTCCGAAGTGCGACTTTCCAAAGCTGATGCCCGTGCTGCAAACGGCGAGCCTTTGCCGAACAATATCTTTTACGTGCGCGCGGAACTGCTGGACTTTTGGAAGCTCGCCGCCGATGCCAAATGGAATATCTGCTTTCACGCTCTTTTTTACCCAAACCCTTGGCCAAAGCAATCCGGACTGCGGTACCGCTTTCACGGAAGCCCGATATTCCCGACGCTAATCAGGCTTTCTCCGGAACTTGAAATGCGGACGAACTGGAAAATCTATGCCGATGAATTCCGCTTCGCGTTAGAACTTGCGAGCAAACACTTGAACTGGGAGGCAAAAATTTCGGAAGAGACATTTGTACCGACACAGCCGATTTCCGCCTTCGAAAAAAAGTTCAATGAAAGCGGACACGCACTTTACAAGGTAAGATTGCTTCGGGGCGAACGCCCCTCGCAAGGACTGAGGAACGTGTCATCGCGAGCGTAGTGTGGCGATCTAAATTCAATTTGAAAACAACTTTTTAAAAAAAAGGAACCCGCCGGCATTGATGTGAACCCCGAAAGTTGGACACAACTTTCGGAGTTTTCATGTACCAGAAACACACAAAAGAAGAATGGGCCAAGGCCTATGAACTTCACAAGGATGGTTACGACTCTCCGTCAATCTCAAGGTTGACAGGTCTGGAACTGTCCGAAATTAAGCGCCATATCCGGCTTTACCGACAGACCGGCTGTTGGCAGACTGAAAGGAAAACGAATGTTCGGTCAACTCCTGCCTTGAGGAGGACTGTCATCGACGCGGTCGTCAAGAAATCTCTATCTTATGCGGAAGTTATCGCCAAGTACAGCATAAGTTTTACCAGCCTGAGTTCTTGGCTGCGGAAATACCGTCATGGCGGATACGAAGAACTGCTAGCTAGTTGACCCTTAAAAAGTCACTTCGCGAGCGCAGGATAAGGAGGTTCGCCGTTTTTATTCACCCCTTCCCGGCAAAGGAAGCAACAGTATAGCCATTCCAACAGGACAAAAAAGCGCCTCATGGCCCTCTTGAAGTTGAACGCCGCTGCTGCAAGCTTTGCATTGAGCATGTCGCCAAAGATTCCCTTGTAGAAATTTCTACCCATACGGTGGTCGCTTTTCAGGTGGCCGTTGATAGGCTCGATGCCTGCCCTCTTGCAAAAAAGCTTGTGAGCCTTTTCCTTCTGGTAGTAAGTCGCGTTTTTCTTCGGGACGTCCGGTATCACGATCTTTGTCGTTCCGGATTCCTTTTGTCCGCGGTAGCCTCGGTCGCATGCGGCCTGGCTCGGCCTGAATCCAAGCATTTGTTCAACATGGTCAAGCGTATCGTCTATCGTATGTCCGTCATACTCGTCCCGGAACGAGACCGCGCCGACAATGATGCCGCTGTAGCTCCGGGCGATTGACACCTTGTTGCCGAACTCGTATTTCTTGTGTTCCTTGCCCTTGCCGATGCATTTTACTTCGGGTTCGTGAAGCGAATAGACCTTGTCCTTGTCGCATTTCTTCTGTGCCAGAACTTTTTTGAAAAGCTCGATTTTTTCTTTGTACGTGTTCAACAAGTTCTTGCTGGCGAGATTTCGCTCTAATTCACGGACGAGCCGTCCCGCGATTGTCTTCAGCCTGCGATCTGCCTTGTGAGCCTTCTTGCCGTTCTTCGGGTGATTGCGGAAACGCTGGTCACGATGGACCTTCTTCAAGGTTCTCTTGTAGGACTGTCTTTGCGGAAGATCATGCTCTTCCACGATCCTCTGTACCTGTTCTATTATCTTGTTCGCAAGTTTGGCGTCTGTAGGGAACGTGATGTTCTTTTCCTGCACGGTCGTGTCAAGAAAGACCGTGCCGCATCCTGTCGGTCCTTGTTTATCGTGGTCATCGTTGACGAGGATACTTTCCTTGAGGATCATGTCCATGCCCGCTTCGCCAATCATGTGCCGGAAGTGAACAAGTTCGCTCGGGTCGCAGGGTTGCTCCGTCGAGAAGAACCGTTCTCCGCAAAAATACTGGTAATAGGCGTTTTCCTGAAACTGCTCCACGACGGACTCGTCCGATACGTTGCGGATGTGCTTCAGGATGATGAGCCCGGTCATGAGACGGATCGGCTTGTTCGGCGCACCCATTTTGTCGTCAAACCGTTTCGAAAACTCGGTCTCGAACTTGTTCCAGTCAATCTTGTTCGCGAGAACGTAGAGGGAATGCTTGTGGTTCAACTGCTCCTCAAGGGAACAGAAAAGGCTTGTCTGTGCGTGGGATTTTGGCGGTCTGTACATAAAAAATTGCAAGGTTTTCAATCATATTTTAGAAAACCTTGCAATATTTTCACAGGGTAGAAATCAGTTTTTCCCAATAGTTATGCGGGCTGGGCGGGATTTTAAGGGACGACTAGCTACCAAGCCGAGAGGGAGACCACCCAAGATGAACAAGGCCAAGCCGAAATGGACAACGGGAATGAGCGAGATTGAACGCCTCAGGGAAGAAAATGAGTATCTAAAAGCGGAGAACGCCTACCTAAAAAAATTAAAGGCCCTAGACCAGGAAGAAAGTGCCGAGATGTTCGGTATAGGGCCCAAGTCGTCCGCGAACTGAGCGCCGAGTACGCCCTGAGACATCTCCTGAAGGCTAGCGGGCTGTCCCGCTCCACGTACTACTACAACCTCAAGGATGGCCCCGACCGCTACGCCGTCGTGCGCAAGCGAATCAAGGCCATACACGCCCAGAACAAGGGCCGCTATGGCTACCGCCGCATCGTGGCCCAGCTCCGGAACGAGGGCTATGCCATAAACCACAAGACGGTCTATCGGCTCATGAAGGAAGATGGCCTGAAGAACGTGCGCAGGCGCTGCAAGTACCGCTCGTACAAGGGCGAGGTCGGCAAGACCGCCCCGAACAGGCTCAAGCGGAACTTCAACACAAAGGCCCCCAACAGGAAATGGACTACCGACGTGACTCAGATAAACATCGGCATGGACAAGTGCTACCTGTCGCCAATACTCGACATGTATAACGGCGAGATAGTCAGCTACGCAATCTCGGACCATCCGGACCTGAAGATGGTAATGGACATGCTGGACCGGGCATATGCGAAGAAGCGTACCTGGAAGCGACTGGTTCTGCACTCGGATCAGGGGTGGCACTACCAGCATGCGATTTACCAGAAATCGCTGAAAGATCATAAAATCATCCAGAGCATGAGCCGTAAGGGCAACTGCCTGGACAATGCCATGATGGAGAACTTCTTTGGAATAATGAAGTCAGAGCTTCTCTACCCGAACACGTTCAGAAACATGGACCACTTCAAACAGGAGCTGAGGAAGTATATCGAATACTACAACAACGACCGGATAAAGCTGCGCCTAAACGGAATGAGTCCGGTACAATACCGGACTCATAACGCTGTTTTATCCTAACTTTAAACTGTCCAACTTTTTGGGTTCAGTTCACATAGCCGGCGGTTCTTCTTTTACGGGCGTAGCCCTAGGATACTAGCCACGCGTCACGTCGCGTTGGTCAATCTGCCACCTGCGTAAGGTCCTTACCGGCCGCCCGTAAACGGGCTACATCTTGCCGAGCATGGTCAGCTGTTCTCCGTACTTGTCCTCCTCCAACTGATTTTTGATATACGAGGCAATCTTGCTCGCACTCTTGCCGGCCGTGTCTACGTAATACCCTCGGCACCAAAATTCCCTATTCCTGTATTTGAACTGAAGCGACGGATACCGTTCGTAGATCATCAAGCTACTCTTCCCCTTCAGGAATCCCATGAATCCCGAAACCGAATATTTCGGCGGTATCTCGAGAAGCATGTGTACATGATCTGGACAAACTTCCGCCTCGACGATATTCACCTGTTTCCAGTTGCAAAGCGTACGTAGGATTTCTCCTATCTCGCGGCGCTTTTCTCCATAGAACACCTTCCTGCGAAATTTGGGGGCAAACACGATATGATACTTGCAATTCCACGTCGTGTGGGCCAAGGCATGATTATTGCTATTTTTCATTTGAATCCTTTGGTTCTTTTGTTCGCAGCTGACAGACCGCATTTCAAAAGCTACCAAAGGATTTCTTGTTTGTCGAGGAAGGAACGCCAAAAGGCTAAACGGGACCGCCGGCCTAGCCGGCGGTTTTGAATACATACAACAAAAATCCCCCGCAGCGCTGCGAGGGATTTTTGAATTCCTTCAACAAGGATTCTTTCTTGCGAAAGATTAAGCCTTGTTCAAACGATCCTGGATCATGTCGATGATTTCGGAGAGTTCCTTCGGAAGGTGCTTGCCGAACTTCGGATAGTGATTTTCCTTCACGTCAGCGAGTTCCTTCTTCCAGCCTTCCACATCCACCTTGAGGATTTCCGGAAGGGTTTCCTTGTAGTAGTCAGCGAGACCATCGGTGTTGAGGGTCTTCGGCATGTAACCGATAGCGGTTTCAACAACGTTGGAATTGTCGCCGTTGCAACGGTCAAAGATCCAAGCGAGCACGCGGCTGTTGTCGCCGTAACCCGGCCACATGAAGCCACCCGGAAGCTTTTCGTTGTTGGCATCCTTGCGGAACCAGTTCACGTAGAAGATCTTCGGAAGCTTGTCTTCGGTAGACTTCTTGCCGATTTCGATCCAGTGCTTGAAGTAGTCACCCATGTTGTAGCCGCAGAACGGGAGGATGGCGAACGGGTCGCGACGGATCTTACCGACTTCAGCAGCGTTGATGGTGGAAGCAGCGGTGATTTCAGAACCCACGATGGAGCCGAGGAACACGCCGTGGTTCCAGCTGAGGGACTGGTGGACCAGAGGAATGGTGGACGGACGACGGCCACCGAAGAGGATTGCAGAGATAGGCACGCCGGCAGGATCTTCCCATTCCTTAGCAATGCAGGGGCACTGGTTGGCAGGAGCGGTGAAGCGTGCGTTCGGGTGAGCCATTTCTTCGCCCTTGGGAGCCTTGTCCTTCGGGAGAGCGTCGCGGGTGTTGCCCTTCCAGTCGACGAGCTTGCCCTTGGCCGGATAGCCGATGCCTTCCCACCAGACGTCACCATCTTCAGTGAGTGCGCAGTTCGTGTAAATGGTGTTCTTTTCGGCAGAGATAAGAGCGTTCTTGTTGGATTCTGCAGAGGTGCCCGGGGCAACGCCGAAGAAGCCGGCTTCCGGGTTGATGGCGTAGAGACGGCCATCCTTGCCAAACTTCATCCAAGCGATGTCGTCACCGATGGTTTCGACCTTCCAGCCCGGGATAGTCGGGATGAGCATGGCGAGGTTCGTCTTACCGCAAGCAGATGGGAATGCGCCAGTCACATACTTGACTTCGCCCTTCGGGTTCGTGAGCTTGAGGATGAGCATGTGTTCAGCGAGCCAGCCTTCATCGCGAGCGAGAACGGTTGCGATACGGAGAGCGAAGCACTTCTTGCCGAGGAGAGCGTTTCCACCATAGCCAGAACCATAGGACCAAATGAGCTTTTCGTCCGGGAACTGGGTAATGTACTTATGTTCGACGTCTGCGCAAGGCCAGATACCGCCGTCGGTTTCACCGTTGTTGAGCGGCTTACCCACGGAGTGGAGGCAGGGCACGAATTCAGCGTTCTGGTCGGCATTGAGAATGTCGAGAACCTTCTTGCCAGCGCGGGTCATGATGTCCATGTTGAGGACAACGTATTCAGAGTCGGTCAGTTCGATACCGTTCTTGGAGATCGGGGAACCGAGCGGGCCCATGCAGAACGGAATCACGTACATGGTACGGCCGTGCATACAACCCTTGTAAAGGCCCTTCATGGTTTCCTTGAGTTCCTTCGGGTCGATCCAATGGTTGGTCGGACCAGCATCTTCTTCCTTCACGGAAGAAATAAAGGTACGGGATTCGACACGCGCCACGTCAGACGGGAGAGAACGGAACAGGTAGCAGTTTTCCTTCTTGGCGAGCTTCGTAGCGAGGCCGGCATTGACGCACTTCTGCATGAGGGCGTCATATTCTTCCTTGGAACCGTCAACAACAACAACGTTGTCCGGTTCGCACATGGCGATGCATTCTTCAACCCAAGCCTTGATCTTGTTATGCTTGATGTCGTTGAGAGTGAGACTCATATAGGTAACTCCTATTTGGTTTAACGTTACGTTTCGATCATTTCGAACACGATAAATGTACAAAAAAATGGAGATTCGGAAAGTGGATAGAATCTAAAAAAGCCTTTTCCACGCCCCTTGGATAAGGGCTCCGAAACTGAGTCAGACTATTTTCACATTTTTGAAGGGACAACTCCAGCCAGCAGTCAGAATCTTTACAACGATTTTATTTGATTTTCTTGAAAATTTCCCAATTTTTGCAAAAAATAAGATAGATTAGGAGAGTATTTATCGCTTATATAGATTAGGAGCTTTATGAATTGGTCTTATCGTGAACATAACAAGAACACCCTTTGCATGATCATGGCTGGCGGTCAGGGCAGCCGACTCCAACCTCTCACCCGAGACCGTGCAAAGCCGGCGGTTCACTTTGGTGGAACTTACCGAATTATCGACTTCGTTTTGAACAACTTTATCAACTCTGGCATCTTCAAGATCAAGGTGTTGACCCAATTCAAGTCGGATTCCTTGAACAAGCATATTTCTGCAGCCTGGAACTTGAATGCAAGCCTTGACCAGTATGTAGACCTTGTGCCCGCACAGATGCGCACCGGAGGCGATTGGTACAAAGGCACCGCAGACGCCATTTTCCAAAACATCAACCTGATTACGGATGAGCGTCCGGATATCGTCGCGATCTTCGGCGGCGACCACATCTATAAAATGGATGTGAATCAGATGATAGACTTCCACCTTTCTCGTGCAGCACTCCTGACAATTGCAGCGATTCCTGTACCAGTGGAAGAAGCAAGCGAATTCGGCATTATCGAAGTCGATAGCGACAACCGCATGATCGGCTTCCAGGAAAAACCGAAAGAACCCAAGCAAATGCCGGGACGCCCGGGCTGGTGCCTCGCCAGCATGGGCAACTATATTTTCACAAGCAAGTTCCTTGTACGAGAGCTTTTGAAGCACTCTAGCGAAGGCGCAACTGACTTCGGCAAGGATATTATTCCGGCGCTTTACCCGAACTACCCTGTTTACGTCTACGATTTCAACACGAACATCGTCCGCGGAGAACGCGCAGAAACCAAGGGTTACTGGCGCGACGTGGGAACGCTTGATGCCTTCTTCGAAGCCAACATGGATATTTGCTCGGGCAATCCTCCGTTCGACCTCTACAACAACTACTGGCCGATTCGCACCTATAACTGGAACCAGCCGCCTGCCCGTTTCTTTAGCGCCGGCGACTCGGAAAATCCGGGCGCAGCAATCGACTCCGTTGTTTCTGCAGGCTGCGTAATCGGCGGCGGTCGCGTGATCAAGAGCGTTCTTTCTCCGGCGGTTTCCATTCAAAAGGAAGCCCTCGTCGAAGAATCCATTCTCTTCCCTGACGTGACGATCGGTCCGGGCGCGAAGGTACGCAGAGCCATTATCGAAAAGGGCTTGCACATTCCTGCGGGTTTCGAAATCGGTTATGATTTGGAACGCGATAGCAAAATGTTCCACGTAACGCCTTCGGGTATCGTCGTTCTCGCCAAGGATACGATTATAAAGGCTTAACGCCTTGATAATTCTAATCGAAGACGCACTTCAACCGAAGTGCGTCTTCTCTTTTTTACTCATCAATTTTCAGATAAATTCACCAACCGAAATAAGGTGCGAAATTTTAAATCTGTTTAAAACGAGAAACCCCCGCACTTCCGCACGGAGGTTTTCAAGGGTGGGTAACCGGACTCGAACCGGCGACAACCAGAATCACAATCTGGGACTCTAACCAATCTGAGCTACACCCACCATAAATGAGCGAGGCAAATATAACAAAGTTTAAAGAAAATTCAAAGGGATAATTTTGAATTATTCTTCGCGCTCTTTACGCCTCATCAAACGCATGAAGTTGGCACGCTTGAAATCATTACGGTGTTCGTTGCAGAATCTCGGGTAGATGAACTGCTTCGGGAAGACCTTGATTTCAAACAGATTGTCGCAACCTTCGAGGCAGCAACGGAACTTCAAGTCCAAAACATCTGTATAGTTGTGGCGGAATACGATGTTCTTTGCATCGATATTTTCCACATCCTTCTTCTGCTTCTGGCGATTCTTGATATCGCGGTGAATCGGGCAGTACTTGGCAATCGGGTGACCCCAAAATTCGCGACCGCAACCCGGTTCTTGGCAAATTTTGAGCTTAATGCGTTTCTTCTTTTTGTACTTAGGTAGCTGCATAGCACTTGTAAATTTACTAAAAATCCTTTTTTTTTTCAATTTTTTCCTTTCTCCGTGCTTTCGAGCGTCTTATAAATGGAGCTTCTTTTAGGAGGACCTATGCAAATGAAGCGATTTCAGTGGTATTTTGTGGGCATTTTCACGCTCGTTTGGCAAATTGGAGGCTGTTCCCAAGCGGATATTTCCAGCGAAGTGGCGGATTTTGGAACGGCAAAGCTTGAATTTTTGGATGTCGGGCAAGGTTTGTCCGTTTTGATTCAATCTAGTGGCAAAGAGTGGGCGTTTTTGTACGATGCAGGGAACGATTCCACTGGATTTTGGGATTCACTGCACGTGCGAAACATAAAGCACTTGGATTGGGCGCTAGTGAGCCATTGGCATCGGGATCATGCGGGGGGATTTTTGGAATGGGACGGTTCCGTGCAAATCAATACGCTTTTTTACAGCCGAGATACCGGCGGCATTTGGTTGCGGGACAGCATTTTGAAGCTTGCCAAACGTTTTGGGACAAAAACGGTTGCAGTCGAACGCGGACAAAAACTCCCGTGCGAAGAATGGAGCTGTCAAATCTTATGGCCGACGGGATTCAAAAAAATCGGGGGAAACGATGCGAGCGCCGTTTTGCAGATTTCGGACGGAAAAGAGCGGGCGCTTTTCACAGGGGACCTGGAGAATCTGGGAGAAGCGGAACTTTTGGAACTTTCGCACGATCTGCAGGCGAGCCTTTTGCAAGTCGGGCACCACGGTTCTACGAGCAGTTCTTCGCTCCGCTTTTTGGAACAGGTGGCGCCCACGCTTGCGGTCATCTCTGTGGGAAAAGGCAATCCTTACGGTCATCCGGCAAAGAGTACGCTGAAAAAACTTTCTTTTGTGACCGGAGATTCCTCCAAGATTTTACGCACAGACCTTTTGGGAACACTTGTTGTGGAATGGCGACTCAAGAAAGGTTTATGGCTAAGAAATTACTAGTTTAAGGGTCTATGTCACATCTTTTCCATATTCCTGTAATGGGAACCTGTTTTACGACCGATTCTCCCCTACGCGTGGCGCATTGGGGAATCGACTCGGCGATTTCCCTCGTCGATGACAGGATGACGGAAAAGATCGGTCTGTATTACGCCCAAAAATACGGACTGCCGTACGAAAAGGTTTCCCCTTCCGCCGAACACGCCCGAGAAAAGCGGATACAGCTCTATCTGAATCTGGTGAACGCCTTGGTGCAAAAGAATTTTGCCCGTGTAAAAAAAGCGCCTTTTACGGGAGAAAGCGAAAAGGACTTTTACTTTCAGCTATTGCCGACAGAAGATCCGCTCCGCAAGCGTTACCTGAAGATGCTCCAAATGCCTAGGGGAGACGCCCGTGATGCTGAAGAGAACGCCTTGAGTGCAGAAATGCGCCCGGGCTCTATCGATGTGAACATCATGGTGAAACTCGACCGCCCGGGCTTTGACGATGCTAAAGAAGCGCTCCGCGGCTATGCGAAATCAAACCTTTACGGAAACACGAGTCTGATTCTAAGCGCGGGAATCAACCAGGCACTTTTCAGCGAAATGGAAGCTTTCCCCTGCTTTTACCGAAATGCGGTCGGAGGCTTTGACAAAAAAATTGTATTGAAAATTTCGGACTTCCGTTCAGCAGAAATCCAAGGTAAATTTTTAGCCCGCAAGGGTCTCGAAGTTTCGGAATACCGCATTGAGTCCGGGTTGAACTGTGGCGGTCACCTGTTCCCTGCACAGGGAGAGCTTCTACCGCTGATTTTACAAGAAGTCGTGACGAAGAAAGAGAAGCTTGTTTGCGGTTTTAGAGATGCCGTGCAAAAGTATTATACAACCCACGGTCTCGACGTAAAACGTTTGATGCCGCTGATGCCAAAATTTACAGTCCAGGGTGGCATTGGAAACTTTGGCGAAGCCGAGCGTCTTTTGCGCGATTTTGGGATGGACCGGTGCGGATGGGGATCGCCTTTTTTGCTTGTATCGGAAGCGACTCTCGTGGATGACGCATTGAGAAACTTGCTCGCCAAGGCGAGTTCAAATGACATCGTGATGAGCGAGGCATCCCCGCTCGGCATTCCTTTTAGCCATTTGAAACTCTGCCCCGCAGAAATCGACCGCGTTCAAAAAATAGAGCAAGGAAATCCAGGCGCCCTTTGTCCCAAAGGCTTTTTGCAAAACAATACCGAATTCACGGAACGCCCGATTTGCACGGCAAGCCGCGAATATCAAAAGAAAAAAATCGCCGCCATCGATGCTTTGAACATTTCCGCCGAAGAAAAGCAAAAAGCAAAAGCTCTGGTCTTCGAAAAGACGTGCATTTGCCATGAGCTCGGAAATTCCGGGCTAATCGCTCTCGGGCTTGAAAGCTCAGAAAAGGCTCCGGCAGAAATTTGCCCCGGCCCGAACCTCGCCTTTTTCGACAGAACTTACACGCTCAAAGAAATGGTGGACTTTATCTATGGACGTGGGGAAACTTTAACCACCGCGCATCGTCCGCACATGTTCGCTTTGGAAATTCAGCTGTACGCAAAGTGGTTTAAGGCTTCGGTAGAAATGGGAACTCCTTTGAAAACGGTCGCAGAGAACCTGAAACGCGGACTCGATTTAGCACTTGAAATTTCCAAGTCCAAAGCGTATCCCGGCGAAGATTTGGAAAGCATCCAGGACGCAGTCGCACAGACCCTTCCGCTGATTGAACCTTATTTGTGATTACTTGATCGCGAGCTTCGGTTTTCCCGTCCAGCCGAGCTTTCCGTGAAGAGCATTGACGAAGCCCGTATTCTTCATGCGGATAAACGTCGTTACATCCTTACTCTTGGAAAGAACGAGAGAATCCCCCGCTTCAAGGACGTGCACAATTCGACCGTCAAAGACGAGTTCAATCGGCGTATTCATAATCGACGTGACACGGCATTCCGAATCCGTCGGGATGATAAGCGGCCTAACCGAAAGACTGCAAGGCGCCACCGGGGTCAAGACAAAGGCATCGACCGACGGATAGATAATTGGCCCACCCGCGGCAAGATTGTAAGCAGTAGAACCTGTCGGCGTCGAAACGAGCAGAGAATCCGCCCAATATTCCGTCAGCGGACGGCCCTTGAATTCCACGTTGATATTGACGAGGCGTTCTGGAGCATGGGCTCGGATATGCATTTCGTTCAAAACCGTTTCCGAGCAGAGAACCTTTTGCTTGTGATAGATTTTGGCATCTATCATGATGCGGTCGCGGGTCGTATAATCGCCCACGAGAAGTGCATTCAGCGCATCCGGCAAGCTTTCCACCGGCGTTTCCGTCAGGAATCCAACGCGGCCCGCATTCACGCCAAGAATCGGAATGTTGACGCCCAGCGCAATACGTGCCGAGCTTAAAAACGTACCATCACCGCCGATCGCAATCAAAAGAGAGCATTTGCGCAGAGTGCGTTCCGAGACAATGCGAATACCCTTGGGAGCGACTCCCACAAGAGAATCCACCGCATAGAACGAAATGTCACGATGCTTTGCCGCAAACACGGAAATTTCTTCGAGAGCCTTGATGAGTTCAGGGCTCTTTCCCTTAAAGCCAACAATGCCGATTTTGGAAAACTTCATGATTGTGCAATCTCTTTTAATTTATTTACGATCCCTGGAAAAGCGACGTCGATGTTTCCCAGATTTTCAATCGTCGTTTCTCCTTGCGAGAAAAGCGAAATGACGTTAAACATCAATCCAAGAACCGGATCGTTTTCCGCATCAAATCTGCCCGCATCGAGTTCTTCTCTTCCGCGGATAACAAGTCCTTCATCATAGACGCCGATCGAAGCGCCTGTCTGTTTCAAATTTCGGGCGAGCGTTTCGCAACGAGGACGCAATTCCTTGGATAGGCTATCCGGAATGCGAAGAATACTTTCCCCGTCGGCAGTACTCGCCGCAAGAGCGATGAACGGATATTCCTCCAGGCACGTGCAAAGGATATCTTCTGCAAGGCGGCGAGAGGACAAGCGTTTATCGTAAACAGAAATCACGTCCGCATAGGCTGTGCCATAACGCTCGTGACGCGATCCAAAATCGATTTTTGCCCCCATACGGCGGAGCGCCGAGAAGGCTCCGGCACGGTCGGCCGCAACCAGAACATTTTTGAGCGTAATCTTTTTGTTTTTGAATGCCGGAGAAAGAATCGAAAGGATGACAAGGGCACAAGCTTCCGTCGGATCATTCGGCACAAAGTAGTCGTGGCTCGTCAAAATCTTGGTTTCGGAAATGACCGTTTTGACACGGCGTTCCGTTTTGATACCACGAGCCTTGGCAATACGGCGTTCGAGTTCGCTCATTTCCTGCATACCGGTCGTTTGAATCTGGATTTGCGCGCCGAAGTAAGCGAGCATTTCGACAAACGAAGAACGGACCGGACAGCGTTCATCAAACTCGACAGTTCTACCGAGAACAAGAGCATTCACGAGGACCGCATTCTTAGCGAGGTACGGGATGCAGCCTTCACGCGTTTCCTTGAGCAACGGAAGCACATGTTCAAAGTGGAACGAAATCGTCTTGCCCGCTTCCGTATCCGATTCGTTTTCCACCTTCACGCCGAAAACTTCAGCGAGGAAAGTCTTTGCCTTTTGAAGCTGTTCCGCAGTTCCCGTTGCAGAGAAAAGCGTTTCCGTATCCTTGGAAGCGAGAGCAAGCAAAAGCGACATGGCATTGTCACTTTCCGGAATATGCAGAAGAGCCGGAATCTTATAAGAGAATCCGACACCCGTCAGAATCGTATTCGAACCTTTTTCTTCGACCTTGAGGCCAAACTCCTGGAGCAAGTTCGCAAAATGGCGAGAGCGATCGGTAAACGCAAAGTCGTCCAAAGTCGTACGACCGTTCACCAGAAGGCCGAGCGCAAGCACATCTTCCGAAAGTTCGCGGTCCGGATTTAAAACGATATCTTCCATTAGCGTTCCGTTACTTCAAAATTCAAGGAGCGCAAGAGTTCTCGCGCCGCATTCGCCTGAGCTTCGGTTTTAAATGCAATCAAAAGGGTGCCTGCGATATTTTCGCGCACCTTCATAAGTTCGATATCTCGCACGTTCAGCTCTGCCTTCGCAAGCGGTTCAAGCACTGCAAGAATCGATCCCGGTTCATCTTTCAACTGTACCGTGAGCTGGAAAAAACTGTTGTTCGCATTCTTGCCTGGGGCAAAAAGCGAAGCGCGACCGGCGTTTCCCTGGCTAAAAATCCGATGCAGATAGTCTTCATCCGTCGGGAGTTTTTCGATTGCCTGACGGGTCTCTTGAAGGCCTGCGATATATTCGTCCATGGCGCGAAGAATTTCCGGTTTGTTCGTTTCGGCAATATCCTTCCACATGGCCCAGCTGGATGCGGCGATACGGGTCATGTCGCGGAAGGCGCGCCCGGCAAAATGCTGGTACCCGTTGTCGAGAAGGCGCGCCGGGATGTTCGCGGCGAGGCTTGAACTTGCCATCTGCGGCATGTGACTGACCCAGGCGACCGTCTGATCGTGATGTTCCGGCGGGAAAACGACCTGCTCCGCTCCGACGAACGAAATCATTTCGGACAGAGCCTTATAATCGCAAGCAGAGGTTCCCGCAGGCGGGCAGACGAACCAGTACGCATTTTCAAATAACGACGGATCGTTGAATTCAACGGAATGTTTTTCCGAGCCAGCCATCGGATGACTTCCCACAAAGCGGAACGGAGCCTTAAGAGCGGCACCCGCTTTGCAAATTTCCGCCTTGGTACTGCCTATATCCGAAACGAGAATCGGATGGGACGGAGTCCGCTTGGAAAGCTTTTCGAGAGTCGAAAGAATGATCGAAATCGGCGTGCAAAGCAGAATGACGTCCGAACCTTCTACCCACTGATCAATTTCATCATAGCCGAACGTTTCGTCGGCGAGTTTCAATTCCTTGGCACGGGCAAGCGTCTTCGGCGAGCTGACCGCTCGAACAATGACATCTTCTTTCGCCTGCTTAAAAGCGGCGGCGATGGAACTTGCAAGAAGCCCAAAACCGACAAAAGTGACTCGTTTGAAAGAAAACATCACCTTTCCACCTGTCGAGTTTCCGTCATGATGACCTGAAAAATCCGAGCCATCGATTCCGGAGAGAGCGGACCGTCACACGCTTTCGCCTTGGCAGCGACGCGTTCCAAGATTTCCTGTTCGCGAGAGGCATCAAAAACAGGAAGTCCCTTTTCCTTTTTAATTTTACCGATTTTAACCGCATAATTTGCGCGGTTATTCAAAAGCTCGATCAGATTGTTTTCAAGCTCGTCGATTTTTTTTCGCCAGTACGCAATATCCATATAGGGAAAGTTAGAAAGTTTTTTGAAGGACTTTGGCTTTTCTATATTTTGGAGCATGAAAATCGCAGTCGGACTTTCTGGTGGCGTTGATTCCACGATGGCAGCCTATCTTTTAAAGAAACAAGGTCACTCCGTCGTCGGTGTTACGATGTCTCTTTGGGATGGAACAATTCCTTTAGAAGACCACGGTCAAAGCGGATGTTTTGGCCCAGGTGAAGCTCGCGAACTTGAAAAAACAGCAGAAGTCGCCAAACGCCTAGGTATCGACTACGAAGTCATTCCGCTTGCCGAACAGTACAAGCGAAATGTTTTAGACTATTTCCGCGAAGAATACAGAGCCGGTCGCACCCCGAACCCTTGCGTTAAATGCAATCAAAAGATGAAGTTTGGATTCTTAATCGATTGCGCCCATAAACTGCTCGACTTCGACACATTCGCGACAGGGCATTATGCACAGGTTTCCGATAACGGAAGACTCTTGCGCAAGGCGGTCGATTCTACCAAGGATCAGACCTATTTCCTTTCGCGCTTAAAAAGAGAACAGCTTTCCCGCGTGATTTTCCCACTCGGAAACCTCACCAAAAAAGAAGTCAAAACCCTAGCTGCGGAATCCGGATTTGAAGACATTGCCGCCCAGCACGAAAGTCAAGACTTCATCGAATGCGAAGATTACGCAGTTCTCTTCGACAAGGATGACATCAAGCCCGGTGACATCGTCGATTTGAACGGCAAAGTTCTCGGCCATCACAACGGTATCATTTATTATACCATCGGTCAGCGCAAAGGTCTTGGCATTGGCGGTCTCAAAGAGCCGCTTTTTGTCGTGAAAATTGACCCGCACAAGAATCAAGTGATTCTCGGAACCAAAGCCGATTTGTATTCCAAAAGCCTTAAAGCCCATGACGTCAACCGATTGCTTCTGGACGATCATGTGAATGAGGGTCGCGCCATGGCAAAGATCCGCCACGGTAAAACCCTTGCCCCTGCTACATTCAAAATCGAAGGCGATAATTTGTACGTAGCCTTCGACGAACCTCAAATGTCTGTGACTCCGGGGCAAATCGTCGTACTTTATCAAGATGATGCCGTTTTAGCGAGCGGCATTATTGATGACCACTTCACCTAGGACCCTCCTATGATCCACTTCACTAAAATGCAAGGCGCTGGAAACGATTACATCTATGTAGATAATCGAAACGGCGTGGTTAAAGACCCTACCCAGCTTTCCCCGAAAATCTCTGATAGACATTTTGGCGTCGGTTCAGACGGCCTCGTTTTGATTAGCCTTTCGGACAAGGCCGATGTGCGCATGCGAATGTTCAATCCAGACGGCAGTGAAGCCGAAATGTGTGGTAACGCCAGTCGTTGCGTGGCCCGTTTTGCGTGGGAACGTTTCTTCAAGAAAGCCAAAGACGAATTTGACTTAGAAACCGGTGCAGGCATTAAACACATCGTGATCCATCGCGATGGAGAAAACTTTAAATCGGCGACAGTGGACATGGGCGCTCCGATTCTTGAACCGGCGAAGATTCCGGTTGCCGCGGAAACGAACAAGATCACCCTCGACGGATGTGAATTCACTTGCGTTTCCATGGGAAATCCACATGCGGTAACTTTTGTCGACAGCGTTAAAACAGCTCCGGTGCACACCAAAGGACCCGATTACGAAATCGATTCATTTTTTCCGCGCAAGTCAAACATCGAATTTTGCGAACTTGTAGACTCTACCCACGCCAAAATGCGCGTCTGGGAACGCGGAACAGGAGAAACTCTCGCCTGCGGAACAGGCGCTTGCGCAACACTTGTCGCCTGTGTTTTGAACGGAAAAACTTCTCGTGCAATTGACCTGGAACTTCTCGGCGGAACGCTCCACATCGAATGGAGAGAAGAAGATTCCCATGTGATGATGACAGGTCCAGCTGAATTTGTTTTTGAAGGGACCTTCGAAGAATAAGAAGAATCGCACAACTGTTTCAACCGTTTCGCAAAGTAACTTTTGCAAAGTAACTTTTACTTACTTCCCCTGCATCACACAGGGGAATTTGTTTTTGCTCACAAGAGAACAAAGTGGGAACAAAAAGAACCATTTGTTAATCGCATTTTACTCCCTAAAAAAAGCCTTTGACATAAATTATAGGGGTAATCCTATTTTCTCTTTGCGAGGTCTAGAATGAACTTTTCTTTCACCAAATCCGTCTTGACTGTTGGCGTACTCGCCATGAGTCTTGCAACGCTTTCATTTGGACGCGTCGGTCCTGTGAGCGCCTACGGCCAGTTGCAGGCTGGTACCAATTCCAGCGGCAAGGGCCAAATTTACGGTTCCTGTAAGGGCGTCACCAGCGGAAACGAGGTGGCGGTGCAGGGTATGAGCCTTTTCTGGAGCATCGCAAGCGACGTGGGAGCTCCTTTCTGGACTGCCGATTATGTCAGCGGTCTTGTACAGAAACAGAACATACAGCTAATTCGCGCCCCCATGGGTGTGGACGAGGACTGGGGTGCCGGTAACTACTTTAACAAGAATGGTTATTACCAAAGCCTTATGAATACAGTGGTCCAGGCGGCCATCGACAACGATATTTACGTGATTATCGACTACCATAGTCACAAGGCCAGCGACAACGTGGAAAACGCGAAGACCTTCTTCAGTTATATGGCAGAAAAATGGGGCAAATACGACAACGTAATTTTTGAAATTTTCAATGAACCCACTACCCAGTCCTGGGACACCATCAAGACCTATGCTGATACAGTTGTGTCGACAATCCGTCAATACTCCGACAATCTAATCCTGGTGGGTAGCCGCAGCTGGGACCAGTTTCCCAACGAGGCTTCCAGCAATCCGGTGACGGACTCCAAGAATAACACAGCCTACACCTTCCATTACTATGCGGGTTCCCACAGCACGAGAACAGAAGGCGCCAATGCGGTCTCGGCCATGAACAGCGGGCTTTCCGTGTTTGTTTCGGAATGGGGAACCGTCAATGCCGATGGCGGCGGTTCTGTCAGTGGGACTTCATCCACTTGGCTATCCTGGATGAATCAGCATAAGCTTTCCGGTGCCAACTGGTCTGTATCCAACAAGAACGAAGGGGCTTCTTATTTTAGTGGAAGCGCTTGGAACTATTCCGAAAGTGGAAAGTGGGTAAATACCAATATCTTCTCGAAGTTGCCTACCTCCTACACGGCTTGCAGCGGCACGACAATAACCTCCAGCAGCTCCGCGGCCAGTTCCTCGAGCTACGTGCAGCCGGCAGGAACCACCGATTACATTGACGACTTTGAAGACGGGGACAATTACGCCTTTACCGGCGGCGAATGGTATGCCTATACCGACAAAGGCGACGATGGCGCCTCTACGATTACAAACGGTCCCGGCAAGAACGGCGGTTACAATGTAGTGCTTCCCGGTTCTACAACCGGAAACTCCACCAGCTATGTGGCGGGTATTACTGGAGTCACGCTTTCCCAGGGAGGCAACAAGTACGATCCTTATGTGGCTCTCGGTGTAGGCCTGAACGAAACCCAGACCGCTTACGACCTTTCTTCTTGCACCGCCATTACATACAAGTACAAGGGTGCTGCCCACAACTTTAAGGCAGAGGATACGGCGGTCAAGGATTACGGTTACCACCAGATTACCAAGACGGCGTCTACTTCCTGGACCACCGTGACGATTCCCTGGGATATGTTGGCTCAGGAATCCTGGGCAGATGACGTGACTCTTTCCAAGAAGCGCATCGCAAAACTCACCTGGGAAATCAAGGGGAACCAGCCCAGCCTCAATTACCTCTATGTAGATGACGTCCGTTGTTCGGGCATGGCGATTGTCCCGGTAGAATCTCCGTCTTCTTCGAGCTCTGCGAAGTCCAGCTCCAGCACAAACTCCTCCTCGAGCAATGCAGTTTCCAGTTCGAGCGCGACATCTTCGTCTAGCGTCGTCGTTTCTAGCTCCTCTGCAATTTCTGCAGCAGGCTATGTCATCAACGGTTCGACTAACCAGACGGTCGCCAAGAATACCGCTTTCGAAACCATCACGATTACGAACGTCACATCCTTCAGCCGTGAAACTTGGAACCTAGCCTCCATCGGCAACATCAACTTCACCTACGCAGGCAACAGCGTAACGATTTCCGGTACTGTAGAAAGCTGGGCCACCGAAGGTTCTTACACCGAAACAATCAAGGTGAACGGCGAAACCATTACCATAAGCCTGAACGTTGTCAATGAACAAAGCACTTCGATTGCCGCGGACAAGACAGCCCAGAGCCTGCACCTTGCAGTCCTCGGCAGAACTCTCCACGTCAGCACCGCAACGCCTGTCACCGTAGAAGTGTTCGACATGCAGGGCCGTGCACTGAAGCGTTTCTTCCAGGTGAACGAATCCGTTTCGCTCGAATCGATGCAGAGCGGCTCCTACATCGTCCGCGTCCATGCAGGTTCGATGAACAGCACCCAGCGTATCTCGATCCACTAAGTTTCAACCTACAAAGAGAGAAGGGTCTCCGCTGCGGCGGAGGCCTTTTTTTCGCCCTATTCTACGCTGAAAATACGTTAAACAAGAACAGAAGACAGTTCCAGGGCTCGAGCCTTCGCCTCTTCTTCTGCAATCTGACGGTCCCGTTCCATTTTCGAAAAGACGCATCCGCAAAAATACTGGCGGTAAAGATTGTATTCCTTGCAAAGCTGCGTGGAACGGAGGAAGCCGTTACGCTTTTTAAAGTTCGACGGCAAATGCTTGACTCCGTAAAGCTTTCCCATTTCTTCACCAATATGGTTCAGCACGTCCGCATCTTTCATTGGGCTAATGGTGAGCGTCGTCGTGAAATAATCCATGCCGAGCTCTTTCGCTACTTTTGCCGCTTCGCCCAATCGGAGTTCAAAGCATTTATAACACCGGGCTCCGCCTTCGCGCTCTTTTTCAAGTCCATTAACAGCTGCATAATAGCGTGCAGGTTCATAATTTCCTTCGAGGAAACTCACCGGGTGCTTCGCCGGAAACTCTGCCGAAAAGCGCTTTAATTCCGCCACACGGTGTTTGTATTCTTCAATCGGGAAAATGTTCGGATTGTAATAGAAAGTCGTAATGCGGAAATAATTCGAAAGATATTCCAGAACATAGGTTGAACACGGCGCACAGCAGCAATGCAGCAAAAGCGAAGGAACTTCTCCCTTGCTCTGCAAGCGACGGATGATATCATCCATCTGACGCTGATAATTAACCGGAACCATGTTTCAAATCTTTAGAACTTAAAGATTGCACCAAAGCGCATCTGACCGTCACGAACGCCGTCGTTTTCGCCCACGTCCTTGATTGTCGAAATATCGAATTCGAGTACATCGGAAAGCATCACGCCAAGACCCAGATCCACTTCGTTACGCTTGCCCGTTTTGTCGTAAAGGTAACCAGCTCGCACCGCCACCGTATTGGAATAAGTGTATTCCACACCGATGTTGAAAATGCCCTGAAGAAGAGAGTTCTTAAAGCGCGTTGCGCCATGGCCTCCGAGTTCCGGATGGATCAAGCTTTTCCACATTGCGGTGTAGAACGGTTCCGGATTGCCCTTATCATCGTCGTAAACAACCGTACGGTTATAATCCGCCGCAATCAACAGGCGATGGTCCAAAGAGTTCACCACTTCATAAGCAAGTCCCAAACGCCAGGTAAGCGGAATCGGATCCTGATCGGACTTGTCCGTGTAATAAACGCTCGGACCGATATTGGCAAGAACGATTGCCGCACTCAAGTCATCGATCAAGAAGTCGCGACGGAGGAAGCCCACGTCAAACGCGTAACTGAACGTCGTTGCTTCTTCGCCATTCGTCGATGCACCAGAACTCAAGTCCGAATAGAAGAACTTGATCGTCAGACCAATAGAAGACTTTTGCGTCAACTTGGTGCCGTAACTGATGGCACCGACCACTTCAGAGCTGTTCGCATTTGTTGCAGCATCATCTTCCGTCGAAACGACCGTTTCACCGAAAGAAACAAAGTTTACCGACACACCCAAAGTTCCCCATTCATCAAGAGGAATCGTCATGCCGCCGAACAAGTGGTACAAGTCCGGGATATTCAAGACAGGAAGAAGCTTTTCATAGAAGAAGGTGAGCTGGTAGTCCGCGTCCTTATAACGTTCAATGCCTGCGCTCGTACTGAACCAGACGTCATTCGCCTGCGGTAAAACCGCCCAGACTCGGTTCGAAGAAAGTCCATTGCCGGAATGGAAATGTTCCCATTCATCTTCCGACTGTTGGTTTCCGCGGTCTTCCGGCTTGCGTTCGAGTTCCGCCTTACGACCGGACGCGGTGGCATAGTCCGGCAAATGACGCCAGACGCCCTTATCCGTCGCAATCCAAATGGCTCCGTCATCGTCCACAGCGAGATCGTGCACGATGTTGCTTTCAAACTTGACCTGTTCCCACTTGCGCAAGTTGAAGTGAGAAAGACCGCCGTTATGAGCCGCCCAAACGTGCCCCGAAGAATCCACGATCAAAGCCGTCGCATGCAAATCCATGAGACCGTCTTCTTCGTTGAACAGGCTCCAGCGGTCCTTTCCGCTTGAACCCTTCTTCGGAATCAATCGAGCGATACCAGCGCCGTCTGCGGATACATAAAGTTCACCCTTGAAATCCGACCACGCCAGAGCGTTGATCTTTTGACTCGGGAGGACCTTACCCTTCTGCTCCACGACTCCGTTGCGGTAAGAGAAAAGACCGTTATCCGTACCGATCCAAAGCGTTGCGCCCTGATTTTCCAAGGCGGTAATACGCGGCGTTCCCAGTTCTGCGGAATAGTTTTTCCAGGTTTTGCCGTCAAAGCGGAAGAGTCCCTTCGGCGTACCCACCCAGAGCTTTTCCGTGCGGACTTCATACAGAAGTGCGGTCACCGTATCGCTGACGACCAAATTCCAGGGAATCATCACGTCGCGGACATAGGATTCATCGACGTCATTCTGCACATCGTTAAACTGCTTGACCTTGCGCGTGTATTCATCCAGACCCGCTTCCGTACCAGCAAACACGCGGACGACATCCCGGATCTTCTGTTGACCTTCAAGGGTCACGACATGATAATCGGACCAGTGTTCCCCATCGTAATGGCGAATACCGCTATTCGTGCCTGCCCAAATTTCACTCTTTTCAAAAAACCCTGCACGGTTTTTGACGGCGAGAGTCGTAAAAGCTGGAGTCTTTTCCGACTTCTGTTCCAAGGACAGTTCCCATTCGTTAGCAAGCGGGCCAAAGGCAAGGCCTGCCGGGTTGTAATAGAGTGCCGCCGCGTCATCCGCAACAGCCACGCCGGTTTCACCCATACCGAGCTGACGAGCGCCAACCGGCATCTCTAGAGTGATAATCGCTGAATTCGCTGCAAATGCGGCGACCGAGAAAAGAGAAGCAAACAGTAGAGTCTTACGCAATGTGTCTCCAATCGGGAACGCGATACGCCCCATTTTCCGGAATAAGAGGTTTCCACCCCGCCTTACCCGGATTTTCCCAAGGAAGCTTAGGTACCAAATGACAATCGCAACCGAGAACATAGGGTGGCAGAATTTCTGCGTGATTCCGAATCTGTTCCCGAGTAATATAATTGTCGTCACTCATAAAATTACAAAACGGCTTGCTCTTAGGACCAACCACCACACGATAAGTCACGGTCCCATTTCGGTCGCCTTCGTCAATTACCTTCACCACGTCATCAATACTCTTGTTCCAAGATTCAATCAAACGAGCTTGTTCTTCCGGACTAGCGCCTGTAGTAGAGAGCCATTCAGCCATTTCTTTTAAGGAAGGTTTCACTTTCTCGATCGATTCGCGGGCAGGACGGACCACGACCGCATACTGACCGGAAACATCGATAACCGGAGCATTCGATTCCTTTTCCTTCTCATCCGAATTATGGATGACCACATACGCACCCAAGCCGGCAAGCACCAGCGAGAGCAGAACGATGGCCACCAGCATGAAAATGATTGTCAAATCCATGTTATTCCACCTGATTGTGTCCAAAAAAACTAGCATTTTCTAATTTGCACTTCAGGAGTTCGCATGCCCAAAAACAGATTTTTCGCTTTTCTCCTTCTTCTGCCGATTTGCCTGTGGGCAATTCCGTATGAAGTTGTCACTGTTAAAGAAGGTTCTGGTGAACCGATTCAGAATGGTCAGCTGATCCGCGTCCATTATAAGAGCTTTTTGGCCGACTCGGCGATGACGATGTTCGACAACTCTTATGATCGCGGCGAACCGCTGGAATTCTCTTTAGGCGCAGGCCAAGTGATTCCGGGCTGGGAACGCGGTCTTTTGGGCATGAAAATCGGTGAAATCCGCAAACTTTCAATCCCTTACCAGCTCGCCTACGGCGACCGTGAAATCGGCCCGATTCCCCCACGCTCCGACCTCTACTTTGAAGTGGAACTCGTTTCTGCAGAACCGCCACTTGAACCGGACAACTTTGCCGACAGCAAAAAGGCAAAGTGGAAAAAGCTCGAAAACGGCGTTCAATACTGGGACGAAAAGGTCGGTGCAGGAACGCAGGCAACGCAAGGAACCCGCATCCAAACCCACTACACAGGCTGGATTGCATCGGGTCGTAAGTTCTCGAGTTCTAAAGATTTCGGCAAGCCTTTAACCACAATCCTCGGCGGTGGACGTTTGATCAACGGCTGGGAAGTCGGTCTCGACGGTATGATGCCGGGAACCGTTCGTTGGCTAAAAATCAGCCCATCGATGGGTTACGGAGCCAAGTCTTACAGCACCATTCCGCCCAATTCGACACTCGTCTTCCGCGTGGAAATGCTGAATGTCGAAGTGGATGAAGCTCTTGCAGAAACGATGGACTTCTTCCCGGATGTGGAAAAGCTCGATCTGAAGGACGGCCCAGAAGGTTTGAAATACAGCATTATCCGAGAAGGCCAGGGTGAACCGATCCACGCCGGCGAAAATGCCCGTGTGCATTACACAGGCTTCCTCTCCGACGGTAAAAAATTCGACAGTTCGCGTGAACGCGGCCAGATCTTCAACTTCCCGCTCGGCAAGGGCAACGTGATCCGCGGCTGGGATTTGGGTGTCGAAGGCATGCTCCCGGGCGAAAAGAGAGTCCTCGTGATTCCGCCTGAACTCGGCTACGGCAACCGCGGCGGAGGTCCGATTCCGAGCAACGCGACGCTTGTCTTCGTTGTCGAATACATGGGCCCGGACGATTCTTCTGCAGAATCGACAACAGATTCGACCGCCAACTAAAATTTCAAGGCTTACAAAAAAGGCTCCGCAAAAGCGGAGCCTTTTTCAATTCCTTTGTTCGAATTACGAACGCCTGAAGTCGTCCTGAATGCGGATGATATCATCTTCGCCCGTATATTCACCGACCTGAACTTCCACGATGACGAGGGGAAGCTTACCGTCATTCTGCAAACGGTGCACTTCACCCACCGGGATATAAGTCGATTCATTCGGACGCACGTAGAAAATCTTCTCTCCAACCGTGCAAGTAGCAGTACCGCTTACCACGACCCAGTGTTCCGAGCGGTGCAAATGCTTTTGCAAAGAAAGGCGTTTACCCGGCTTCACCACGATACGCTTGATCTTGTAACGTTCGTTGTCGTCGAGAACGGAATAAGTGCCCCACGGACGGCTGACCGTCTGCGGAACGTCCGTCAGCGGAGACTTCTTGAACTTGAGTTTTTCAACGACCGACTTCACCTTCTGACTCGAAGCGAGAGGTGCGACGAGAAGAGCATCCGGCGTGTCCACCACGAGCATCTTGTCGAGATCGATCGTCGCAACCATGCGCTGCTGACCGATGACCAAGGAATTCGTAGTGCCGACCGGAATATGCTTCGGGTTCACGTTGTTGCCCGCTTCATCATGCGGATATTCCCCATAAAGGGCGTCGAAAGATCCGAGGTCCGACCAGCCGATATCCGACGGGACGACCTTTACCTTCTTGGACTTTTCCATCACCGCGTAGTCGATGGAATTAGCCGGAATAGCCATCATGTCTTCGTAATTGACACGAAGAAGCTGATTTTCCTTTTTCGCATTGGCAAGAGCCGCTTTGCATGCGATAAACATGTCCGGGGCGTACTTTTCGAGTTCCGAAAGGAACGTGGAAACCTTGAAGCAGAAAATGCCGCTGTTCCAATAGAAGTTACCGCTCTGCAGGTATTCCTTCGCCTTCTCCAGGTTCGGCTTTTCCACAAAACGCTTAACGTTTTCGCCATCCGCTTCGATGTAACCGTAGCCGGTTTCCGGACTTGTCGGCGTAATGCCGAATGTGACCAAGGAACCTTCTTCCGCAAACTTTTCCGCCTTTTCCAAAGCCTTCAAATAGGCTTCTTTTTTACGGATCACATGATCGGACGGAGAAACGAGAACAACCGCATTCGGATCCAAGGAAAGGCACGCCAGAGCGATTGCAGGCGCTGTATTACGGCCCACCGGTTCCAGCATAAAACGCGGATCGTGACCGCATTCCGGAAGTTCCGACAGCTGATCCTTGGCAAGGAAATACTGCTCCGCATTGCTGATTACATACTGCGATTCGCATGCGACCGAATTCGTCACGACCGTTCCCTGGAAAAGAGAACTGCCATCAAAAAGCTTGGCGAACTGTTTCGGCATCAGAGTCCGGCTAACCGGCCAAAGACGCGTTCCGCATCCACCACATAAAATTAAATTGATCATCATTGATTACTCCCTAAATTTTCTTTTTCTGCGGAAGAACGCACTTGTTGAAGGCTATAACCTTCGAAAGCGTCGATGTCTTAGACAAGAGAGATACCCCTTCCAGAATGCTATCCATGCTGTGGCGACCGTATTCCAAAATCAGAACGATTTCGTCCAATTCACGGCTCACCACCGAAACATCCATTGTCTTTTGCAAAGACGGCGTATCCAAAATAACAATGTCATAACTTTCACGGACAAGCTTGATAAAGTTGGCAAACTTTTTCGTTCCCAAAACGCCTTCCGAGCATAGCAAATGGTATCCGCAAAGAAGAAGGTCCAAGCCCGGAGTCTGAGTCGTCTTCACAACCGCCGAAATCGACTTCTTCCCAGCGAGAACATCCACAAGTCCTTCCGCAGGTTCAAAGCCAAACAAACTGCCCAGATTTCCCTTTTGCAAATCTGCATCAATCAGCAAAACCTTTTTACCGGATTCTGCAAAAAGCTTCGCCATCTGAGCGGCGACAAAAGAGCATCCGACATGCGGCAAAAGTCCCGTAAAGCAAAGAATCCGATTTTTGTCATAACTTTCTAGTTCAAGCGAAAGTTGCAGAGTATGAAGTCCTTCAAGCGATTCTTTTTCGCCCTTCGCAATCAGAGAATACACGCTTAAGCCTGTTGCCTTCGAAACCAAGAACGGGTCAATTACACCCTTCATCTTTTTACGCAAAGAAATAAATCCGAACGCCGCACAGAATCCTGCAAAAATGAACGCGAGAACGATCATCTTTCTCTTCGGCTTGACAGGCTTCGGATCTGCCACAGCATGGTCCACAATCTGAGCCGATTCTGCTGAACCAGCGACGAGCAAACGAAGCTGCTCCACGCGTTTTAAAAGATCGGAATAAGCGGTCTGAGCAAACTGCGCTTCGGCAGTCATCGTCAGGATTTTTTGTTGCGTTTCCGGCAGTTTTTTTGTTTGCGAGTTCGCCTTTGCCATTTCTCTTTTGAGAGATGCAATCTGCCTATCCATCGTCACGATCTGCGGGTGCGAGGCGTCAAACAGGCGAGCCTTTTCTTCACGCATCTGTTCCAAAAGGATTATCTGCTGCTGAAGCTTGACCTGAGATTCAAGCGTAATCTTCGTTTCGGCGGCGATATCCGCAGATCCGATTTTTTCACGATACTCGTTGAGTTTAAGCATCAAGCTGTCCAGCGTCTTGCGTGCAATCGGCAGCTGGTCTTCCAAAAGTTCCAGAGTATTCTTCATATCCGAAGAGCTGAATTCCTCATTCAAACGAAGATAAATGGACGTCAAAGAGTCAACCACCGTCACGGCCTTGTCCATATACTGATGCTGGAAGGACACATGCAAAAGGCCCGTCTTCTTAGCCGCTTCCGAAATAGACAGGTTTTGCAAAACCGCATTCACCGCGCGGACCATCATTTTCTGCGTTACATTGAACTTTTGTCCCGCTTTCACATCCATCACGGAAACGAGTATCGAAACCGAGTCTCCATGATAAGGAGCCGAGCAAAGTTTGCCCTTCGAACAAGACAAAACCTTTGACATATCTGCATCGTAAAACGAGAAATTCAAAGAATCGTCCGCAATCAAAACCCATGGTTTGCTTCGAATTTCCGGAGCCACTGCAGAAGAATCCGGAAGCTTCATATAGCGGATATCCACACGTCCCTCCTTTCGAAGGAAACGATCTATGGTCTCTGTCGGGTTGGCTTCGTTATGAAGTCCCAAAGAATCGATGAGTTCTTCCAAAATGCGACGACTCTGCATCAGCTGGATTTCCGTTTCCGCAGAGCTTCCGCCCATGCCTAATAAAGAACCCACATCCCCGAGCATTGCAGAAAGGGAGCCTCCCTTGGTCTTCACCTGAATCAAAGCACTCGCTTCATACATAGGTCGAATCCAAAGAGCAACAACGATACCGATAATGCCAAAAACGAAGGTAAAAGAAAAAACCAACAGTTTATTCTTCCACAGGTCTTCAAGCAAATCCAACCATGGATTCTTCGTCGATACCGGTATAGTCTTCTTTTCTATCGCCATAAATTCTATTCCTCGTGATGAGAAATTTTTTGAGCCCAGTAAGGCGTCAATTTTTCAATAAAATTCCAAGCCATGACAAAGGCGCTTTCCGGGCGTCCATGCGGATCCGGAACGTCCACTTTTATCGAGTCTCCATAACAGAAAACTTTTCCATCCAACCATGAGTAACGTTCGAGCAGGTGAATCTTTTGGGCTTTTTCCATCACCAAAACCAGATCCGCCCACTTAAGCATATCCATCGTCACCTGTCGCGAACGATGCGCAGAAATATCGAGCCCGTGTGAGAGCGCGACTTTTTGAGCCATCGGTTCTGCAGGCGAGTCAACGACTGCACCCATTCCAGCGCTTTGGACGATGCAATCCACGCCTTCCAAAGATTTACGCAACAGGTATTCCGCAGTCGGGCTTCGACAGACGTTTCCCGTACAGAGCACAAGAATATTCTTCATTATGCGAAAAATAAAATTTTATCGATTAGAATGTCCAATCTAAATTGGCAAGGGTCGGGTTCTTTGTATCCTTTTCGCTCAAAAGAGGCTTAAAGTCTTCGCTCACCGGCCACTGGATGCCAATCTGCGGATCGTTCCACATAAGACCGCCTTCATCGCCCGGGGCATAAAGACGTGTACATTTGTACACAAAGGTCGCCGTTTCCGAAAGAACGGCAAAGCCATGAGCAAAACCTTCCGGAATGTAGAACTGCTTTTTGTTTTCTGCAGAAAGGGTGACGCCCACCCATTTTCCAAAGGTCTTGCTCGCTTTGCGCAGGTCCACAGCGACGTCAAAAACTTCCCCTTCGAGAACGCGCACAAGCTTTCCCTGCGGGTTCTGCTTTTGGAAATGCAGACCGCGGAGAACGCCTTTTTTGCTGCGGGATTCGTTGTCCTGAACGAACTTCACATCGATACCGTTTTCTGCGAATTCTTTTTCGCTATAGGTTTCCATGAAGTAACCGCGGGCATCGCCAAAAACGGTCGGTTCAATAATTTTAACGCCTTCAATTTCCGTATCGATAAACTTAAACTTTCCCATGATCGATTCTCCTAAAACCTTCTAAGACGTCAGGGGTTACTTGTTCCCGTACATCTTTTCGTAATACTTTTCGTAGTCGCCACTCGTGATATTGTCCAGCCATTCCTGGTTCTCGAGATACCACTTGACAGTCTTTTCAATGCCTTCTTCGAACTGGAGGGAGGGTTCCCAGCCGAGTTCCTTCTGGAGCTTTGTCGAGTCGATCGCGTAGCGGGCGTCGTGGCCCAAGCGGTCGGTGACGTATGTGATGAGGTTCAGATCTTCCCCTTCTGCACGACCGAGAAGCTTGTCGACGGTCTTGATTACGACCTTGATGATGTCGATGTTCTTCCATTCGTTGAAGCCGCCGATGTTGTAGGTTTCAGCGATCTTGCCGTTGTGGAAAATGATGTCGATGGCGCGGGCGTGATCTTCGACAAAGAGCCAGTCGCGCACATTTTCACCCTTGCCGTAAACCGGAAGAGGCTTCTTGTGACAAATGTTGTTGATGAAAAGCGGGATGAGCTTTTCCGGGAACTGGTATGGACCGTAGTTGTTCGAGCAGTTCGTGACAATCGTCGGCATGCCGTAGGTATCGTGGAAAGCGCGTACAAAGTGATCCGAGCCCGCCTTCGATGCGGAATACGGGGAATGCGGCGTGTACTTTGTCGTTTCGTAGAAGAAGTCTTCACCGTAAGCAAGATGATGTTCGGAACTCGAAGCGGTCGTCGTAAACGGTGGTTTAATGCCTTCCGGATGGCTCATGCTGAGAGCGCCGTAAACTTCGTCGGTCGAGATGTGGTAGAAGCGCTTGCCTTCATACTTTTCCGGGAGGCTTTCCCAGTAAAGCTTTGCCGCCTGGAGCAGACTGAGCGTACCCATCACGTTCGTCTTGGCAAAGGTGAACGGATCCTGGATGGAGCGGTCCACGTGGCTTTCGGCGGCGAGGTGAATAATGCCGTCCACTTTTTCACTCTGCATGAGCTCGTAGAAAGCGTCGAAGTCGCAGATGTCCATCTTCACGAACTTGTAGTTCGGCTTGTCTTCGATGTCCTTCAGGTTTGCGAGGTTTCCCGCATAGGTGAGCTTGTCTAGATTGATGATCTTGTAGTCCGGGTACTTGTTCACAAAAAGGCGTACCACATGACTTCCGATAAAACCAGCTCCGCCAGTGATGATGATAGATCGTTTCATAATAGAAAGTTGTTAGGATAGTGTGGAGTGTGGAGTGTGAAGCGTGGAGTGTCCACGTTGTTTAATACTTAATTTTTCCTTCCGCAACCTTGCGCAGGTGCTGACCGTAAGGAGACTTGCCATACTTGGAAGCGCTTTCGAGGAGTTTTTCCTTACTGATCCAACCATTGATGTAAGCGATTTCTTCGACCGCGCTGATCTGAATGCCCTGACGGCTTTCAACCATGCGAACGAAATCGCCCGCTTCGATCAGGCTGTCCATCGTTCCTGTGTCGAGCCATGCAAATCCACGGCCCAAAAGTTTCACATCCAGTTCACCCTTTTCCAGGTAAACTCTATTCAAATCGGTAATTTCAAGTTCACCGCGAGCACTCGGTTTTTGTTCCTTTGCAAATTTGCAAACGCGGTTGTCGTAAAAATAAAGACCCGTAATCGCGTAATTGCTCATCGGTTCCTTCGGTTTTTCTTCGACCGAAATGACCTTGCCGTTTGCGTCGAATTCAACAACGCCAAAACGTTCCGGGTCTTCAACGTAGTAGCCGAAGATACTAGCACGGCCATTTTCTTCCGCATTCTTGACCGCCGCCTTGAGCAGCGGACTAAAGCCGTTACCGTAGAAGATATTATCGCCGAGAACCATCGCACAGCAATCGTCACCAATGAATTCCTCACCCAAAATGAACGCCTGGGCAAGGCCATCTGGGCTAGGCTGCACCTTATACGAAAGGTTCAGACCCATCGCACTTCCATCCCCGAGCAAACGTTCAAAATTTGGCAAGTCCGTCGGCGTCGAAATGATGAGAATGTCGCGGATACCCGCGAGCATCAACGTCGAAAGTGGATAGTAAATCATCGGCTTGTCGTAAACAGGCAACAGCTGCTTCGATGTCACCATGGTCAGCGGATAAAGTCTAGTTCCGGATCCACCGGCAAGTATAATTCCCTTCATAGAAGGAAACTTACAAAATTATTTCAAAATTCTCAATCCGCAATGCCGATTCGAGCCTGAAAATGAACCCTTGTCGGATCCTTTGCGTTCACGCCAAAAACATATGCGTGGTGATTCGAATTATCAAAACGCACCAGATGGATTTCTTCCCCAACCGGGATCCCCGCGAGATAGTTGATTTGAATAGAACGGATCGATTTACCCTTCATCGACTGATCCAGATAGAGCGCGTCCAAGACCCAGTCTGCATAACGGCAGTTGTTCACATGCCGATTCATATCGATATCCGAAAACGCTGCGGTTTTTGTCATCACCACACGTGGATTTGCACGAGGTTCAAGCAGCATCAAATTTTCGGAAATGGCGACTTTTTCGGGATAGAGCGTCGGCAAAAAAGGAGTCTGTTCCGGGTCTTCCGAATGTCCCGTTTGCAAATTCACCATGAGCCAGGAAGAAGTCGCTTCCGCGATCATGTTGCCATTATCGTCTCGAATCGAATAATCGCGCAGAGCCACCTTGTGATTGTAAATCGACTTGGTCCACGTTGAAACATGGAGTTTTTCACCCCAACGCGGAATATAATTGATTCGAAGCTTTAAGCGTGAAATCACCGAAGTATAGCCATTCTGCACCATTTTCCAGATTCCCATCCCATGTGCTTCGGCATCCAAGATGGCGGTTTCTTCCATAAAGTCAAAGAATGAAGAAACGCGTAAACGATTTTTCGGATCGCAATCCGAGAAACGAATGGGAAAAATATGTTCGTCAATCCCTTTTTCCATACAAAGCCTCTTTGTATACAAACTAATACGCAGCGACGTGACGCACGAACTGATCGGTATAACGCAGACGGTTACTGATCAACTTCGCCAAGTTCCGCATCACAATAAATCCGACATTTGGATTGGATTCCAAATACAGCAGGAATGCCTTACTGTCGATTTTGATGACACTCGCCTCTGTTTTGGCGACGACACGAGCGGAATGGACGTCATTTTCCAACAACGCCATTTCTCCGACGACAGAGCCGACCTTTAAGCGGCAAGCTTCCAAAAACTGACTTTGACCGGGAACTGAAAAATAAACTTCAATATCGCCGCTTTCCACAACGTAAAAGCTGAAACTTTCCGTGCCTTCTTCAATCAGGATTTCATCTTTGGAGAGATGAACTCGGCAAATGATATCGTTGAATTCTTCGATGAGCTCCGCCGAAAGACCCTTAAAGATATCCGAGACCATTAGACTTTTGACCAACTGAGAAACGTCGCCGCTCTGATCCATAGTAAACCTCTCTATGCTTCTAATTTAATCTAAATTTGAAATTATGAACAAGAATCCCTCGAGCCCAACTTTTTTGGAAATTCGCGCTTTGGACCATATTCAAGGGGAAATTCGCCTTCCTGGTTCAAAAAGCATTACCAACCGCGCCCTTTTACTCGCGAGCCTCGCCCAGGGAGAAACCCGTCTGCACCACTTGCTATGGAGCGATGACACCCGTTATATGGCGGAATCTTTGGAAAAACTCGGTGTCCAAGGCATGCATTTTTCCGCAGACTATTCTGAAGCGGTGATTCCGGGCCAAAATGGCCGTTTTTCTGTCAAAAATGCTGAACTTTTCGTGGGAAACTCGGGAACTTCGATTCGATTCTTGACCGCGGCTGTTGCCCTTGGACAGGGAGACTTCACCCTTACGGGCATAGAACGCATGAAGGAACGCCCGATCCGCGACCTGGTGGACGCCCTAGTCCAAGTCGGTGCAAAGATCGATTATACAGAAAATGCAGGCTACCCGCCGATCGTTCTGCACGCAAACGGTTTGCAGGGCGAAATTCTTCACATCAAAGGAAATATTTCGAGCCAGTATCTGACGGCGATTCTGCTTTCTGCGCCCTGCATGCAAAAACCGCTGAAAATCGTCGTCGACGGAGAACTCATTTCGAAGCCTTACGTGACCATGACTCTCCGCATGATGCAACAGTTTGGCGTCGAAGTCAAAAATCTGGATTTTAAGGAATTCCACGTTCCCAATACTGGATACATTTCTCCAGGCGACTATGACGTGGAAGGCGACGCTTCGAGTGCGAGTTACGCTCTTGCAGCAGCGGCGATTGCAGACGGCCCTGTCCGCCTGCTCGGTCTCGACGAAAAGAGTATGCAGGGAGACATTCACTTTGCTGATGTCCTCGCCGAAATGGGGGCAAAGATTTCTTACGGGAAAGGTTTTGTGGAAAGCCGTCGTGGAGAATTCCCCCTCAAAGCGATCGACAAGGATCTTTCCTCAATTCCGGACGCGGCGATGACCGTCGCAGCTCTTTGCCTTTTTGCAAACGGAACGAGCACGATCCGCGGAATCCACAGTTGGAAGGTCAAAGAAACCGACCGCATTCAGGCGATGGCAAATGAACTTCGCAAGGCGGGTGCCGAAGTTTCGACGACAGACGAATCCATTACGATTACGCCGCCAAAGGTGTTCAAGACCGCCGACTTTGAAACGTACAACGATCACCGCATGGCCATGTGCATGAGCCTAGCCGCCTTTGGACTTGAAAAAGGAAAGTCCATTCGGATTTTGGACCCGCTCTGCGTGAACAAAACGTATCCGGGCTACTGGAAGGATTTGAAAACCTTGACCGGCGCAAACTTTGAAATTCCGAGTGCAAAATGAGAAAGCTCTGTTCTGCACTGTGGATTTTTTCTGTCGTCGCCCAAGCAGCGACCGGTAACGCATCGAAGGGCTCTGCCGCGGACTCCGTGCTGTTTGAACCCAAACCCTATATCTCGACCGCCGACTATCAGACGATTGTCGATTCCCTCGCTCCGGGATCTCTCTTTGGACTGTCCATCCGTTCCCTGCACACGGGAAAGCAAATCGCCACCGTCAATGCGGATTCCTTCTTTACGCCGGCAAGCACCATGAAAACCGTCACCACGGCGGCGGCTCTCGACTATTTACCGCTCAACTTTCAAGCGAAAACTTCCGTTCACATGGAAGGAAGCTTTGCCGGGAAAACGTTCTCCGGCGTAATCCGTTTACGCGGAGAAGGCGACCCGAACATTTCGGCGAGATTCTATTCGCAACCGTTCTACGTACTGCACCAGTTCGCGGATTCGATCCGTTCCAAGAACATCGACACCTTGCAGATTCGCATTGAGCTAGACACTACTTACTTTTCGGGACCCCGCAAGCCGGACCATTGGAAATCCAACTATTTCGACTCTTGGTACGGCGCAGAAATCACCCCGCTCGAATTCAACGACAACTGCACCCTAGTGCATATGGATCCAGGTGAAAAAATCGGCGATACCGCGAAGATTTCAATCGACCCGGACATCGGCTATGTCAAAGTCAATAATGCGCTCATCACCGGCAAAGGCAGCCGTCGCAAGTGGAAGTATTCCCTCGACAAAGACTCAGCGGTTTTAAACATTTCGGGAACAATCGGAGTGAACGTAACCGATGCGTCCATTGTCATTCCTGTACGCGACCCGAACCATTACTTTGAAGCCGCCTTTATCCATGCGATGAAGGAGCGAGGTTTGATCGTCATCGATGATCCGGCTGCTCAAAGCGGTCTCGATATTTACACATTCGAATATGCTGGTACTCCCCTGTTAAGCTTTCTCGATGAAATCAACCAGAGGAGTCAGAACCTGCACGCCGAAACCCTTTTCCGCAATTTTGCGGCAGCCAAATACGGCGTGGGAAACGTGGAAAACGGCAAAAAAGGCGTTCAAACATTTCTGCAAAAGATGGAACTTTCTGCAGAAGACTTTATCCTTTACGACGGTTGCGGACTTTCTCCCAAAAACCGGCTAAAACCCTCTTCTGAAACGAAGTTGCTTGCGAAGATGGCCCGTCATCCACGCGGAAAGTATTACATCAAAAGTTTTGCAAGCCCGTGGGTCGGCAGCGGTTACAAGCGCATGCGTGAATTGGAATACGGCTGGCGCATTCGCTTTAAAACAGGATTTATCAATGAAGCACACGGTCTCGTCGGTTATATGCCGACAATCGACGGCGACACCCTCGTGATTGCAAGCTATTTGAACCGCACCGGTAAAACGCCCGACAACACGTGCCGAGGAATTCTCGATTCCATCTGGTCCAGTATTTACCGTGCAACGAACAACGGCTACGCTTCGCTGCTCGAAATGAAAAAACTCTACATCCAAGGGGAATCGGTCAGCGGACTTGAAAACCGCTTGCGCTTCTTCTCGGAAAAGTTCCTCGACAAGCCTTATTTGCTTGGGCCTACAGGCGAAGGCTATCTAGACACGATCGATTCCAAACCGATGGTTTACACGGATTCACTTGACTGCGTCACCTACCTGGAACACGTTCTGGCACTCGCTAAAAGCCCCGATGAAAATGCGATTTTCAAAACTCTCCAAAAAATCCGCTATTTAAATGGAGACATCGCTTACAAAAACCGCAAGCATTACTTTGTACTGGACTGGATCGGCGAAGGCACTTTTGCAAGGCAAATTCCTCAGCCCAACGATACGCTTGTCATTCGCACGATTCCAAAGAAAGCATTCTTCAAGCCAAAAGGGATTGCTTACGGCAAACCCGATCCGCAGATCTATTTGAAGTATCTGCCCCTCGACAAGGCGATTGAATTTTCCAAACAGGAATGGCAAGGCGAAAGCACGATCCGCGGAATCGGTTTCGTGAGCCGTTTACAGATCATCGACATTTTCCACACGGGATTCCTGATTTTGGAAAAGGGCAAAAAGCCCGTTCTCCGCGACGCTTCTCAAAAGTTTGGAAAAGTCCTCGACCACGAATTGCAAGAATACTTGGAATCCTGGGTCGGAACGGGCAAAGTTCCGGGAATTCTCCTGTTTGAATTCCTCTAAAAATTAAAAGGCGAGAATCGCGGTTAGTTCAAACTGATCGCCGCCGACTTTTTCGAAAGCGGTAAACGAATCCGGCTTCCAGCCGTATACATCCATCGTCAACGAATTAGAAATAATATTTTCCGCCTTTTCCACGTCTTGCCAGATCATTGCGTTCGGCGAGCGGTAATAGCGGAGCATTCCCAAAGCGCGCGTACATTCCGGATAGTTATCCACCAGCGCATAGGCGCACTTCATAAAAGAAGTCTCCACGATTTTGACCACTTTATAAAGCCGATGCGGCACCAAAAATTCCCGAAGGTCGTGCAAGTCAGGAGCGATTTTCGCGTCGCCATTAAAATAGGTCAGCAGCTCCTGGAAAACGACCGAATCCTTTTCCAAAAGGGGCGAGCATTCCGAAATCAACTGTTCCACACTTGCCGGCATAAAGCTTACCTCGTAGAACGTACACTCTCAATATACCAAGAATTTCGTAGACTGTCGAGAACTTTCATGATTTCGAGGGTTTTAGCCCACGGCATTTCCGCACATTCCTTCCGTCCTTCTTCGATTGCCTTTTTGCAGGCAAGAACTTCGTACTCGTAAAAGTTCGCAATCTTTGAAGGGACGATGGATTCCGTTAAAGTTCCTGAATAATCGAAAATCTGGATTTCGACCATATCGTTCAGGTTCTGTACATGGATAAAGCCCTTGGTTCCATAAATAGTGCCTTCGTTATGGGTCGGCGCCACCATGGATGTTTTTAGATAAGCCTTTTGCCCGTGGCTGTAGGTCAAGTTGATCCAGTCCGTGGCATCGACGCCTGTCGGGAACGCAACGCTTTTTGTTTCCGTATTTTCCACCCGATTGTCTTTGCCTCCGATTTGCGGATCGGTGAGGAAGATATCGGCAAAAGTCAAGCTCTAAACGCCCAGGTCCAGAAGAGCGCCGCCCGCAAGTTTGGGATCGCGAAGACGTTCACGGTGCGAAAGTGGCATCGAAAAATCCGCCTCGACGGTTTCGACTTTTCCGATTGTCCCTTGCAAAATTTTTTCCCTGATCATTTGAACTGCCGGCAAAAAGCGCGTCCACATGGCTTCACAAAGGAAAGTCCCCTTTTCTTTGGCACGCGCGATTACATAAGAAGCTTCGTCCGCATTTACCGTGAACGCTTTTTCCACCAGCAGATTTTTGGAATGTTCAATGCAAAGCAAGGAATGGGCGGCATGTTCGGAATGCGGAGTAGCGATGTAAATGAGATCCACGTCCGGGTCTTGCGCAAGTTCTTCATAGCTGCCATAAGCTTTTTCAAATCCATTTTCCGCGGCAAAATTTTGAGCTTTTTCCAAGCTTCGGGAAGCGATTGCATAGGCTTCGACGCCATAGCCCTGTTCTTGGAGAGCCTTTACAGCACAAGTCATTTTGCCAGCAATATGTCCACAGCCTAGAATTCCGAATTTCATATAAACCTGCTTGGAGAATTTTCTTCTTTAAAGTATATGTAAAATATTTGACAACTTGCATCATTTCAAAAATCTATCGCATTGCTTTTTTCCTTTCGTTCCAGATTTGTCCGTAACTTTTTATCCGAATCATACGAACTTGCGGGTATTTTTCTTGCATCCAAGGGAAGAAATGCCCACATACAATCAAACTATGTGGGTTCTTTCTTTGAATCAATTCGTCCAAACCAATAATGAAAAGTCGCGTACCTTCCTTTTCGGATACAATACCATTTGTCGTTATTGCAAGAGCAGAATTTGATGGCAACCCCTGCCAACACCATTCAAAACTATCCGGAGTACTCCAGCTTGCAGTTGGGATTACATTTATGCCGTTTTTTTGCCAATGATAGGCAATCACTCGATTGCGGTAACAGTTCCACTGCTGCCGTTCAAGCGAATAGTCCCTATACAAGCTGAAATCAGGTCCGATAACTCCTTCCAAATTCTTCAATGTAGGAATATACGCGTAGGGGCTATTCCAATATTTATTTTGGAGTTCATCTTTGACAAAGCAATGCCCCCAATGTCCTACACCCCCCGCTTTGATAGCAAGATTGATAGGTATGCAATTTTCCATATCTGGAACATCTTCAATAGAAGACAATGAAGGAACCATCAAAGTACCTGTAAACAAAGCTCCCTGTTGTATGAGCAAATGATCCAACGTTATTTGATCTGCCTTAATCATAAACATCTCTATTCAAACTCTATGCATATGCATTCAATTCCATAATCGTCTTTTATTTCCTTTCTTGAACCAATATTCCACCTTATCGTTCGGTCTCAATATTCCTTTTCGAAGAGCTGCCTTATAGCCTTCCATCACAGCGTCAATAGCATTTTTACCTTCGGCGTCTGTCTTATGCCTAGAAAGCAGGATGATTTTGCTATTTTCCTTATTCGCATACCACCTGGATTCTGAAATTGTAGCTCGTATTTGCTTGACCGCCTTTGCTAAACTGCTAGTACAAATGGTATTGGAATTCGCTCCCTCAACTCCCTTCACTTCGACAGGAGCACCTTCAACCATCAAATCCGCCCTTTTATGATCATTGGGAGTCTCCTTCAAAAATGCAACATATTTGCCCATGCCCAGATAATATTCGGCAACTTCAACCGCATTTTTGTCCTTGACAGGATTTCCTGCCGTATTAAGAAATCCTTTTCCCTTTTTTCTGCCGGATTGGCCGCCATATCCACCCATGACAATCTCCTTCGTTCGTCTCACGGCGAACATTACTGATAAAAAATTTTATTTTTCTTGTTTATAACATTTGACAGGCTTCAACATTGCAGAATCCCTGTACAACAACATTCTCCGAGGATTTACCCTAAGATAACGAATCTTGGCGAAATCTTCATCCAGCTTTAGAAAATCCGAAACAGTTATTTCTCCGGAGATGGAGAATGCGTTATTCGCAGAGCGCAAGTCGTATTCAATTAACACGACATCATCTTCGTCCATACATTCTGACACATCCGCCTCGGACTCGGCAGGAACCATTCGATAATTGAACTCTGATGAGACAAAATCCCATCGTCCGCATACCGGACACCGCCAAACTTCAATTTCATCATAAAGATACGGAAGGTCCTTCAATTTAACTCCCTTTTCTATAGCAGACTTGACATCATCAAGTTTGAAAAGCGAAAGTTCTATTTGATTTATGCTGTCAGAATTCCGCATTCCATAGCCACAAAAACACCTCATTGAACCCATATTCTATTCCTCCAGCAAATCTAATTGTTTGAGCCTAATACGAGCGGCACTCATGCTTACATCATAAATTTCACAAATCGAATTGACAAATTCGCAACATCGAGGATCATTTTTAGGAATCTTGAACGTCTTTGTTGTCTGAAAGAATATCTTGAACAGCAATGATAAAGTAACCCGAGGCATCAGTAGTGCCCCTGCACCATAATTCGCTTGTCGCTCAAGCCACCAAATCGGTTTACGTAAATAGGAACTCAGGCTGATAACATTTGAATTCGCTGCAATTGCATTGGAATGACGCATAAAGTAATAGGAATGCATTTTGATATGGACGACTTCATGAGCCGCAGTAAACCTGATTTCTACGGGAGGTAGCGATTCATCTATGACAATCGTAGATTCTTCAATAGGTATTCCTCGAATTTCATTCGTTTCGCAGTCAATAGACCAAATGACCATCTTTGAAAACGCTGTGATTCCCTTGGCTTGAGGATAGGCTATATTGCGCATGTCCAGTATAAAACTGTATTCGCCCGAATCGATCCATTCTTCAATAGGAATCCTTTGTGGAGCCAGCAATACTTCAGGGTGATTCTCCTGTAAATATTTTTCCACAGCACGCTCGATTTGGGCGTAGCTAACACAATATACGCCTCTTTCGTCCATAGAAATACAAGAGTAATCAATGAAGTCGTTCATTTTACCTTCTGGATTATATCAATAATTTTGCGCCATTGCTCGTCTGTAATTTTTGAGCTTTTCGCAGAACGGAGTGCAATTGCGGCAAGAGGAGTCGCCTTGATATACTCGGTTAAATCAGTCGGTGCGACATCACGCCTAGCATTAGCCGATAGGTCAAACAACTTGTTTTTTTCGTTTTCAAGAAGGTTCAGTACATTTGCGATCTTTTCAAGAAAGTCTTTTTCAACGGGGTTCTTTTTGCCTTTTTCGATGTCACAAACATAAGAGGGGGCTTTGCCTATCAATTCTGCAAATCTTCTCAACGAAAGTCCTCGCTCTCGGCGTTTCTCGGAAATGTAAGACCCAAAAGAATCCAATGTTTTCATATCGTCTCCTATTACAGCATTACACATTCGTCGTTCAGCGAACACAAAACAATATACCATCTTTCGAGGAAAAAGTCAATCGAAAAAAAAATATTTTTTCAAATTTCTCTAAGATGTACCTATTTGCTCATTTTTGACATTTTTGGGCATTCCAAAAAATCTATCTTTGGGACAAATAGAGTTTTCTCTTGTTCTCTATCTGAAACTGCGACAATTTCAACAACGGGAACAAGACGGACGCTCAGGTAGATAGATGCATTCAACTCCACGCCTTTTTTACTTTCAACAACGACTTCTTTTCATTTTCATCAACAACTTCAGGAACGCGAGCAATGGCACGAGACAGTTGTTTGCGTTGCGACACGCCCTTTCAAAATTGTGGCAAGCATGTAGAGACCGCGTTCAGTAAAGGCTGTCGGATTTACAGGACTGTATTTTAGCTTGGCAACATTAACCAATCGCAATCAAGGATAACTCGCTGACCTCTCAACACAAGAATTTTGCTTTCAACTTCATTCATCTTCTACTCCAATTCGCCTACAAGCAAAAAAGGCAGGGATAGTAGTCAAGCCAAAGATTAAAAATCCATTTTTTGCTTGTATCTTTAGGCTTTTCTTACTCAGTTTCGTCTAATTTTTGGATGAATATTTGGCTTGCGTTTTTTCCGCCAACTTCGCATTCCTCAAAAAAAAGCATACCAGTCCGAACTTTCGTTTTTTTGAAAGTCCATTTCAAAAATGCGTTCTGCATTCCATAGACGGCTCTGTTCAGAGTCGAATTTTTCGGGGCATTCTTCTTCGCCTCGATAAAATTTATAACTGCTGTAATCCATAGAGCCTCCTTTAGAGTTTTACCTCATCTCGTAAAGAGCCCTTATAAGACCTTGAACGCGGAACGCGCCCAATCACCATGCAGATGGCGATGAGGCTTGCGGATGCCCTTGGCACGTCCTACGAGATGTTCTACAAGGAAAAATAACCTATATTCGGATATGTAGGTTTGATTATGGCTGAACAGAAAAAAGAATTCTTCTGGAAATACGAAAGCGTCCTTGACCACGACATAACGCCGGAACAGTTCAAGGCAGTTACCGGCTTTGACTGGGAAAGGCGCTTCGAATACCTCCAAAGCGTCGTCAACAGCCCCTATGCTGGATGCAGGGATATTGTTGAATTGTATGGAGGTTTGCACAGTCGCCCAAGAAACAACAATAAGTGCAAGCACTATTCCGAACTCGCAGCAAAGGCCCCAATGATTATGGATTACTGCGACTAAGGAAAGATATAAAATCATTGGAATCTTTACAATTTTCAAAAGTAGACATGACTTCATCCAATGACTTTTTTGTTCCGCTGTTTTTTCTGAAAAAGTCATAAAGGACTGAATCAAGTTCGTCATACCGACCATTTAGCAGTTTGTCCCTAAATTCAGTAAGAATCTTTGCTTCATCAAGATTTTTCGTTCTTATAAAATCGCGTAACGTCCGAACCCAGTTCCTGTACCCCCCCGCCGTTGTCTAGGACATCCGCCTTGTTGTACACCCTGCCGCCCATGTTGCGTATAAATTCGGCGTAATCGTGGCGGCTCACGAACTGGTTTATCGTCTCCATCGCCGTCCGCTTGAAGTTTTACCTCATCTCGTAAAGAGCCCTTATAAGACAGAAGAATCCCTCCCCGAAAAGCGGGATTCCTTTTTTCCGGAAAGAGAGCCAACGGGGCTTGGATATATTTTTTTGAAAAATCTTGAAAGTGTATTGACAATGTCAAAAATATAATATATATTATCGGCATGAACGTTAGAATCGGCGACCACGCGAAAGGACACATGGCTAAATGCTCCATTTCAGAGCAGGATGTACGGGACCTCTTTGACGAGAAGATTCCCGTGGTCAAGGCGGAACAGTCCAAGGAATACGAGGACTGCATCGAAATCCTGGCCGTCCTTTCCGGGCAGTTCTGCAAGGTGGTCTATTCCTACGTTACCAACACCGTGACAACCGCTTTCAAGCTGAGGGACAACCAATGGAAAAAGCTGACGAAATAGAACTTGATGCCGCCGAAAAGGCAGCGTACTTCGAGAACCGCTCCGAGGCAGAGGAACTTGCAGACCACGAGTGGGCCGTTAGGAACGGACTGTCTTTCAGCGGTCCGGGCGCCTTGCAGAATGCGATTGCAGCAGCCAAGGAACGAGCCGCCGATAGCCGGAAGAGGATGGTCTCGCTCCGTATGGACTGCGAAGACATCGACGGGATAAAGGCCAAGGCCGCACGCATGGGCGTTAACTACCAGACGCTCATCAACAGCCTGGTGCACCGCTACCTCAACGGTACCGTGTCGTTCTCCGAGGCGTTCTAGGATGTTCGAGGACGACGCGGCCGTGCCGTTCGACGACCTCGAAGAAGGGCTGGAGCTTTCCGGATTCTTTGCGCCCCAGAAGATGAACCCCATCGGGCGTATCTTTTGGCTTTTCCCGGAGCTGAACGCGACCGCTTTCGCTCGCAGGCTGAACATACCGCAACCGCTTTTCGCCGCATACGTGAACGGATCGAAGAAGCCGTCCGCCGCTCGCCGAAAGATGATAAGCGACGAACTGCACCGTATCGGGCGCGAGCTTGCGGGGGCCGTGTAACGCTATGGGCATCGACGATCTTATCCGCATGAGCCGTGCCGAAGACCTGGACGTTGACGAAATGGACATGGAGTACGGTTTCTGCCAGTGCAAGAACCGGAAGACGGACGAAACGGTCTGGGTGGCGGAGATGGATGACGGTGGTTGGGTCCTTTTCAGGTCGTTCGAACCGGGGACACCTGCGTTCCCATTGAAGGACTTGCGGTGCAAAACCATTTCCGAAGTGTACGGGCTGTTTCGGTAGGAGGCTGATTTAATGCTCTGGAAGGTTGCCGACAACTGGTTCAGAAAACGCCGTAATTTCCGGCGATGCAGAATGAAGTCCATGCGCTTTGCTGGTGGCGTGCGCAAGCGGTGTATAGGCTGGCAATTCCGCAATTCACCGCTTGACGAGTTCTTCTACGAGTTCGGGGATCCGTCGCTAAAGTTTCATGGCTTTGTCGAAATTGACGACGAAAATTTCCAGTATTTGAGCGTCAGTGTGAACGGTTTCGACGAGGTCGCAGAAATTTGCGATGTCTTCGAGAAGTACTCCGACAAGGTAGCTGGCGAACCGTCGACAACGCCGTGGAAGGCCGAATTGCTTGAAAAGGGCCGAAAACTGCTGGAAAAATTCAGAGACCGCAACTACGAGCCGTGAGGCGTTCTAGCGTGTCGAAGCGCGGTGGTTTTTCTTTTGCGTCTAGGTGCGTTTCTGCGGCCTTTTTGGGTGCAAGGGGTATTCTCGTACCACTTGGTGCAAAAACGACCATTAGGCGCGCTCTGCGCCGTTTTTAAGCGTCTGTGAATATTTTCCAGTACGCTTTCCGTTTTACCTCATCTCGTAAAGAGCCCTTATAAGACAAACCGACGTAAAGGGCGGATCGTCCGGCATTTCGCTCATCGAACATGTCCACAAAACCACCAATGGAATGACGGATAAGGCTCAGATGGTTATACCTCAATAAGGCGACAATTTGCCATGGAACAAGAAAGGCGGCCATTCGTGGCCGTCTTTTGAATATTCAGGGGAATTTATAGAGGGATTCAGCCTTTTTCTTTTCTTCCCATTTCGAAAGTTTCGGTGGCGGTTGCTGGCGTTGCCTTGCAATTTCGGCCGTATCCCTGAGCGCTTTGCGATAGCCCCAGATGACGAAAATCAGGAATGCAAGAGGAAGTAAACCTATAAGTAGAGTAGGATCTCCACACACAATTGCAAGCAACGGGGACAGCGCCATAAGAAGAATGGCCAAAACAAACGGCCAAAAGACGTAAGTAATGTACACGATTGCACAGACCCAATCACTTTCAGTCCAACCACTTTCAGTGAACTGATTATTTTCGTTTCCCATGGCGTCACCTCCTCGTCATCAATCTAAACAAAAATCCCCGCTTCCGGTCTAGTTTTTGTTTTCCCTCATCTCGTAAAGAGCCCTTATAAGACTTAACTTGTCTTGCTCTACTGTTTGCTAACTCTGTTTAAAACTGGATTAGCTTTTATGGCGTCATACGTCATCAGGGTTACGTCCATTTGCTTTCTGCTTCTTTAGGTACATTTCAAGTTTCTTTTCTATTCATGTTTGTTCCTTTGGTTAATGTTCGTGTTATTATTGCTCCGGCGGATATATTTTTTACATAGTCATGCTGCATAAGAGACATGCTTGTCGCCAAAATACTTGATTACTCGTTCAGGGCTGTTGCTCACCATTTTCATGTGGGATTCCGCATGGGAGCGTAGCTTTTCGCGAGTCCGAGCCGGTGCGTTGGAAGATATTTCGTGTTTCAGGTCGGCATTAAGACGTTCGTCAGGATTCAGCTCGGGACTGTAGCTGGGCAGGTAGAATACGCTTATCTTGTCCGTGTTCGCTTCAAGCCATTCCTTTACCGGCTTGCTGTGGTGAACCCTCAGGTTGTCCATCACGAGAAACACTTTCTTCCCTTTCCCGTCTGCATACACATCCTTCACCAGAGCCGTCATGAAGTCGATGAGCTTCGTCGCGTCGAACGCCCCGTCAATCATCATCCAGTGGCACTTCCCGCGATTGTTCACCGCCGATATCATGGAAAAGCGCTCCCTGCATCCGGGAGCCTTCACGACCGGGGTCTGCCCGCAGGGGGCGTAGCTGCGGCCACGGACATCCGTGTTCACGATGGCGGTCTCGTCCGCCCAGTGGATTTCCGCATTCTCGCATACCGCATCGGCCTTTATTTTCGGGTATTCCTCTTCGAGCCACTTCTTCACCGCTTCGGGGTTTTGCTCGTACGCGCGGACAATCGGTTTTTGCGGGGTGAAGTTCCATCTTTTGAGGTAGTCGCCGACCGTTCTCTTGGCCAGCTTCACTCCAAATTTGCTGCGGACAAGCTCCGCAACCGCTTCGCGGGTCCAGAGGGCGAACTTGAACTTGAGCTGTTCGGGACGCTTGTCCCGGATTAGTTTCTGTATCTCGGATTCTTGATTGGCGGAAAGGAGCCTTTTTTCCCTTTCCTTGCGGCCCCTTGTCTTCGGCTTGAGCGCATTCATCCCGCCTTTCTCGTAAAGCGATAGAACTGCATCCACCATGGGGCGGCTCACGCCGCAGGTCTCTGCGATCTTGCTTTTCTTGAATCCCGCCTTCTTCATTTTTACGATTGTCTTCCGTTTTTCGAGAAGGCTCTGGACATTCTTTCTTGCATCATCTTTTTCCATGATGCAAATATAGTAAACTTTGCTTGTTTTGTAAAGTATTTATCTGCCTAATCTATACTAGGCACATAGTATTCTGCCAACTCCATGTTGTGATGATACATCAGATGCATCTTCTTGTCATCCTTCAGGTACGAGATACATTCGGCAGATTCCTTTAACACCGCGTAATAGAACCATAGAGAGATATCTTCGAAGTGGAATTGAGAGATATCCTCGAAGTGGCAGAATCCGTTGCCCTTGCCTACTTCGGAAGCGACATATTTCTTTGTCTTAGGTCCATGTATGTCTTTCATGACGTCCTTGCATGCCATGAGCAGAGAGTCATATTCGTACTTTGTTAGGGTCTTGTTGAAATTGGACTTGATGCCAGCGGCGATATTTTCAGCCATGAGTTTTGCATTTGTCATTGTTTGTATCTCCTTTAAGTTTTGTTTTACCTCATCTCGTAAAGAGCCCTTATAAGACATCACCTACCGTGTTATAGTTGTGCCCAATGAATAACTTGGCAAAACTTGAAAGCGCGTCGTTCATGATTCCTACCGCTTCCTGCAACGCCTTCTTCTGTCGGAGAATCTGCACTTCCGGTCCGTTAATGTTGAACAGGCGGGACAGCAAGGCGGAACCCCTGCTCATTCCTGGAATGGCGCTTGCCACTGCGAGCGTGCCTAGCTCATTCACTGCACCGCCTCCAAGACCGATGAGAGCATTCTTGGAAGCGTCCTTTGCTGACGTTCCAAAATCCTCGCCGTTGAAGATGTACTCGTTCGCTCCCGTGAGCGCACCCGCCAATGAAGGCATAAGGAGTCCGGTAAGCTTTTCGACGGCGCTTGCGGACTTCAACGCCGGAGTGACTCGGATAGCACCGGCCAATGCGGAAGGCGTGCGGGCCACTGCCCCGACTCCAGGCATGAACCCGAGGGCTGAAACAGCCGCATCCGCTCCTATCTGCAAGCGTGTAGGCGTTTCACCTTCCTTGAGCGTGCGCATCGTGGAAGGAAGGAAAAATTCCGCGAGTGCGGACTTTACCGGGTTTTCCTCGATGTACTTCTCCGCAGAAGCCATTGCGGAGCGCTTGCGTGCAAATTCGCTTGCATCGTTGCGAATATCCGCAAAGTTCTTTGCGCGGAGCCAGTCCGAGAAGTCCGCCTCGTCCCATTCGCCGTTCGCCACCTTTTGCTTGGCTTCGTCTTCCGTTATGTTGCCGTCACGGAGGAACTTTGAGAAATACTTCTTCGCGATAGGGTCTTTCGTATAGAGTCCCGCATTTACAGCAAGTTCATAAAGGTCGTCGGGGTCGCCACGGTCATAGTATTCGTTTCCGTCCTTGTCCACTTTCAGACCCGTCACGATGCTTGCGATTTTCCCGCGGAAGGCGTCGAGCTGTTCCTGCGTCGGTGCGTCCTTTCCACCATTTACTTTTGTATAAAGCCCTGCCCAGTCAAGGCCGTTCACGAGCTGTGCGTTCTCGCCGGAAGTCTTCCCGCCCTTGGTCGCGGAGGCTTTCACGTCGAGCGAACGCCTGTATTCGTCAGCTTCCGCGCGGACTTTCGGGTATTCGCTCATGTAGATTTCCTTCGCTTTTCCATCCTTTTCGAGCTCGATAAATTCCCTGTATTCCGCTTCTGTCATTACTTGCCTCCGAAAACTTCGTTCGCTATCGCCTTTGCTTCTTCTTCCGAAAGTCTTCCCTTGAACTTGGAAATGTCATCGAGGAAACCCATTCGTAAGTAAGAGTTGTCCTTTCTCTTTTCCGCCTCTTCCTTGAGTTTATTCACGTCCGCGTCGTGTCGTTCCTTGGCAGCGGAGTAGAACTGGACGCCTGACTTCTTGCCGGCTTCGATAGTTTCTGTTATAGTTGTGCCCAATGAATAACTTGACAAAACCTTTTTCCAAATGGAAAGCGATGCCTTAACCTTTCCATGGCAACTATAGTCTTTTTTATCATCTACATCGCCTATCCAACCGCTTTGGCATGGCAAATCTAGCAATTTCACGCCCACCCCTAGATATGGTTTCATTCCGTAAGTTCTACCTTTCTCAATATGATATGTATAATAAATCATATCATCAATAAATTCAGCAGACGCATATAGTGTGTCATTATCATGCGCTGGAATAGAAGTTTTCCAAGACGCACTGGTTTCGATTGGCTTAGCCGCATTCAAATCGGTTTGAACCAAAATATCGCCGAACTTTGAAATAATAGTTACCTTTTTATTTTGGTCAATGTAAATTGCCTTTTCATCACCGAAAGACGTGAGCAGGGCATTTGACATTTCAGTATTATTTGTCGTAGTAATAGTTAATGGAGTAGAGTCATTCGCTTCGTTGCAGCCCATCATAAGGATAGCGAAAATCGCAAGAATTGTAAGTTTTGTATTCATAAAATTCCTTTGGTTAATTGTTAGGTTTTACCTCATCTCGTAAAGAGCCCTTATAAGACACGAACTTGATTCAGTCCTTTATGACTTTTTCAGAAAAAACAGCGGAACAAAAAAGTCATTGGATGAAGTCATGTCTACTTTTGAAAATTGTAAAGATTCCAATGATTTTATATCTTTCCTTAGTCGCAGTAATCCATAATCATTGGGGCCTTTGCTGCGAGTTCGGAATAGTGCTTGCACTTATTGTTGTTTCTTGGGCGACTGTGCAAACCTCCATACAATTCAACAATATCCCTGCATCCAGCATAGGGGCTGTTGACGACGCTTTGGAGGTATTCGAAGCGCCTTTCCCAGTCAAAGCCGGTAACTGCCTTGAACTGTTCCGGCGTTATGTCGTGGTCAAGGACGCTTTCGTATTTCCAGAAGAATTCTTTTTTCTGTTCAGCCATAATCAAACCTACATATCACCAGTATACCTTTTTCCACTGAGAAAATCAACAAACGAACCCTTGTTTTCCCCATGAAATCAACAAAAAATTGTTCCGACGGTCAATTTCTATTCTTCAAGTTTTACCTCATCTCGTAAAGAGCCCTTATAAGACTTTAGGCAAAAGAGTCATCTTTTTATTGCTTGTAACAATCGAATTGTTTATTTTTACAAGGAGAGGAATTTGTTATGAGCCCTGATTTAAAAAAAGCGATCGACATCGTATATGACCACATGAAGGGGTTTTCGATCAAGGCCGTCGCGGAAAATGACGAACGGTACGTCTTTGCAATTCGTTGCTCCAATGGTTCAATTCCCATCTTGGGGACTATCCCTGCAGTAATTAAAAAGACCCTACAATGGAAGCCTTACACGGTGTACGACAAAATTCCTGAATCCAAAACGATTTGCGTTTTGAAGTAAGTTCTCATTTTACGAAGTCAGTGATATTTGCGGACGGTTTGAAATCGTCCGTTTTTGTTATGCGAATAGAATCCAGCTTTATTTCCGAAAGGGCAAAAACCTTTACCGTTCCGGTTTGCGGATCTATGTATTTCGGCGATCCATTTTTCACATCGGCGATGATTACGTGACCAACTGATAAAAAAGGATTGTCATTCCTTGTAAAATACCGGAGAACAATTTTACCTCATCTCGTAAAGAGCCCTTATAAGACTTATGAGTCCGCGGCTTCCGGAAAAGCCACTGACAGCAACGCTTCCGTAAAAACGGCACACGAAAGGCACATCCGGATACCGCTTTTTTACCGACAAAATTTTATAAAATTATTGTGTAGAGCACAAAAATAATGTATATTACAGATGACTTCGGAAACGAAGCCATGAGTTCGGAAACGAGCTAACTGGTCGGGGCTACGGCCCGGGCCGCCAGGGTTTTCCAAGTTTTCTCGCCGGAAAAACTTGGATTTTTTATTTTATATCATTGAAATCCGTAACGACTATTTTTTCCCCAAGAATCAAGATTAATTTTCCAGTTCTGTTTCTTACGTGTTTCCGTAACTTTCCGAATACACGCTGGATATCGAAATCGTCCCCTTCTAATCGCAGAACCACGTTGTCCGTCTGTTCCAAGGCATCATTAAATCGGTGTTCAATCTTTGAAAATTTGACCTGCTTGAAATCGTAAAATTTTACCTCATCTCGTAAAGAGCCCTTATAAGACACGAAGAGAAACTAGCCAAGGCAAGAGCGAGCGGACTGTATACCGAAAGGGAATTGGCAGAAATGTGGCCTGTGTTCTTGGCTGACAAGAATAATTTAATTATTAACAGAGAAAAACAGAACAGGCATATTGTTGGTACAAAGGAATACGAAATAATTTTAGAGAACAATAAAAAAGGTGTTGGAGAAAGAAAAAATAGACCAGCGCTGCAGTGTTTCTTTGATTCCGATTTTGACCCATTTGCGGAATACGAAAAACTTGTTGGTACAGGAATTTTGTTTGATGTGAATGGAGAAAAAAGAGAAATAATTAAATATATAGTCGTCCCTTAAAATCCCGCCCAGCCCGCATAACTATTGGGAAAAACTGATTTCTACCCTGTGAAAATATTGCAAGGTTTTCTAAAATATGATTGAAAACCTTGCAATTTTTTATGTACAGACCGCCAAAATCCCACGCACAGACAAGCCTTTTCTGTTCCCTTGAGGAGCAGTTGAACCACAAGCATTCCCTCTACGTTCTCGCGAACAAGATTGACTGGAACAAGTTCGAGACCGAGTTTTCGAAACGGTTTGACGACAAAATGGGTGCGCCGAACAAGCCGATCCGTCTCATGACCGGGCTCATCATCCTGAAGCACATCCGCAACGTATCGGACGAGTCCGTCGTGGAGCAGTTTCAGGAAAACGCCTATTACCAGTATTTTTGCGGAGAACGGTTCTTCTCGACGGAGCAACCCTGCGACCCGAGCGAACTTGTTCACTTCCGGCACATGATTGGCGAAGCGGGCATGGACATGATCCTCAAGGAAAGTATCCTCGTCAACGATGACCACGATAAACAAGGACCGACAGGATGCGGCACGGTCTTTCTTGACACGACCGTGCAGGAAAAGAACATCACGTTCCCTACAGACGCCAAACTTGCGAACAAGATAATAGAACAGGTACAGAGGATCGTGGAAGAGCATGATCTTCCGCAAAGACAGTCCTACAAGAGAACCTTGAAGAAGGTCCATCGTGACCAGCGTTTCCGCAATCACCCGAAGAACGGCAAGAAGGCTCACAAGGCAGATCGCAGGCTGAAGACAATCGCGGGACGGCTCGTCCGTGAATTAGAGCGAAATCTCGCCAGCAAGAACTTGTTGAACACGTACAAAGAAAAAATCGAGCTTTTCAAAAAAGTTCTGGCACAGAAGAAATGCGACAAGGACAAGGTCTATTCGCTTCACGAACCCGAAGTAAAATGCATCGGCAAGGGCAAGGAACACAAGAAATACGAGTTCGGCAACAAGGTGTCAATCGCCCGGAGCTACAGCGGCATCATTGTCGGCGCGGTCTCGTTCCGGGACGAGTATGACGGACATACGATAGACGATACGCTTGACCATGTTGAACAAATGCTTGGATTCAGGCCGAGCCAGGCCGCATGCGACCGAGGCTACCGCGGACAAAAGGAATCCGGAACGACAAAGATCGTGATACCGGACGTCCCGAAGAAAAACGCGACTTACTACCAGAAGGAAAAGGCTCACAAGCTTTTTTGCAAGAGGGCAGGCATCGAGCCTATCAACGGCCACCTGAAAAGCGACCACCGTATGGGTAGAAATTTCTACAAGGGAATCTTTGGCGACATGCTCAATGCAAAGCTTGCAGCAGCGGCGTTCAACTTCAAGAGGGCCATGAGGCGCTTTTTTGTCCTGTTGGAATGGCTATACTGTTGCTTCCTTTGCCGGGAAGGGGTGAATAAAAACGGCGAACCTCCTTATCCTGCGCTCGCGAAGTGACTTTTTAAGGGTCAACTATATAAGGCCAGTCGGTTTCGCAGGGTGGGACTCTTTAGTCCGAACAAATATTATCGGAATTAGGCATTCAAATACAGGAGGTCATTTGTTCCCTGTTCACCCTAATAAGTATCAAAAGACAATTAAAATGTTGATGGATACAAAAAATCTCGGTAGCACCCATGGTCCGGCATCTATACCGGTATGTTGCTTTCCGAGACATATACAATATACATTCTTTTCATTCTCCAGTCTATAAGTTTACAAGTAAAAAATCGTCCTGTAAAAAATCGCAAAATTCGCAAAATTTACAATTTTACCTCATCTCGTAAAGAGCCCTTATAAGACGGTGATATGGCTAAAATATCTGAATATGCAGAACGGAATAGGGACGAGTTCTTTGCTGAAATATACGCAATGTTCGCCCGTGGGGATACCACTTTGCCGAATTATTTAGTAGATTATGTACGGAAGGTGAAAAATGATACCGTTCTTCAAAAATAAAGGATCCCTCGAAGCCTTGGAAAAGGCGTATAAATCAGGTTTTGTGAAAAATCTGAAGTTTCAAAGGGTGTTCTTGAAGACTTGATAAATTACGATAAATCTTTTTTCTTTTTTTACAAAAAACATGAGTTTAAGTGGCTCTTCATCAACATGTGTGGGTGGCTTCGCCACCCTTTTTTTGTTGACTTTCGCCTAAATCAAACAAAAAAAAATGGGCTATTTTCTAAAATTTAATCGCCAAAAAAAACAGAAGAAAAAGCCCATGTCAAAATTATACAAATCCATCTTCAATGTCAACGGCTGTTCAGTCGTCAAGCAGGAGCAAACCGACACCACGGTCACCATCACGGTAAGACTCACCAAGGGCAACGCCAGCAGGTGCGGCTGTTGTGGGCGAAAAGGGAAGCTCTACGACAACGGCCGGGAACAGAGGGTATGGCGGACGCTCGATCTCGGCACGAAGATGGGCTTCATCAGGATGGACACCTACAGGGTGAAGTGCAAGAAATGCGGCGTAAAAACGGTGAAGGTGCCGTGGGCAAGCCACAGGTCAGGCTTCACCGACGCCTTCGAGCAGCAGGTCGCATGGGCCGTATGCAGCATGTCGAAAAAGGCTGTCGCAAAGCAGCTACGCATCGCCTGGAATACCGTGGGGGAAATTGCCGACCGCGTATGGGATCGCCTGGACACAAGGCCGATCAAGGCAGGCTGCATCTTCAGGCGCATAGGCATCGACGAGACCAGCTACAAGAAAGGGCACAAGTACATAACGGTGGTAGTGGATCACGACAGGCGCTGCGTGATCTGGGTCCACGAGGGCTACGGGAAGGAGGTGCTGGACCTCTTCATGAGGGAACTCAGCGAAGAGCAGCGCAAGGGCGTGGAGCTTGTGACTTGTGACGGAGCCAAGTGGATAAGGTCAAGCATCGAGGAGTTCCTGCCCAATGCCGAACGGTGCGTGGACAGCTTCCATGTCGTACAGTGGGCGACAGAAGCCCTGGACAAGGTCCGTGTGGAAGCCTGGAAGGAGGCCCGCAAGGAAAACCGCAATCAGAAACGGGGCCGAGGCAGGCCCACGAAGGATAGCGTCCCGAAGGACCGCACCGCGGAGGGGATAAAGAACTCCAGGTACGCTCTGGGCAAGGCTCCAGAGAACCTTAACGAAAGCCAGCAGAGAAAAATAGAACTCATAGCAAGCCGCTATCCGCGTCTCTACAGGGCATACCAGCTCAAGGAGGAACTGCGCATCATCCTGAAGATGGGCTATGACGATGCCAGGGAAAATCTGGACAGGTGGCTGTGGCGTGCAAGCCACTCACGCATCGGCTCAGTCAAGGATCTGTACGCAAAGATCAAGCGTAACTACGACGGAATCCTCAACACAATCAGGCTGGGCGTGTCAAACGCAAGGATCGAGGCGACGAACAACAAGATAAAGCTACTGATACGGACTGCCTATGGCTTCAGGAACATGAACAACATGCTGTCGCTGATAATGTTGAGCTGTTCCTATGTCGATGTAAAGATAGCCTACGAATGGGAATCGGAATCGAGAGAATCATCTAGCAAGGCTGCCTAAATGCTACCACACATATTGATGATGCCTCGTTTAAGTTTATAGAATAGATTTTTACAAGAATTTCCGTTTTCCGGCTCCCATTTCTCGTGGGAGCCTATTTTTTTGCCATGTCCGCGATAATGAAACTCGTCAAGAAGCTGGAAGCCATGGAGAACCGCGCAAGGCGGCTCTCGTTCAAGGAAGTGGTCGTCGGATGGGCGGACGACGCGAAGGAGCCGTCCAAGGACGGGAAGCCCGGGGCGAGCCTCGCCACGGTCGCCAAGACGCTCTGCTACGGGCGCGAGGGCGGATTTTACCTCATCTCGTAAAGAGCCCTTATAAGACCTAGAACTCGCCAACGCAAACGCCCAAAGGAATGCGAAGGGGTATTTGACGCTAGAATGGGATAATAATTGCCAACGCTCCGTGATTGCATACGAGGCTAGGCGTCGCGGTTACGATGTTCATGCTGCACAATCTTTTGAAAACGACATTTTGGCTTTAGCTAATGACCCGGACTTGTGGACGCTTGCCTTCAAGGGGGCGAAGATGGTCAGGGTAGAAGGGTACCACCCGAAAAGCATAGAGGCAAATATTGCGCATGCGTTGAAGGAATACAGTCCCGGTTCAAGGGTGGTTGTTAGGTACGAAGGAAAAAATGGTTATGAAGGTCACGTGTTTATTGGTGAGAATATCGGCGGTCGCGTGTTCTTTATAGACCCACAAACTAACGAATTTTACGGGACGGAAGTATTCAGCGGGCAAAAGAAGAACTCGTTTGCTTACACACGTATAGATACGCTTCGTTTCACGGACAAGATTAATTTTGCTGTAGATTAGATGTCAATTTTTTTAAAATTCATCAACAAATTGCGGTGCTTCACGAGATGGAGACCATACATACTTCCGTCATTTTTGTCGACAACTGGAGTGCCGCCTGTAATGAGGTTGTGTCCATCTTCGGATTGTCGAGCAAAGGAGTAGAAATCCTTATGTTCTCGTATCCATAGAACCCGCGTTTTTGGGTAACGCTTCCTGAAGATTTCGAGTGCCTGCTGCGGTGTAATCATATGTTCCTCCAGGGAAAATTCTGTTCAGCCACAATCAAACCTCCATATCCGAATATAGGTTATTTTTCCTTGTAGAACATCTCGTAGGACGTGCCAAGGGCATCCGCAAGCCTCATCGCCATCTGCATGGTGATTGGGCGCGTTCCGCGTTCAAGCGGGTTGTAGTTCTGGAACGCAATCCCCAATTTCTTTGCCAAATCCTTCTGCGTGAGTCCAGCGGCGGTCCGCATGATCTTTAGCGTCCTTGCCGGAGTGTCCCTGGATTCCATTTCCTTGTACCAGTCTGTGCTCGATATCTCGATTCTATCGTCGCCGTCCTCAACCTTCGCTGTCGGGTAAACTTCGCGGACTATCCCCAGAAGCCATTCCGGGATTCGTTCGCCTTCGACCTTGAACGAGACGGCCTCAGTGTTTCGCGTACGGGGCTTTTCCACGGCTACCAGCATAGGTGACCTCCACTTCGATTCCTTTGACTGTTTCGTACCAACACGCGACCCAGTCCCTAGACAGGTGGCAGTGGTGCGTATGTGTCCCCGTGAGTATTCCGTAATGTGGCCAGTTGAAACGTACGGGGCCGTTCAGCTGGATGTCCTTTACTAGACGGTAGAAGATTTCCTGCTGTTCTTGGGGCATCTTTTCAACGGATTTCTTCACTCGGCTTGTATAAAAGACCTTCATAATCCAAATATACCTTAATTTTTTCAAAAGTTAATTATTTTTGATTATTCTTAATTATTTGAATTGTGCATATCTTACAAAATGCTGTCCTTATGCCTTTTATACCATTTTTCGCTACAAAAGACAAATCCGTATTCTTTGGGCTTTAAACTTTTTAAGCGTCTTTTAGCGTGTTTTAGGCGATTGACAACATCGTGACCGCACGTGCCTATATTATGCACGTATGGCAATTCTTAAAGATTCCAGCATTTTTGAACCGCAGCTGTTGCGCAGGACCCCGGAGGGCTACCTCACCGGGCGAATCCGCGTGACATGCGCGGGCGTGTTCCGCTACCTCGGCGAGGACGGAAAGACGATCGTGCGCGTGCTGCGCCCCGAATCTGAGGTGGGCGCGCCCGAATCCGTCATCACGGCGTTTTACCCCATCTCGTAAAGAGCCCTTATAAGACTCTACGGGAATTTATCAAGGCGAAAGGGATAGACGAAAGTAATGCGCTTGCTCACTTTAGGGATAAGCTGTTAAACGGAAAATATGATGAACTTGATACTGTCCTGTATGATTTCTTCAAGAAACATAGCGGAACCACAAAAAGCCTTGATGAAGTTCTTGGGGCTTTAGAATCTATGAGAGACCATGACGATTTTATAAAGTTTCTTGGCCCTTAATCACACCTGTCATAAACCATAGGTGCTTTAGCTGCTAGTGCCGAATACTTATTGCATACATCCTCGTTTCTAGGCCTTCCATATCGGCCACCATACAAAAGGCAAATGTCAGATGCTCCAGCATAGGGGCTATTGACGACGCTTTGGAGGTATTCGAAGCGCCTTTCCCAGCTACATCCTGTAATAGCCTTGAACTGTTCCGGAGTTATGTCGTGGTCAAGGACGCTTTCGTATTTCCAGAAGAATTCTTTTTTCTGTTCAGCCATAATCAAACCTACATATCACCAATATACATTTTTCCACTGAGAAAAGTCGGATTCCTCTTTAGTCCTTTTTAAGCGTCTTTTAGCGTGTTTTAGGCGATTGACAACATCGTGACCGTACGTGCCTATATTATGCACGTATGGCAATTCTTAAAGATTCCAGCATTTTTGAACCGCAGCTGTTGCGCAGGACACCGGAGGGCTACCTCACCGGGCGAAGTTTTACCTCATCTCGTAAAGAGCCCTTATAAGACAAAAGAACGAAAGTTTGGAGAAGTTGTTATATTCGAATGTGAATTGGAGGCTTGACATGCCGTACACGATGGATGAACTTGATGAATTCTTGCGTAAGGACGAGGACGAAATCCGTCGTTCTGTAGAGCGCGTCAGAAAAAATCCTGTCAAGCTTAAACCGGACCTCAAGGATTTCTTGGACCCGGACCTTTTCCGTCTTCATGCTATGTCTTACAATCGTCACAATCAAAATCGAGACAGCATAAAAATTGACTGGGAATTCCGAGACAAAAGGTTCGAGGAGTTCCTCGGCGACAACTACTGATTTTTAGTTTTACCTCATCTCGTAAAGAGCCCTTATAAGACAAAGGAGTATTATTTCTTTACAGGCCGACACGCAGCCATTGTTAGAAAAAGGAGCGGTATCGTAGAGTATTTGGAGTTGCAAAGACGTATACCGGAGAATAATGGCTTTAAGACATTTACAATTTCAGATCGTTTCTTAAAGGAACGTTTTGGTTGTCAAAAAACAATGAGCACTTATGGTATTAAATTAGAACAGCAAGCGTATCTGGCGAATATAGAAACTATAGCGAATAACTATGAATTTCAAAAAATGATGGGATTTATTAACACTCGTCCCGAAAGTCAGATGAAAGGTATCGATGGTGATGTAAAATGATTATCGACCGTTATTAAAAAATGAGGCCCAGAAAGGTTCTTCTTTTTCAAAGATAGCCTTTTCTTCCTTCGAAAAATTCTGGGGATAATCCTTATAGAGAAATAGAACTTTTTTTTTGTCAAATGAAACAGCTAGCCAACCGTCCATATCCGGAAAATCGACGCGATACATCTTGTCCGTGTCATTTTCCTTGTAAAATGAAAATTTTTCCTTTATGTTTTCTACAAGTTCCATAAGTTTTACCTCATCTCGTAAAGAGCCCTTATAAGACTTAAGTTTGCTGTAGATTAGATGTCAATCTTTTTATAATTGTTGAGTGCTTCACGGTCTTTGACAATGTGTACACCGTACATGCTTCCGTCTTTTTTATCTACAACAGGGATTCCGCCTGTAATATACGAGTGACCGTCTTCGGAACGCCTTTCGAAGGAATAGAAATCACTATGCTCACGAATCCATAGAACACGCGTTTTAGGGAAACGCTTTTTGAAGATTTCAAGTGCTTGCTGCGGTGTAATCATATGTTCCTCCAGGGAAAATTCTGTTCAGCCACAATCAAACCTCCGTATCCGAATATAGGTTAGTTTTACCTCATCTCGTAAAGAGCCCTTATAAGACCTTCAATCTTGGACTTCTAGCAAAGAGCCTTAATCTTCTTTTCGTAGTCCTTCTTGAAATCCTTGGATGTCATAATTGCCTTTGCATCAAGACCGGTACCGTGCTGGGCAAAGTAGGTCTTAAACTTGGCTGCAATAGCATGTCCAACATAACCTGCACATACTTCCTGTAGAAGTCCAAGACCATTAGAACCTTCAAAAAGACCTGCGTTTTACCTCATCTCGTAAAGAGCCCTTATAAGACGCAAGCCCTGTTCCCAGCTCTGCTCGTTGCACCGTTCCTTTAAGTCTTTAAGGTCGTGCTTACTCAGAGGGTAATTTAGGGTATAACAAAATAACCCACCCGAATATCGTTTTTTTTATTTGGTGAGTTTGTTCTTTCAAATACGAAACAAATGCTCATGTACGGTAAAGTATCACAAGAAAATTATGTCGAATTGACAGCCGCCTCCGCTATACCGAATAAGGAAATAAAGAGTCCTCAAATTTTGCGCTACTAAATGAAGACGAGCGGAAGTAATCTCCCGCTCGTCAGTAAACTTAACTATGCCATATCAATCCCGCTTCTTTCCCGCCACCGGCACTAAGAACAGCGCGGGCAACAGCAGGAAAGCGGTACAGACCAGCCCCCAGGGTATGGACACCTGCTGGGCTACCAGCCCCACAATAGGCCCGCCGATGATCTGCCCGAAAGAGTCCAGCTGTCCGCTGGTGGAAAAGACTGTGGCGCGCATTTTCTCATCCACATGGTCGTTCATCCAGGCGGCCAGCACAGGCTCCTTGATGGTGCGCATAAGCCCCGCCAGCAGGAACACCAACAACATGAACCAAAAGCTCCGCCCCACCGCGAAGAGAACCAGGCACAGGATATACCCGGCGCTGGTGGACATGACCACACTGGTTCGGCTGACAGTCCCTTTTTTCTCCATGCGGGCGATGAGCAACTGAGAAGCCAGAATACCTAAGCCGCTGCCGATAAGACTGATAACACCGAACCAAGTGACGCTGTTCAGCGGCCCGATAACGGGTATTACCGTGTCATCCAGAAAATGAGCGGTGGAGAGCCGGTCAAAGCCTTCACTGGCAAGTCCCCCGCATAGTGTGATTGCTAAGAGCGCCAGCAACACAGGTGAGCCTTTCACAAAGCCCAGGTTGAGCTTGAACAGGCAGACAAAGTCTTTAAGCAAGCCCTGCCGTTCCTCAATAGCAGGGGAGAAGTTGGTTTCTGGCATGATGCGAACCAACACCAGCCCCAACAACAAGCACAAACTGCCCCCCAAGATGACAGGCATTTGCAGGTTTATGTTTCCCAGCAGTGTGCCCAGCACCACGCCCAGAACGCCGCCGATTTGCCCCATTTGACTGCCCCGCAGGAACACCTTGTCTATGGGTTTGTCCTCTTCCTCCGAGGCAATCCACGCCTCCAGAGCGCCGGTGATGAAGGTATCACCGCAACCCCAGACAACCTGGGCCAGCAGAACCGGCGCGAACCACGGTAGCGCACCCTCCATCAGAAAGCCCAGGCCGTAGAGGAACATTCCAATCAGCACCGAGCGCCGACGGCTATACAAATCCGCCACCACACCGGTGGGTATCTCGAACAGAAAGCAGGAGGTCTCCAGAACCGTCCCTACCAGGACAAGCTGGAAAGCATCCAGCTGCACCACCTCCAGGTGGTACACGATGGAAAGCACTGTGGACATAGAAACCGCCAGGGAAAAGACAAATCGGATCAGCAGGTAGACAGAATATGCCTTTGAATTTTTAGCAAACATGAAGTCACATTCTCCTTTCAAATCTCATTTTATATGACTTTTGCAAGCTGTTAAGCTAACTTGTGGAACATATGCCGAACCTTATCTATACGGCTATTCGGGCGGCGGGGTTGGCAAATAAATTTACCAATAGCTGGCTGGTATCCTTTTAACTCTGTCAAGCAGACTCCCTGCCCATTTGTGAAATAAGTTAAATCGTTCCTGTATTCTTGAATACATCTAGCAGGGATTTCTCCTTTCAGAATGACCTCGTCATTCTTTATCTGAGTACTTACAATATCTGCACAATACCTTGGAGCATCATGATACGCCCGTGAGAGATATTCCTGCGGTGCATAAATTTCAAAGTGGAGATATGGCTCTAATAGTTCTGTCCCTGCTTTTTTTAAAGCCTGCTCCAATACGATAGGGGAAAGCAGCCGAAAGTCTGCGGGGGTACTTACAGGACTATAATACAATCCATATTCAAAACAGATTTTACAGTCTGTCACTTTCCATCCATACAGCCCCTGCTCGCAGCCATAAAGAACCCCCTCCATAACCGCATTTTGGAACGATTGATTTAAATATCCAAGTGAAACTCTGCTTTCATACTGCACTCCGCTTCCAATAGGGAGCGGCTCTATGGACAACCCGACAGAAGCCCAGAAAGGATTTGGCGGGACTTCTATGTGGATGGTATATTCTGCTTTTCTAAGCGGTCTTTCCATATATATAACAGTAGGCTCTTTTATTTCTGCCTCCACATGATATTTTTCCTCAAGGATGGCACAAATGACTTCCATCTGCAAATTCCCCAAAAAAGAAAGTATAATCTCATGCGTTGTAGTATCCACATAATATTTTAAAAGAGGGTCGCCATCTGAAATTTCTGTAAGTGCCCCAAGCAATATTTCCCGCTGTTCAGGTTTCTTTACTGCAATCGTTGTTTGGAGCATAGGGAGAGGATTTTCAATAAATTTTCTCTGCGGCAACAGTATTTCGTTCCCCAAAATACTGTTTAGCTGCAAAACATCATTTGGTAAAATTACAATATCACCAGAGCAGGCTGTATCGGATGAATATAATTCACCGTTTGTCGGAACATACATCTCTGTGATTTTTATTTTCTCTTTTTCAGATATTCTAATAACATCCCTCAAATGCAATGTTCCGCTATATATACGCACATAAACAAAACGCCGCCTTTTCTCTGAATATTCAATCTTAAAAACCTGCCCGCATAGTTCAGATTGACCTTCAGGCGTTGATGAATAAAATTTACTGGCAATTACTTCTATAAGCTGCCGAATCCCCAGATTGTTTTTAGCGCTTCCGTGATAAACGGGAAATAACGTTCCGTTTTGGAATCTCCTGTTTTCTTCCTGTTCCAGTTCTGACATTTTAAACGGTTTCCCTGACATATATTTCTCTAATAGTTCATCGTTTCCCATAATTACCGCATCCCACTGTTCCATATCGTCATTGTCCGTTACATTTATATGGGGATGCTGCCCAACCTTTTGCTTCACTATAATTTCCGAAGAAAGCTTTGCTTTCATTTCCCGATATACCATTGGCAAATCAATCCCCTCTTGGTCAATTTTATTGATGAAAAAAATTGTCGGAATCTTCATTATCTGTAGTGCATGAAACAGTATACGGGTCTGTGCCTGTATGCCATCCTTTGCAGAAACTAATAATACTGCTCCGTCTAATACGGATAAAGAACGGTATACTTCCGCCAAAAAATCCATATGGCCTGGCGTATCTATAATGTTGACTTTTACATCCTCCCACTGAAAAGATGTCACTGCTGTCTGGATAGTGATTCCCCTTTGACGCTCCAAATTCATTGTATCTGTCCTTGTTGTGCCTTCATCTACGCTCCCTAGTTCTGCAATTGCACCACTGGTATACAATAAACTTTCCGTTAATGTTGTCTTTCCTGCGTCAACGTGAGCCAGAATGCCTAAGTTAATTATTTTCATGTGATTTTCATCCTATCAACACCCAAAAAAGGGCATAAAAATACCAAGTGATAAATACTCCTATCACTGGGTAAATAACTCCAATAGCCCCAAAACACTTATATGTTTTCGGGCATATAAAATTACATGATAAAAGTATTCTTAAACTGGGTACAAAAAACTAAGCCCCATATTAAAGTTTTACCTCATCTCGTAAAGAGCCCTTATAAGACAACACGAAGCACCCATAAAAAAAGTGTTTTTTTCCCTGCAATTCCAGAACAAACACCAGCAACTAATCGTTTTGACGCATTGCGTTTCATTTGAGAGCTCCATTTTTAAGATTTTTTACACAAATGTAAACAAAAAAAAAAAAACATTGTCAAGTGTTTTTGCGTTTTTCGGCCGTTTTTTGCTATAAGTTTTACCTCATCTCGTAAAGAGCCCTTATAAGACAATCTTGATACGAACCTGCTTTGCTCGCCGTGTTTGGTGTACGACCCGCTGACAGGCAATAGCTGCCACGCAAAAGCCATTTGGGACACCGGGGCAACGCTTTCGTGCATTTCGCCAACTATAGCTAAAACGTTGAACTTGTCCGCCGTAGGAACAACGACAAACCATACGGCAAACGGATCGACAGCATCAAACAAGCATATTGTAGATATTGCGATTGGAAACATTCGGTTTCAAAAAATCGCAGTGACTTCTCCACCTCTTCCAGATGATTTCGTTCTAATCGGGATGGACCTGATTGGGCTTGGCAAATTCACCGTTCAAAATATGAATGAGAACGGAGAAGTAAAAAAGGTTCTTACACTCGAATTGCCTTAAATTTTGTAATATGCGAGCCTGTTCATGCAGTCTCTCGAAAATGCAGAGAGGCTGGTCTGTGGATGAAAATGCGAAATGTCGCCCGGCGGGCGACCACGGCTAGGAGGAAAAATGGTATTTTATGGAAAACGGAGGTTGATTATGGTTTTCTTTGGAAACTACTTTGAAAAGGAAAAAGCGCAAGTTTTTACATTAGAACCTACGGGACGTCTATGCCTTGATTATCCCGGCAACAAAGACACCCTCGTTTTAAAAAAGGGGATTAGTGAGAATGAGCTATTCCAACTGGCCAAAGAGGGGTTCGAAAAATTCAAAACCGCATTCGAAAAACTCGATTTGCCGCCGGATGTTTTATTGTAGCCATTTAATGTTTTTTAAGTGATTCATCAACATCGGGAGCCTTGTCCGCACCAAGCTTTATCATGTCCTCCCATTCCTTTAACGGTCCAGACAAATACGTTTGTAAAAATTTTCGTCCAAATTCGCTTTCAATCAAAGTACCAAAATGTGTAAAGCTTTCCGCGCCAATGGTTTTTGAATTCCAATACGATTTGCTGTGCCCATAACCCAAAGTTTTACCTCATCTCGTAAAGAGCCCTTATAAGACCTACTTTTGAATATACCTTATTTTATGCGGGTTCACCAGCGGTTTGACGTTGAAAAAAATCAGAAAAATTGGATGGAATCTTGACTTTTGGGCCATTTTTTCGGAGCCCTGGTGCTGCCGAAATGGCTGTAGATTTCCAGGAATTCCCTGTCAGTGACGCTCAGTAGGCAGACCGTGGAGCGGGGTTCGATTAAATTGGCGATTCGTCGTCGGTGCGTCCTGCCGTTGTCCGCAGTGGAGCAATAGCGGACGTACATTCCACGCTGGACTCTGCTGAATCCCTCCTTTTCAAGTGCGACCACAAACCGATTCATGTTTTGGCGCCCACTTTTGCAGTGCCTTGGAAAATCAAAAATCGCTACGACCCACATGACACCCTCGGATAGGCGATGTTCTTTGTTTCGCCCATAAAAAATTTAGCGACGGAGGCGGTGGTGTAAGTGAGGCATGTTCCGAGCTGCACCATCTGTTCCCCGAAGGGAATGTTGGTGTAGAACAGCTCCAGAAAAGATGCCTTGACTTCCTTGTCCAACTTTTTCTTTTTGGTCGCGTGTAATTTGTACGCAATCTGATCGATGAAGGGGCGGTAGGGCTCCATAATGTCGTCTGCCAGTGGGAATGCGTCGTAATAGTTCCGGTGGAAAATGCCGAGGGAGGGCAGTAGCCCACTTGCCATTAGGGCGCGTGCCGTTGCGGCTCGCAGGAGCGTGTAGCCGTAATTCAAAAAGTCGTTGGGATGCTCGCCGAACCTGTCGCGGATGAACTCTTTGCCGAAAAGTTCCCTCCAGTAGCATTGCGCGGCAAGTCCTTCACGGTTGCTGGAGTCCCCGCTAAGGACTCCAGTGGCGTATTTCAGGAGCTTGTCGTGTTTTTTGCCAAGGGACTTTAGGTGCAGCGCCTGGTTCTTGATTTTTGCCTCCACGACATTTTTCCACATCTGCTTTTTTAGCGGTAGGGGTGCGTCCAGTTGCAGGCGGAAGTATTTCTCTTGCAGGGTGTTTGCGTCCAGGTTCATGAGCATGGATGACGGCATATGCTTTTCGTTGCAGAATACGACGGCGACATTCTGCTCTGCCAGTTTGCCGATGAGCGGCGTGGTGAGCGATGCCGAATGATTGTCGATGAGGATGATGGCGATATCCTCGATAGCTCTGAGGGTGACGTTGTTGGGATCGTCCTTGTAGGCGATTTTGAGCATGAAATTTTGCACCGAAAGCTGGACGGGGCTTTCGAATACGAGAGTCTGTTTGGGCATGTTTCTCCTTTTGTTGTGTGTATTTGTGTATTAAGGAGCATGAAGTTGACAAATTACAAACCCAGAATATTTTGTCAGAAAATTTTCCAAATCTGCAACAAGGGTATATTTATCCAGCTTCATGGATACCTTCCTAGGCGAAATCAATATCACGATTATACTTCAGCGCAATATCAAACATCTTTATCATTTTATCACAAGCCGTTTTGGTTTCGGGATGATTTTTTGCAAAAGCGATGGTCATTTCCTTTGCCTTTTGAACACGCCTCGCCTCCATGGTAGACGATTCTCCTGCATCTATGAAAACATCACAGGGCTTTATCATGGAAAGAAGAAGTTCATCGATAGAATAATATTCCTTGGCAGACAAAGTCATTGTAGCGTAATGTTCAGTTTCCTCCTCAGCTTCTACATCGGCTCCTGAATCGAGGTATTCTTGCCCAATGGCATCTTTTGCTATTTCCATATACAATACGGTCGTATCTTCCATTTCGTTCATAGCTTACTCCTTGGTTAAAGTTCCTTCAGCTTTTTGATTCTAAAATGAGTTGCAAGTTCATATTCTTTGTTAGTTCGACCACGTATTTTGCCATTTTCTACGATATTGAGAGGGCGTTTCCCATCAAGATCAAGATAAGATTTTCTTCGACTTTTTATATTCAAATCCTGAATACGAAGAGATCCGATGGTCGCTTCGCAAACTACCTGAATGTTGCTGCCAGGCGTCCTAAAGATTATTTTACCATTGTCGTTGATAACGGGTTCCGAATTGGGAGCAAATTTCTCAACCACTTCGTCAATATTTACCTTTTCCCAAAGTTCCTTGTATTATTCCTGATGCCGATTTCGTTCCTTAATGCGGTCGAATTTTGCCCTATCCTTGGCAATTTCATTTTTGACATCTTCCACCAATTTTGTGTATCTTGTTTTTGCGTCCATCTTGCACCCCAATTTAAAACAAAGACATTTGCGAATGTTTTTCATTGAATTCTTTTTGCGTCACATAGAATTTCAAACTTTTCAATCTGTAAAAAATACCCTCTTTGGATATTTCAAAAATACTTTTGAGTGGTTCGGTTATTTCGCAAAATATCAATAAAGGCAAGAAAGTCCATACAGCGCTTTGTCAAATGCAAATTTGACTGGATCGATAATATTCTTGTTAATTTGTTCTAAACTTATAGATGATCCCAATGTTCTTTTGTACTTTCTATTGCATTTCTAGCATGAGTTCGAAAATCAGTTTCTGAAATAGAATGACAATTAGGGTTTGGATCAGCGATATGTCAATGGCTGTCCTCTGCGCTTAGCAGCACGGCCCTGTCTGCAAGGTACAGCGGAATGTTGGTCATGATGTCTTGCACCTTGTACGGCAGCTGCGAAAAACGAAATGCACGAGTTGGATTTTTTTCCCTAATGAATCGCTTGAAACTAGCCGAAGCTACGTTTTCTCCGCCCTTGCATTCTATAGGGATGATATCTGAACCTTCCTGTAGCAAAAAATCGACTTCGTAATTTTGCATGGGAGCGTAATAATGCAGATTCTCGCCCAGGACGCTCAGCAACTGTTGCAAGACAAAGTTTTCTGCCAGCGGCCCCTTGAACTGAAAAGCCTCATCAAGGATGATTGACTGGTTGCTTGTACCAGAAAGGCATTTCAACAGTCCTGTATCGAAGAAAAACAGTTTGAACGCATTGATTTGCTCAAAAATATTGAGCGGGTGCTCGGGCTTGGACACGTTGTACACCCGGTTGATAAGGCCTGCGGACGTGAGCCACTCGATGGCTTCTTCAAATTCCCTGGCTCTGGCTCCGGGCTTCACACATCCGTAAATAAACTTTTCGTTTTCCTTGGAAAGTTGCGTAGCGACATTTCGGAACACCATGAGTATTCGACCTGCATTTACCTTGCCGTGGTATTTGGAAACATCATTTTCGTAAAGGGATAAAAGTTCCTTTTGAATTAACTGAACTTGCCGGCAGTCCTTTTCGTTTACCCACGCGGCAACGCAGTCTGGCATTCCGCCTACAATCAGGTAGTTACGGTAGCATTCAATAAGCTTGCGGTGCTGTATCTCGGGAATTTGTGTGAAATCACTTGCCGAATCCAGGTAATTCGCCAAGGATGGCTGAACAGCTTCAAGAAACTCACCAAAAGTCATGGGGTTGATTTTCTGCAGGTTGACCTTGCCGACGGGGTACCCATGAGGACTTGCTAGCAAAGTTCCCAAAAGGCTCCCTGCCGCCATCACGTGGAATTCGTTCGCTTCTTCGTTGAAGTATTTAAGCGCGTTGAGGGCTTCGGGACATTCTTGTATTTCGTCAAGGATAACCAGGTGTTCGCCAGGCAATATCTTGTCGCCCAGGATTGCCCCCAGCTGTTCCAGCAGGCGGATTGGGTCTTTTGTCGTCTTGAAAAGATTTGCAAGTGAAGCATCCCGATCAAAGCTGAAGTAGAACGTTTTTTGATAATGTAGTCTTCCGAATTCCTTCATGAGCCATGTCTTGCCCACCTGCCTTGCCCCCTTGAGAACAAGGGGCTTGCGTCGTGTCGAGTTTTTCCATTCAAGAAGCTGTTTCAGTGCAAATCTTTGCATATCCTAAATATAATAAGCCAAAAGGCAAAATACACGGAAAAACGATAAAAACGTGTAAAAATACACTTTTTTAGGATTAAAAACGTGTAAAACATAGCATTTTTAACGAACATAAGTTGAAATGGCTCTGTTCCGTCAAATGGTTGTTGACAAGTTTAAGATGACATAATTTGTCATTGCTAGAATGTATATTTGTGGCGGGACAAGAATGATGTTGATTATTTCCAAAAATGGAAACAAAAGTATTTGAAGAGAGTTATTACAAATAAATTACAAACCTTTTACTAAAGCGCCCTTTTCAAATAAATGGGTGCTTTCTATGTTTCCTTCCGAGCGTTAGAAATCGTCTCCTGAACACTTGAAAAAAAATCAAGTGTTTTTTTCTTTTTAAGGAGATACTATGTCTAATGACAATCAGAAAAAATTGAAGGTCTATCTTGACACTTCTGTAATCAGTTACCTGCATCAGGAAGATGCTCCCGAACGCATGCGGGATACGCAGGCCCTGTGGCAAATGTTCCACGTTCACTTCTTCTCGAACGTCTAGGCGAAATATCCTACGAGGTATTGCCGCAGCATCAAGATTTATCTAGGTTGGCAAATAGAATTGTTGAAATGGGGATTCTTACTGCCAAAAGTATTGATGATTGCAAACATATTGCTTCTGCTGTTTTAGCGGAATGCGATTGTGTTATCTCATGGAACTTTAAGCATATGGTCAACATTAAAACGATTCGTGGAATTCGTGCAATTACGAATCTTGAAGGATATAAGCCGATAGAAATTGTGCAGCCCACGGTCCTTATTGAACATCAGGAAGACGAGGAGTATCGTTTATGGAAAAAATAGAAATCTCGAAAGACTTTACTGTAGAGGATATTCATAAAATCCGTGAAGCTCATTATGAGAGGACAAAGAATTGGTCTTCAGATAAAATCTATGCTGAAGTTCATGAGGCTGCATTGCGAGTCCAGGCGGAAATTCAGTCCCTCCGCGAAAAGCGGGAGAAGTACCAGCCTTAAGTAGAATTTTGTTCCTAGAAAAACACCCGCCCGGAAAAAACGGACGGGTTGTTTTATATGGGCTGGATCCTTCGACTTCACGCCTTACGGCGTTCGTTCAGGGCGGACAGCACTTGGCAACTTGTTGCCTTAGTGCGCATGGTCCCCGCATGGGGAATGACACGCTACGCGCGTCACCTAAGCCTGGTGCTTCTTGAACCACTTGATGAGAGCGTTCGTGGAGCTATCATGCTTCAGTTCAGCGTCGGCCTTGGCAAGTTCCGGAAGGATCTTCTTCGCGAGCTGCTTGCCAAGTTCAATACCCCACTGGTCGTAGCTGTTGATGTTCCAGATCACGCCCTGAGTGAAGATTTTGTGTTCGTACATGGCAATGAGAGCGCCGAGACGTTCCGGAGAAACGTAGTCCATCATGATGGAGTTCGTCGGGTTGGGCTTCGAACACCATGACTACGCAGATGTTGATGTTCCTGTACTCATGCGTATGCTCGCCAAGCGCAAGAAGGGATATGCTGCGTTGGGGTATAAATTTTAGAATTTAATGATTGTTCTGCAAAAATTTTTCTATGCAGTCAAATATAAAAGACTTTCCTTGTGTGTGCAGAATTTCTGCATTTTCGGAAAGGTATTGAAGTGTACCAGTTTTTTCAAAAAACTGGGCGATGTCAGAGGCTTGTTTGCCTTTGTTAGATGCGTATTCTTCTATGCACCAAGAGAGCCAAAATGCCAAGTCCTCAGTGTTCATGCGCTTCTTCCTTATACATGTCAAATAAAGCAACCCAACCTAGCTGCCAAAGTTTTGTATCTTCTTGACCGAGTAGGCGACTTAAGTTGCTTTTGTAGAATTTAAGAATAGCCTCTGAAGCAGTCAAGTGGTCTTGCCGACATAATTCGTCGCAGATTTTTGCGACTTTATACGGAATAAAAAGTCGGACATTTTTTTGTGTAATTTCGGGAATCATACCTGTTCTGCCCTCGAGAATTTAAGGATTTGAAGGGCCTTTTCTGTATGAAACAGGATTTGGTCCACATAGACCCAGGTGCTAAGTTCTTTTAGTAAGGTGGGCTTGTCCATGAAGCCGGATTCAAAAGCGTTAAGACTGGCAAAAACCCTATCGTTGGCAACGGCTCCTTTCACGATGTCGTGCTCATAAATGAAGTCTTTGTCCGTCCTGTTCGCGATAACAAAGTCAAGCCATTGCTCATCAGCTTTTTTGAAATCAAGAATATCTAGATTTTTGTTTTGAAGAAAATCGTCAGGAACAGTGAAAACAGAAACCGTTGCAGAGCCTTTCTTTTCTAACTTCGCTTTACTAATCGACCAGCGCTTGGCTTGGTCAAAACTCGTGGTTGTGTAAAATCCTGTGCCGAAATCAAGTCGGTGAGACGGAGTTCTGATTTCGGGAACGGAAACCACTATGTTACTACCGTGATAAAGTTCCATATAGACTTATAAATCCTTGGTATAACAGATAATATATACTATTTTTGTGCTAATGCTAAAAGACCGCGACTTGATTGTCGCGGCCTTTTTAATTTTTAGGTGCGGGGTGGTTTACCCTGCGGCACCGGCTTACTTCTGGTGCTTCTTGAACCACTTGATGAGAGCGTTCGTGGAGCTATCGTGCTTCAGTTCTGCGTCGGCCTTGGCAAGTTCCGGAAGGATCTTCTTCGCGAGCTGCTTGCCGAGTTCAACACCCCACTGGTCGTAGCTGTTGATGTTCCAGATCACGCCCTGAGTGAAGATCTTGTGTTCGTACATGGCAATGAGAGCGCCGAGACGTTCCGGAGAAACGTAGTCCATCATGATGGAGTTCGTGGGCTTGTTGCCTTCGAACACCTTATGCGGAGCGAGGAATGCGATTTCTTCTTCGCTCTTGCCGTCCTTGCGGAGTTCTTCCGTTGCTTCGGCGAGGGTCTTACCGTTCATCAAGGCTTCCGGCTGAGCAAAGAAGTTCGAGAGGAGCTTCTGGTGATGATCGCCGACCTTGTTGTGGCTGTTTGCCGGAGCGATGAAGTCACACGGAATCATCTTGGTGCCCTGGTGAATGAGCTGGTAGAAGGCGTGCTGGCCGTTCGTACCCGGTTCGCCCCAGAGAATCGGGCCTGTCTGATAGTCAACGCGCTTGGAATCGCGATCCACGGTCTTGCCGTTGGATTCCATGTCTGCCTGCTGGAAGTAAGCGGTCAAGCGGTGCAGATACTGGTCGTACGGGAGCATGGCATAGCTCGAAGCGCCAAAGAAGTTGTTGTACCAGACGCCGATGAGAGCGAGGATCACCGGAAGGTTCTTGTCTGCCGGAGCGGTCTTGAAATGCTGATCCATTTCATAAGCGCCCTGGTGGAGCTTCATGTAGTTCTCGAAGCCGATGCGGAGAGCGATCGAAAGACCGATTGCAGACCACAGGGAGTAACGACCGCCAACCCAATTCCAGAATTCAAACATGTTGGCGGTGTCAATGCCAAATGCGGCAACCGCTTCGGTATTGGTGGAAAGAGCCACAAAATGTTTTGCAATGGACTTTTCATCACCGTTAAACGCTTTGAGAACAGCGGCCTTTGCCGTCTGGGCGTTCGTCATGGTTTCGAGAGTCGTGAACGTCTTGGAAGCCACGATGAAGAGGGTTTCTTCGAGGTTGACCTTCTTCAAGGTTTCCGCCATGTGCGTGCCGTCGATATTCGAAACAAAATAAACGGTCGGGGAATATTCGCCTTCAGCCGGCTTGTCGGCATACGGCTTCAAAGCTTCGGTCACCATCACCGGACCGAGGTCAGAACCGCCGATACCGATGTTCACCACGTACTTGATGGACTTGCCCGTATGGCCCTTCCACTTACCAGTACGGACGAGCTTCGTGAATTCTTCCATGTGCTTGAGCACAGCGCGAACTTCCGGCATCACATCTTTACCGTCAACGCAAATCGGCTCATTGCCCTTGTAACGGAGAGCGGTGTGGAGCACTGCGCGCTTTTCCGTGGTATTGATCTTTTCGCCACCAAAATACTTAGCGCGGATTTCTTCGAACTTAGCGCTCTTCAGGAGGTCCTGGAGCTTCGCCATCGTTTCGTCATCAATCAAGTTCTTGGAGTAGTCGAGGAAAATGCCGCAAGCTTCTGCGCTGAACTTTTCAGCACGCTTTGCGTCTTTCGCGAACATTTCGCGCATGTTCCACTTCTTGGCTTCTTGAGCTTTCGCTTCGAGGGCCTTCCATTCATTCGATTCAGTCAAACGGCTCATAATGTGTCCTTGTAAAAATGAGTTTTGAACAAGTATAGCTTTTTTCTATCTTTACTCTTATGGATGCTCATGATTTTTTGCCAATTTCCAAAGAGGACTTGGATGCGCGTGGCTGGGATTTTGTCGATGTCATCGTCATTTCCGCAGATGCCTACGTCGACCATCCTTCTTTTGGCCACGCCGTTATGGCTCGCCTCATTGAAAACGAAGGCTATCGTGTAGCAATACTCCCCCAACCCAACTGGCGGGACGATTTAAGAGACTTCAAAAAGCTCGGAAAGCCGCGCCTATTCTTTGCCATTTCAAGCGGCATGGACAGCATGGTGAACCATTACACCGCGGCTAAACGTCTCCGTAGCGATGACGCCTTTACCCCCGGTGGCAAAGCGGGATTCCGCCCAGACCGAGCCACTACCGTTTACGCAAAAATTCTTAAAAAGCTCTACCCGGACGTTCCTGTGGTCATCGGAGGGCTTGAATCGAGCCTACGCCGCATTAGCCATTACGACTACTGGGACGACAAACTTTTTCCCTCGATTCTCGCCACGACACAGGCGGACTTGCTGCTTTACGGCATGGGCGAAAAACCGATGAAGGCTCTGCTCCATCTGCTCAAGAAAGGCGTGCCGTTTTCAAACATGAACTCCATTCCGCAGACAGCGTACCTCGCCCCCAAAGGTCGCGTTCCCAAGAACCGCGACATGCAGGATCTGGTGCTGCCGAGCTATGAAGAATGCTTAAAAAACAAGCGCACCCAGTTCGACGCCTACCGCAAAACGGAAATTGAAACAAACCGCATCCACGCACGCCGCATTCTGCAAGATACCGGCGAACAGACAATTGTCATCAACCCGCCTTACCCGCCTCTTGAATACGGTGAACTCGACGAAAGCTACGAATACCCGTACATGAGAGCTCCGCATCCGCGATACAAAAAGCGAGGCCCGGTTCCCGCCTTCGAAATGATCAAGTTCTCGATCAACACGCATCGCGGATGCTTTGGCGGTTGCAGCTTCTGCGCCATCAATGCGCATCAGGGCAAATTCATCGCAAGCCGTTCCCGGGAAAGCATTCTCCGCGAAGTGGAAATTGTGACAAACATGCCGGGCTTTGCAGGCACGATTTCGGACCTCGGCGGTCCCAGTGCGAACATGTACAAGATGCGCGGCAAGGATCGTTCCCGTTGCGAAAAATGCGCCCGCCCGAGTTGCGTGTTCCCGCGTATTTGCGACAACATGAATACGCGTCACCATGACCTGACGGAGCTTTACAAAGAAGTCGCAAAGAATCCCAAAGTCAAGCATCTCTTCATTGGAAGCGGCGTCCGCTACGATTTGATTTTGCAAGAAACGACCGACAAGAGTCTGCAACAGGATCACATGGAATATGCAAAACAGCTCATTCACAACCATGTAAGCGGACGTTTGAAAGTCGCGCCGGAACATACATCCGATGCGGTCTTAAGCCTTATCCGCAAACCGTCCTTTAGCCTTTTTTACAAGTTCAAGGAACTCTTTGACAAGGAAAGCGCAGCCGTCGGAAAGCGTCAGCAACTGATTCCATACTTTATTTCGAGCCATCCTGGCTGCACCGAAAAGGATATGGCAGAACTTGCGCTCGAAACGAAACAGCTCGGTTTTAAACTTGAACAGGTTCAGGATTTTACCCCGACACCGATGACGATTGCGACCGAGCTGTATTACGCGGAAATGTACCCGGACGGAAAGCCTCTTTACGTCGCCAAGACGCCCGAACAAAAAGCAAACCAGAAGCGTTTCTTCTTTTGGTATATCCCCGAGAACCGCGTCTGGATTCGAAAGACTCTCGAACGCTTAAAGCTCGGAAAAATTTCGCGCCTTTTACTTTCGCACACCTCGTACAAGGAAGGCCGCACATACGAACCGAGCCTTGAACGCGCAGTCGAACGCGAACAAGTCCGCAGAGACCGCAACATCCGCCGCCGCGGACGACGTCTCGGCAGATCCTAAAACTTTATTTTCAAAAAAACCGATAAAGTTTCGCCCCTTCTGAAATCCGAGAATCAATAGAGAAATCCGCAGGCGAAATAAATTTTGGAATTACACAAGAAAAAGCGAATTGTCTTCCACGTTCAAACAGGTACGATTTCGACCGTTCTGTTTTGCATGGTAAAGCGCCTTATCCGAACGATCGATCAAGTCTTGAACCGAGTCATTCTTACGGCGTTCCGAAATCCCGACACTGACAGTCACCTTGATTTCTTCGCCCGAATCCAGATGAATCGGAGTGGACTCCACGCCTTTGCGTAAACGTTCCCCCACAATTCGAGCATTTTCAATCGTCGCTTCCGGCAAAAAAATGGAGAACTCTTCGCCACCGTAACGCACAGGCATATCCGTCGGACGCATATTGTCCGCAATCACCTGCGCCACCGCAATCAGAACCTGATCCCCGGCGAGATGTCCAAACGTATCATTCACATCTTTAAAAAAATCTATGTCGATCATCAAAGCGGCCAGCGGATAGTTGCCCGCGTTGCTGCGATGCATTTCACGCGTGTACATTTCTTGAAGCCAACGACGATTGTGCAAGCCCGTCAAAGAATCCACCTTGGAAGATTCTTCAATGCAACGGATATGGAATTCTTCTTCCACCACCATATTGCTGTTATTGCGCACACGGCTGCTCAGAATATGCAAAAAATTCAAACAGAGATCATGCGACGCATTGAGCATCGCCATGGCGACATCTGCCGGAATCATCAAGACTCGGCTCTTTTCCTTCGCCACGACACGCGCACTGGGCTTTACATTATCGATCACCGACATTTCACCAGCGCACTGCCCTACTTCGATCGTACTGTAAACAAGACCCTTGCCGTTGACAGAACGCGCTTCTAGAGACCCATCGAGCACCACAATCAGATTGCGTTCAAGATGGTCGGGATCAATCAAAACAGTCCCCGGATCCGCCACAAAAGTCCGGCAGCCGAGCAAATAGCCGGCCAAGCTTTCGAAGGAAACCTTTCGAAAAACATCCAACTTGTTAAAGTCACTGCGCGAAATCGGTAATGTCTCTAATCTTTCAAATTCCATGGTATTCTCTAAAATACTCTCATTTTGAAAAATGTGGTTTCAGGAATTCCAAAAGTCCTGAGCAGCCTTCCCAAACATCGTCCCAAGTCGCTTGAAAATCGCCTGTATACCATGGATCGGCCACTTCCCGAGGTTTATCTGTATAATCCATTAGCAGAGAGACCTTTTGCAGCCGCCGTTTCCATGGATCCTTTGAAATATTCAAATCTTCAAAGGGTGAACGCGCCAAAATCCATTTTAAATTGCGCAGATTATTTTCATCCATCAAAATGACATAATCGAAAGTTTCTAAATCCTTGGCCGTCATCTGGCAAGCCGTCTTTCCATCGGAGCAAATCCCATGTTTTTGCAACATTTTACGGGCAGGCGGGTACACCGGATTCCCGATTTCTTCTGCACTTGTCGCGGCACTTTCAATGCAAAATTCATAATCGAGTCCAGCATCAGCCACAATCTTTTTCATTACAAATTCCGCCATCGGACTGCGGCAAATATTTCCATGGCAAACAAACAGAATCGAAATCATGCGGACTTTCTCCAAATTCAAGTACCCTATTCCATCCAATATAAGCATTCCTCCTCGAAACAAAAAATGCTCTCTCGTCAAAATCTCTGATTTTTCACGAACCCTTTTTAATATTTTTAGGAAATGAAAAAGTTTATATCTGCCGTTACCGGCAAAATGGCGGAGTTTGCTCCGTGGAAGAATCTGGTCTTTATATCTCTTGCGTTCTGGGGCTCGCATATCCTTTTGCGATTCCTGCTTTTGTTCCGCAATAATCCCTACGGATTCCCGTTTGTCAGTAAACCGGACTGGTACATTTTCCACGCCATCTGTCTTGACTTTTTGTGGATCGGCAAAGCGCTTCTCGTCTTTGCACTTTTCACGGTTCTCTTTGGATATATCCAATCCAAGATTTTGAAGAAGCTTTCCAAAAACAAGCACCGCGTTTGCACGGTTCTGTACACGATTTTCCATTCCGCGATTTTGCTCACGACCCTTCTCGACAACGAGGTGCAACGTTTTTTGGGAAGCCACCTTTCCTTTGGACTTGCAAACACTTACAAGGACACTTCGTCCATTGTGATGTTCTACGATTACGTGGCCAATGATCTGTCGGTGCCGTTCTTGCAGTTCTTTGTGCTTGCGCTGATCTTGCCTGCCACCTACGGGCTTTACCGCTTGATTCGTAAGGGCCTTGGAAATCGCTCGTTAAAAATTCCGCTGATTGCAATGTGCATTTTCTACGTCGCATCGCACCTGTTCGTCTACGTGATTTGGACGGGAAACGCCCGCATGACAAAGCTCCGCCCGGTCGTCACTCTCGTTTACAACGATCTGTTTCCCGCGAAAAAATCCGAGCATTTAAATGCAACGGACGTCGCCGTTCTCGGGAAGGCTTACCAACAATTGTGGCAGAAAGTCCAAGGCGATTCCCTGTGGGAATTTGACAGCTCCGAAATCGGGCAAAAACTTCCCCTGTACCGCATCCCAAAGACAGCTCTCGCCGAAAGTGAAGCGCTCAAGGCGCGCCGTGCAGAAAAGCCGAATATTATTTTCTTCCTGCTAGAATCGCACCGAGGCTTAAACGTCGGATTTATGAATCCGAACGAACCTTCCCCGACGCCTTTCCTCGATTCCATCGCCAAACATTCCCACGCCTGGGTGCGTATGCACGCGAGCGGGCTTCCGACCACCGGCGGCGTCCTTTCGACGCATCTCGGTATACCGCACCATTCGAAACTCGCCGAAGCGACGGATCTTGCCCATGTGAATTTGCCGAGCTTCGCCTCCGTTCTCACGGATTCCGGGTACACGACGCATTATTTCTCGGCAGCAGATCCTGCTTGGGATAATCTCGGCGTGTGGATGGCAAAATGGTACACCGCAGAGCATTACGACCGTAACTTTGAAGACGATTCGAGCTTCTTCGACAAGACCGTTTCCGCTATCCGGGATTCCTTGGCCACCGGAGATAAGCCTTTCCTCGCCACGATCATGAGCCGTTCGAACCATTATCCGTTCAACTTTGCCGCCGGCATGACGGATGAAGAAAAGAATCGCCCGTTGCAGGAACGTATCAAAGTGACAATGCATTACACCGACCGGCAGCTCGCTAGATTCATCCATTCGATCGAAAACGAACCCTGGTACAAGAACACTTATGTCATCATCATGGCGGACCACGGATTTCCTCTAGGAGAAAATGACGTTTCCACGATGAACGGCAGCGCCTATTCGAACGCCACCTGGATTCCGTTTGTCATTCACGGCAAAGGCCTAGAACCGGCGATCGATACCGCAACCACGGCACAGATCGACGTCGGCGTCACGATTCTTGAACTCGCCGGTTTGGCTGTCCCGAACGTTTCCATGGGTCACAATCTTTTGCGCGGCTACGGCAGTGGACTTTCACTCGGAGCCTATTCCAAAGTGGCAGACATCGGCTTTGACGGTTACCGCTTAATCGATCGTTATCCGTTAAACTCCGGAAATGTCGACGGCCTTTTTGCCGAAGGCGATACGCACCAAAAGAAAGACCTCGCTGCAGAAAAAACAGCCGAGGTCAAACGCTTGGAAGCTCTGATCGATACGCTCATCAAAATCTCCGATTACACGCTCGAAACTGGTTTCTAAACAATGAGCCTTTGGATGTTGCGAGGCGAAAGTGTGATGCCGGAAACTGACTGCGGAATTGAGGTTATTCAAAAAAGTATGAACCCCCAATGTCAATTCCCACAGGTATGCTTGACCGTATACCGATGACTTACTGAATCAGGAAACTCCATGCGAGTCATGTTTATAAAATTCTTAAAAAAGGTTCTCTAACGAGAACCTTTTTGCTTTTCAAAAAACTACTTCGAATCCTTCTTTAACAAGCTTCCGCATAAGAACATGCTAAAGACGACGCTCGTTACGAGGAATATTGCAAGGCCGACACAGGCCAAGTGGCCAATTCCCTGCAAACCGCGGTGCGTCGTAAAGAGGAAGCCCACAAAGCCCGCGATCGTCGTCGTGGAACTCGCCATCACATTGCGGCCCGTATTGTCCAAAAGCGCACGCAGAGTCAAGTTCTTATCCGAAATCCAAGCGGAAATAAAGTGGATCGTCGCATCGATACCGATACCGAGAGTCATCGGAATCACAATCACGTTGTAAATGCTGATTTTGCCGAATTCAATCGTATGCGTCAAGAAGCCAAGAGCTCCAAGCGTTATCAAGAATCCTAGGCCAAACGAAATACAGCCCGAAATAAAGAGCTTCGGCTTGCGGAACGAAATCGCGAGCGTGGCAAAGATGACGACGACAATCGCTGCAGCAAGCTTAAAGCTGTCCGCCTTTACCGATTCGATCACGTCCGAAAGAATGAACTGCGATGAGAAGGTGCGCAGATTTTCGCCATCGAAATTCCAATGTCCATAACGGTTCTGGAAGTCGTGCAACGCATGCGCATCCCAGCTCGGGAAGTCGCCGTAGATAAAGCCGATCTTGCCGTAAGAACCGTCCTTTTCACGAAGAATATCCAAGGTCCACGCCGGGATATCTTCCGGGCCAAAGGATTCTTTAACCTGGGCAAGTTGACGGAGCGTTGCAATATTGACAGAATCCTCGCCCGTCGCATGGTCAAAAACGCGGGCATTGGCCAAGTCTCGAATTTCTTCGATAATTTCAAGGCGCGCTTCCTGAGAATCCTTTGGCGGAACAAAGGTCTTGAGCGTTAGGAAACTTCCAAGCATCGGATCCTTTTCCTTGAGAAGGCGCACCATCAAAGTATCGTAAAGCTTGTCAAGCTGTTCCGGCTTGCTTCCCATTACGGCAGCAGGTGTCGAAGTTTTTGCCTTACCCGAAGCAGTCGTCACCTTGGTCGAAATCTTGTTCTTTTTCTGCGTCTTTTCCGTAGAAACGCGGCGCAGGTTGCGCAGATTGTGTTCAAAATCCACATACTGGCAGTAATACAGCGAAAGCGCTCCAATCACAAAGCCGATGATCGCCGCCACCTTGAAGAACTTGAAAATTTTCTGTTCACTCCAGGACTTCGGAAGGAAGCTGTTATTCGGAGCCTTCGGAATACCGCCCATGCACTTCACAAAAACCGGAAGCACAAGCACCGACGTCAGCATGCTAAAGAGCACTCCCGTCGAAGCGACAATGCCAAATTCGTAGAAACCGCGGAAGCTCGAAGCGAGAAGCGTAAGGAACGCAGCAATCGTCGTAAAGCTTGCCAAAATGAACGGTTTGATCATCTTCTTTTGAGCGTGTTCCAGCACCTCTTCGAGAGTCGCATACTTGTGCAGAAGCTTTTGCGCCGTCCCCAAAATATGGATGGAATAGTCAATACCGATACCCAAAATGATCGAAGCGACAAACACCGTAAACGGGTTAAACTTTCCATAGAAAATCGCCGTAAACGCCAGAGTCGGAACGCAAGCGTAAAGCACGGATGCCGTCACAAGAATCGGTCCCTTCACGCTGCGGAAGAAGAACGCTGTCAAGAAGAAGATCAAAAAAAGACTGATGCCAAAGGAGAAGATACTGTCGTTTGCAACATCATCCACTTCCTTCAATCCTTCATAGGTCCCTTCCACGGTAAAGCGGGTCGGCACCGGATACTGCTTTCCGTTGAAGTATTGCAACAGCGTATCGGTACGGGCAAGAATGTGGGTTACAAATTCATAGTCCGTCGAAGGCTTCAAAAGCTTTGCATTCACCACGCCGTTGAAGAGAATCTTGCCGTCAAAGTTTTCCGGATTCGGAGAGCCGATCAGGCGATTCTTCAAGTGAGACGGGACAGTGGACTTTGCGTTCCATTCGCCCGAACTTTTTTCTTCGGACTTGGAAGTGTCCTTTTTAAAGAAAGTATCAAAAGCGCCCAAAGCTTCATCCGGAAGGCCAAGTTCCTGCGGAATGCTCGCATCGAACCAAACGCGTTCCTTCTTTTCTGCCGGAGCGTTATCGTCCAAAAGGTCTACCACGAGCGGGCCATTTTTACGGCCGATTTCCTGTTGCACATCTTCCAAATTGTCGCGCAAAGATTCCAAGTGGTGTAGCGGAAGGTACAGCAGACCATTGTCCTTAAAGAACTGGTTGTCGTTGTCCACTTGGGTCGAAACGTAATCGCCTTCCCAGTTTTTGTGGATGTAGTCCGCAATGGAATCCTGCAACGCAGCAACGAGTTCTACGTCTTCGCTCTGGATGGCGATCATGAACTTGTCGGTACTGCCGAATCTCTCATAAGATTCATTCAGCGCCTTCACGCTCGGCGTTTCTTCCGGGAGCAAATGAGCGAGGTCCGCATCGAGCTTCAATCCCGGATACACGAGAATCGGGAATGCGAGCAGAAGGGCGAGCAGAATATAAAAAACAAGCGCCTTATACTGGTGCTTGCAAATCAAAGGGATGTACCAATTGGAAAATCTTTCGATGAGCGACTTTTGAGTATCCATGGTGAAAATATACAAATATTCCCCTTTTCAAGCCTGAAAAGGGAAATACCACCGACAAAGTAACGGATTTGCGGGTCGAAGGGAGGGGGCTTACGCTCTTACCTTCTTCCACCTGATTTCGCACAAGCCTACTCGGGCGGCATCATCTTGTCGTTTCGGAGCAAAGTTCGGATTATTTTACTTGCCCCAATCGCATTTTCTCTCCACGCCTTTGCAGTTGCATCGGAAGACTCCCGGTATACTCCCTTTTTCCCGACAAAGACATCTTCATTTTCAAGCCCGCCGACAATCACAGAATCCCGGAATCCAAGGTAATAGGCATTCTGCGTAAGAAATATCGACGGTTGATTTTCGGGGCGTTGATCCGTCAAAAGGTCATAGCCCCAAAAGTGATTTGCGCCTCGCACCTGGGCTAAATCCATCACAGTTGGGCCGATGTCATGCTGGGCAGCGACATCTTCACGCACCGTCAAACCTTTCACCAAATTTGTATCCTTCGAGAAGATACACATAAAAATCTGCGAAGCGGAAACGCCAAGTGGTTGCGGAACACGGTAGTCCAACGAATCCACAGGCGTATCGTGATCGCCCAGCAAAATCACCACCGTATTGTCATAGTCTGGGCGTTTGGAAAGTTCTTCAAAGAAACGGCCCAACTGCTGATCAGTGTAACGTACAGCGGCGCGGTAGCGGTACATCGCATCGTCCGGTTTTGCGTCAAATGCGTCTGGATAATTCTGGAACGGAATATGCGAAGCAATCGTGTTAAAGAGCAGGAACCAATTCTTGTCGGTCGGCATCTTTGCAAGATTTTCAATCGCAAGATTTGCCCCCAAGCTATCCATAGTACCGTGAATTTTAGGTTCTGGAACAACATGCCAATTATCCCCGAAAAAGCGTTCCACAAACGGGAGCGTATGGTCAAAAATCGGATTCGAAATCGTCACATAAGCACGGGTATAATCGGTCAAATATTCTGGAAACCCCTTGAAACGATTCGACGCATAAAAACTCGGCAAATCCCGGTTCGGATGCGAAGGAAAGCCCAAGTACGTTGACATGGTGCCGCGCACCGTCGGATATCCACTGCTGAACGCATTCTTGAACCAAATCGCGCCTTCATTTGCCAACTTCCAAATGTTCGGAGCAAGGGTAGTATCCCCTTCGAGCATCTGATTGAAAATGCAGCCTTTGAAAGATTCCCCAAAAATAAAAACGATGTTGTACGGATGCGTCGCCTTGAATTTAGCAGCAGAAGCCTTGCGGAAGCCCGGATATTCAAGGCTCACACGATTCTCCGCAAAATCCGCGGGTAAAAAAGAATCCAATTCTTTCATGAGTTCATCGGTAATCTTGTAATTATCCCGCACAAATTCAAACGATTCTTCTGCCGCAATATGTAAAATCGGAGCCGTAATCGTATGCTTGCCAAGCGTAAAACGCATATCCACCGGGAAGTGAATCAGCGGGACTGTTACCGTGCCACGCGTTCCCGCCAAGAATAAAATCAACGGAATCACCGAAAGCACAAGGCCCAACACGAGCATTGTCACCGGAATTTTCTTTGCAAACACAAGCTTGGTCGGCTGGCCCGCTTTCTTCAAACGGCACTTGCGATTCGTCCAATACACACAAAAGAAGACCGCAGCCGACACCATCGCAAAGAGCGCGCCCAAAAACCAAACCGTAGCCGATTCGCCTCCGAGAGTCGAAATGGTCGTTGCATCCGAAATATTCGACAAATGAAAATAAGTCCGCAAGTAAGAATACGAAAGTCTCTGATGCGTAAAACGAAAGACCTCATAATCGGCAATGGCAAAAAAGAAGTAGAAAACGTAAAAGATCGAAAGTGCACGTGGAGCCTTGGCAAATGCGAACAGCGCCGACAGAACAAGGATCGCTCCGTAAGTCATCGTAAACTGCCAAAGCATTCTCCCCGAAAACATTTCCGTCATGGAAAGTCCAAGCGGGTCGGGCAACATATAAAAGACAGCGAACAAAAACGTCTGAAGCACAAAAGCAAACAGCGTAATCTGAATAAACGGATTCTTCAACAGTTCTAAAATCTTTTTCATAGATTCAAAATAAAATCAATAGTTTTTTCCAAATCTTCATTCTGACGGCAATGCACTTCCGCATACCGGGCAAGCCCCCGTTCCGAATACTTCTTGTAAATTTCAGGATCTAACAGCTGAATCATGCGATTTTCTATTTCACTTACCGAATACGGGTCAAAGAAAATCGCCGCATCTCCGCATACTTCCGGAATCGACGTGGTACCGCTTGCCGCAACCGGTACGCCATAGCGCATCGACTGCATCGGCGGATAGCCAAAGCCTTCATTCAGCGAAGGGAAAACAAACGCGTACGCGTTCTCGTGCAAAAGTTCAAGTTCTTCCGTTTCCACGTAATTCAACAGCACAAAACGGTCACGGTTCTTTACCTCTTTCAGATATACCTGCGGATTTGTCGCGCCCGTCATCACGAGCTTCATATCCAAATTCGGCTGAATCGAAATCAAATCATCAAAGGCTTTTACGGCTCGCAAATTGTTCTTTTCCCAACGAGCGCCGCTGGTGAGCAAAAAGAACTTTTTCGGCAAAACTCCAGCCGGCAGATTTCCCTTGCCTTCGACTTCCGTCATCGGACTGTAGAATACAGGGATTTCCTTATCCAAGAGTTCCGGGAAAAACGCCTTGATCGATGCACAGCTGTGTTCGCTCACGGTTATCGTCTGGACTTCACCCTTCGCAATCCTTGCGGCGAGTTCTGCATACTTCGGCTTGTAAAAATACTTTTTCCAGCTTGCACGGTAACGCACAAGCGCTTCCATCTTTTGACCGAACTTTTTGGCAAAAGAAATTCCGAGCGGGCTGTATTGCAGTTCCAAGGCGCGTACGCCGTGCCACGTAAACACAAAGCGTTTTACCTGAATCTGCCACTTGGCTTCAAGCGAGTACAGCGGCGTATAAAATGTATCGATCTGATTTCCGTCAATAATCTGCTGCGGAGAACGCTTTTGAATATCGTACAACGGTATCCCGTGTTTTTCACAAGCTTCTACGATCTTCGGGGCCAAATACTTTTGACTGTCATAGGCGCAAGAGAATTTTGCCCCGCGTTTGACTAGCGCCCAAAAGATTACTTCGCCGTAGCTTCCACCACCGTGAAATTTGGCACTGTGAATCGGTTGGACAGCAACTAAGTTAAAAAGTAGATTCATAAGCTATCCAAGGATCTTTCCGAGCAACGCCAAAGGCTTTACAAGAATCGGCATTTTCTTGTACAGCCAAGCGAGTGACTTGGCGAATGCGTAACTGCGAATGATGTATGCGCCTGCGGCACCGACCTTTTTCGTCTGGTACTCAAACGCTTCCTTTGCATGCAAAATTACATCGTCATAATAAGCGTTGATCGAAATGCTCTTGTCGGCATTGACCGTCACCGGAAGGTTTTTCAAGTTCGTGTAGAAATCCTTGCGCAAAATTTTCGGAAGGAACAGGTTCATGCTTTCCGGAACCTTGTGACCGCATGTATCCACGATGCGGGAACCGAAGAAGTGCAAAACCTTTGCCGTCGGCAAAAAACGGTTGCCGTAAGCGAGCTGGCAGTTCCAACCGCCCGGCATTTTCTGCGTGATATAGCCGAACTTGAAGTTCGTTTCGGCAAGGCTTGCCATGTCATACGGGAAATTTTTAGAAACGCAATAAAGCCACAGTTCATGCCACGTTTCAAAGAACTTGCGGGCTTCTGGCGTATCGGCGGCAAACATCACGCCCCCGTTAAAGATTTCGTCGTTCAGAATCGGCGAAAATCCCATCCTCTTCGCGTTGTTCAAAACCTTCTTGCGGTTGATCGCTTTTGAAAGATTCGTGTGGAAATCGAGTACGGCGTAAATGCCGCCTTCCCATTCTTTTGGAATCGAAAGATCGCCCACGACCGCGATGTCCGAATCCATGTAAAGAAAATCTCCGTCTACGACATTGCGCATCACCGTTTTCAAATAACGAGAGCGGAGCATCGGCGTGAACTTTTCGTCCAAGGTCAAGACCTTAAGTTCATCAACCGCTTCCTTGATGGCGGCCCGCGGACCGGTGAGAGTTTCCGCCGTCTTGTCGTCTGTCAAAAGAGTCACGAACGCGCCCGGATTATGATCGCGCAAAGATGCGATCGCCACTAAGGTCTGTTCGCAATAGAAATCCTTCGGCGAACTAGTCAAAACAAAAAGGTATTTGATCATATCTTTAAAATATACGATTTCTTCATTCTACAGTTACCGGCGTTGAACCCGTAACCAAGAGCTAATATAAAAGAACCCGCTAGCGCAGACACAGGCTGATGAACGTCCTTCACTTAGGCTTTCTTGGCTCCTGCAGCGTACTAAAATCAAATCACGTTCAGCCATTTCAACAATTTACATACCTTGGGAAACTGGCGGAACAGAAAAAACTTGGGAAAAGAGACGCTTTCGTCCAATTTTTCAGGAGCACCCCAGAACTGATTCTTGGCGGAGCAAATGATCTGCATGGAAAATTCGTCTACAACCTGCTGAGCCTTGATTTTATCAAAAAAATCTTTTCTCATCAGGGGATGAGGTTCTTTTTTTCCGTCAATTCCCGTACAAAAAAAATGAATAATCTTGGACCGACAAAGGATAGGATATATAGTTTTTACTCGATACAGATGGTTATAGGCTTCGCGGACTTGACAATTCCATTCCCCCGGCAATTCCTCAATGGGATGGCCTAAAACATGGTTGATTTCATTAAAAGAAATCTGGTCTGTAAAAATTCCATTTTGGGCACACTGCCGATACAATTCATGCCACTTCGTAAAGAATTCATGGGCCGGGACATCGTCCCTTGCAAAGATGACCCCGCTATTAAAATATTTCTCGCCTAAGGACAGGGAAAAATTCATCTTTTTCTTGTGGGCCAACATTTTCTTGTGCTTTAAATGGTACTTGTCATTTTCGGGCGCATGCAAATCGGCAACCGCACAAACGCTCCCCGTCACATTAGACAAAATGGAATCCAGCCGGTCTACTACAGCGGTATCGCCATCGATGTACAAGAAGTCTCCCTCGATCAGATTCCGCATGTTCGTTTTTAGAAAACGGGATCGGACCATATTTGACAATCTATCATCAAAGGGAACAACCTTGTATTCGTCTATCAGGTTTTTGATTTCGCTCCTAAAACCCACCAAGTTTTTGTCTGTCTTGTCGTCAACCAATAATGTTATGAAAGCCTGGGGATTGTAATGGCGAAGCGAAAGAACAGACACCAGCGTTTGCTCGTAATAAATATCTTTCTCATTGCTTGTCAGTATATATAAGAACTTCAACATGCTGCATTCCTCACATTATAAAACCTGACTAAAAGTTAGAAATTATTCAATAGCGCCCGTCCGAAGAAAAGCGCATTACGCACGATTTTAACGATTGGTGGAAGGAATAGGCTTCGCCGCCTTTTTGTCGTAAAGCCACTGGAGTCCAAGGGCAGCAAGGGCAACCAAATAGGCAACGGCTTTCTGCCAAAGACTCAATTCAAAATTTCCCACGTTCAACACAACGTAGCAAGCGATCAGCACACAGATCCAAACGAAACGGTTGATAAGCTTGCTCGAATACGGCCAAAGTCCCATTTTTGCCAAATAAACGTTATTCCAGATCATCGCTACAACATTGTAGCAGAGCATTGAAAGCGCCGCCCCCACAAGTCCATAAGCCGGCACCAGAAAATATCCCGACCCGAGAGCGATTCCTAGCGAAAAAATATTCATCTTAAGCGTGTACAGGCTTTTTCCAAGACCGTTCATAATCACAATCGCCATACCCCAGAAACCAGCGAGCAAATGCACCAACAGCAAAATGCCTAGCGTTTCCGGTTGCACAATAAAGTCTTTACCCGCGATATTCAAAATTTCATTCGGAAAAAGAATAATGAAGAAGCCGATTAGCAACTGAATATACGTCACCATCGAAACGCAGTAAGAATACACGGGTTTTAAATCGGTATGCAAACGGTCCTTGTCCATTCCTGCAACGACAGGAGTGAGAATCGGTGTAAAGCCCACACGAATCGTCTGCAAGGCATTCGAAATCGTCACCATGATGCCGTAAGCGCCAGCCTTTTCCGGTCCAAGAAAAAGCATCACCATCCAAAGGCTCGAACGAATGAGGAACGAAGAAACGAATTCGTTAAAACCGAGCGGTAAAGAATAAACGAGCAACGCCTTGGAAATTTTCTTCACCGGAATCAAAGGCATTTCCGGGAACTGCTTTTGCACCAGAATAAAGTGCAGCAAAAATCCGCAAATCTGCCCGATCAAAAGGCCAAGCGGAAGCGCATGCGGAATTCCCAAAAAGTGCATCACAATCGACGAAAGCGGAGAAAGCACTGCAACAAAGAACGAATTGATAAAGACCGCATTTTGCGGTTTGCGATTTCCTTCCGAAGTATTGCTTAAAACATAGGAGACCGCATAAAACACGAGCGAAAATGCATACCAAGGAAGCTCCTTGGAAATAAGCGGTGTAAAGGATCCGGCAAAAATCACCAGCGTGCAAATAAGTGCCACCAGCGCCGAGACCCAAAAGGACTCCATCACTCCTTCATAAGCCGGACGACCGTTCAGACGATTCTGCGGCAAGTACCAATACAAGCCTTTGTCCAGGCCGAGCGTCGACGAACGTGAAATCGTCAAAAGAAGCGTTTGCGTTGAGACAAAAACGCCAAAATCCGCTGCGCCAAAAATTCGGGCGAGCAAAATCGTGAGAAGCGGACCGCAAACCTTGAGGATGGTTCCGATGACATTAATAATCACGCTTTTCTTTAAGAATTTGCTATCCGCTTCTAAATCGCTCATGGGCATGCAAGATAGCTTTTTTTCTTTTTAAGAAAAAACTGATCGACAAATCCTGCGATAAAAAGTGTTTTGCCCCGATTTTACGCTTCATTAAAAATTCAGCCTTTCTAAATCCTACAATTTTAGTTGACGTTCAAGCCCGTTAAAACTACATTCCCAGCGTAAAACAACAAACTCGACGAGATTATTCATGCACAAGGAAATGCTTTCGCTCGAAGCCTTTGAAGAAGCTTCCGAAGCGGTCAAAAGTATCACGCTCGAAACGAAGCTGATCTATTCAGACTTCTATTCCCAGCGTACCGGAAATAAAGTTTATTTTAAGCCTGAAAATATGCAGCTCACCGGCGCGTACAAGCTTCGTGGCGCCTATTACAAGATCAGCACGCTTTCTCCAGAAGAACGAGCGAAAGGCTTGATTACCGCTTCTGCAGGCAACCACGCTCAGGGCGTCGCCTATGCGGCCAAAGCTTATGGCGCCAAAGCGGTCATCGTGATGCCTACAACAACTCCGCTCATCAAGGTAAACCGCACCAAGTCTTACGGTGCAGAAGTCATCTTACACGGCGACGTTTACGATGACGCCTGCGCAAAAGCTCTGGAACTTGCCCAAGAGCACGGTTACACGTTCATCCATCCGTTTGACGATCTGGCTGTAGCGACAGGGCAAGGTACAATCGCCATGGAAATCTTCAAGGAGCTGCCATTAGTCGATTATATTCTCGTCCCGATCGGTGGCGGTGGGCTTGCCACAGGCGTTTCGACGCTTGCCAAGCTTTTGAACCCAAACATCAAAGTCATCGGAGTAGAGCCGGAAGGCGCTGCCTGCATGCTGAGTTCCATCAAGGCGGGCAAGGTTGTTTCCTTGCCAAGCGTAAACACCATCGCTGACGGAACTGCGGTCAAAACGCCAGGATCCAAGATTTTCCCGTATGTGAGTCAGAACCTTGACGACATCATCACCGTCAAAGATGAAGAGCTCGTTCTCGCGTTCCTCGATATGGTGGAAAATCACAAGATGGTCGTGGAAAATTCGGGGCTTCTTTCCGTCGCCGCTCTTCAGCAATTAAACGTCAAAGGCAAGAAAATCGTTTCGATCCTTTCGGGCGGTAACATGGATGTCATTACCATGTCGTCCGTGGTGCAGAAGGGCCTTATTTTGCGAGACCGAATCTTTACTGTTGCGGTGCATTTGCCGGACCGTCCAGGAACGCTTTCCAAAGTTGCCGACGTCGTCGCCAAGGCAAACGGTAACGTCATCAAGCTTGAACATAACCAGTTCTTTACGATCAACCGTCAGTCCGCAGTCGAATTGCAGATTACGATGGAAGCTTACGGTCCAGAACACAAAAAGCAGATCTTGAAGCGGCTCGACGAAGAAGGCTACAAGCCTCAAGTCGTGCGAACCTTGATCTAAGCTTTTTTTTGCAATTCCCGGGCGTATTCCGTTCCTTCGAGAAGACCGCCCAAGAATTCGCAGTAAGGGGTCGGAATGCCGTGCGATTTTCCAAGTTCACAGATCGTGCCGCAGAAGAAAGCATTTTCCGTTTTACGGCCCGCTTCCACATCCTGGAGCATGGAACATTTGCCAAGAGGCGTGTAATTGCACGTAATGCGCAGATCTTCTTCCAAATGTTCCTCCGTGAGCGGGAATCCTTCGGCATTCGCGACTGCAATCACTTCACGGCCCACTTGACGGGCCATTTTCTGCATTACCGGAGAATGGAATCCGCCAAATGTAGAACGGCAGATTGCGCCGAGCGAATTAAAGACCGTATTCATCAACAGCTTTTTCCACATTTCAAAGCGGATATTTTCTGGGACCTTATGTGTCACATGCGCCGCTTCAAAAAGATTCGAAATTGCCCGTACCCGTTCCGAAACACGATTGTCCTTTTCACCAAAAAGAATAATTCCCTTCGCAGCACAATCGATAACGCCGCTCTTGTTGATGGATTGCAAATTCACAATAAAGCCGTAGAGTGTTTTTTCTGCACCAAAAGCCTTTTCTATTTCCGCTTCGGAATGTACGCCGTTGAGCAGCGAAAGAATTGCCGTCTGCGGACCGACCGCCTTTTGGGCAACGTCCAAAGCATCTTTCAGCTGGAGATTTTTCGTGGCAAAGATCAGAAGATCTACCGGGGGAACTTCATCTGGCGTCACAGAGTGAAAGTCTATTTTTTTGCCGTTGATGAACATTCCACTTTTTTCATAACGCGCCTTTCGGGCTGCATCCATGACGCAGTAGAGTTCCTTTCCGAGAATCGCTTGCAGTTGTTCGGCAACGACTGCACCGACCGCTCCAAGACCGACAACAGCTACTTTCTGAATTTTTTGCATGATGGCAAAGTCTCTAATCTTCTTCCGGACAGGTGATTTCCGCTACGGATTCAATCGTATGGTGCAGCTGACGCACAAGCGGTGTATCGGATGCGGTATAAAGCATTTCCTTCCCTACGCGACGCGATACAATCAAGCCTGCCACCTTGAGAAGTCTTAAATGATGAGAAACCGCAGGGCTCGACATGCTCACGAGTTCTGCAATATTTGTCACACATTCTTCTGCGTGGCAAAGCAGCCAAAAAATGCGGAGTCGCGAAACATCGCCCAACTGTTTCATGGCATCCGCCACCTGAATTGCCGCGCGTTCTGTCGGCATGCGTTTCGCTAAAATCAGCTCTTTTTCGGTCACCGGATGTTCGTGATGCAACTTGTTACCCTTCATCTAATCCATTTTTTAAAATAGCAATATTCCGGCACAAATTACTCCAAACGATTAAATATTTGCTTAATCATCTTGCGAAAGGAGAATTCAGAATCTATATTATCCATAGTTCAATTAAACGATTATTTAATCGTTATTTTGAAGAAAACTTTTCAAAAAAGAGGTTTGAAATGAAAAAGAGTTATAAAATCGATGTGGACTGCCCTGTGTGCGCAGGTAAAATGGAATCCGCCGCCAAAAACACTGCCGGCGTGAAAGACGCTTCCGTAAACTTCATGCTGCTTAAAATGAAGGTGGAATTTGACGAAGGCGCTGATGAAACCGCCGTGATGACAGCTGTTCGCGAAAACTGCAAAAAAGTCGAATCCGACTGCGAAGTCTTCTTCTAAAACGTCTAGACCGCAGAAATGCGGTCTTTTACCTTAGCTTTCAAGAATCCCTATGAGCCAAAAACAAAAGAAAAATCTGATCCGAATCATCACTGCCGCCGTGATGCTAATCGCGCTGCATTTTGTGCCTATCGAAGGCTATTTGCGTTTTACTCTGTATGTCATTCCTTATCTGATCGTCGGTTACGACGTGTTGAAGAAGGCGGCAGAAGGCATTTGGCACAAGCAGCCGTTTGACGAATACCTTCTGATGGCGATCGCCACTTTAGGCGCCATTTTCCTGGGACTCTTTAAGACAGGCGATTATGTCGAAGCGATTGCGGTGATGCTCTTTTATCAGATTGGAGAATGGTTCCAAGGCTACGCCGTGGGAAAGAGCCGACAAAGCATTGCAAAACTCATGGACATTCGCCCAGACTATGCGAACATCGAAACCGATGACGGTAAACTCGAACAAGTCGACCCGGACGATGTGGAAGTCGGCACGATTATCGTGGTACAGCCCGGCGAAAAGGTTCCTATCGACGGCGTTGTCGTAGAAGGTTTTTCGACCCTCAACACATCTGCGCTCACCGGCGAATCTTTACCGCGCGATGTGAACGAAAACGATGAAATCATTTCGGGCAGTATCAATCTGAGCGGTGTCCTAAAAATTCGCACCACGAAGGAATTTGGAGAATCCACCGTCGCCAAGATCCTAGAACTCATCGAAGACGCGAGTTCCCAAAAAACAAAATCCGAAAAGTTCATTACCAAGTTCGCCAAGGTTTACACGCCAATCGTCACCCTTTCCGCACTAGCCCTCGCCACAATTCCTTCGCTCGTTCTGTTTGCGATCGGCAGAGATCCTCTGTGGACAGAATGGATTTACCGCGCCTTGATTTTCCTCGTGATCAGTTGCCCGTGCGCTCTTGTGGTAAGCGTTCCGCTTTCCTTCTTCGCAGGCATCGGAGGCGCTTCACGCGCAGGCGTTTTAATCAAAGGGGCGAACTATTTAGAAATCCTTGCAAAAACGAATACGCTTGTCTTTGACAAGACGGGAACCTTGACCCAGGGAAACTTCGAAGTCACGGTGATTCACCCGGAAAAGCTTGACAAAAACGAGTTGTTGCATTTGACCGCCCACGTAGAACGTTACTCCAAGCATCCGATTGCAAACTCTTTAAGAAAGGCCTACGGCGACGAAGCGGACGGCTGCGAAGTCGATGACATTCAAGAAATTTCGGGCCGCGGAATCCAAGCTCTTGTAAACGGCAGAATCGTCTGCGTAGGTAACAGCAAAATGATGGATGATGTCGGAGCCAAATGGCACGCATGTCACCGCATCGGCACATGCATCCACGTCGCAATTGACGGAGAATATGCGGGCCATATCGTGATTTCCGATATCATCAAGGAAAATTCCAAGCAGGCGATTTCCGCCCTCAAAAAACAGGGCATCAAACAAATGATTATGCTGACCGGTGACACGCAGAAGGTCGCGGAAAATGTTGCCAAAACTCTCCAGCTAGACAGTTTCTTTGCAGAACTTCTTCCGGCGGATAAAGTTCAAAAAGTCGAAGAACTGTTGAAAGCGAAAAAGTCCCCTTCCGAAACCTTGGCATTTGTCGGCGACGGCATCAACGACGCCCCCGTTCTTTCCCGTGCAGACATCGGAATTGCGATGGGCGCGATGGGCTCTGACGCCGCTATCGAAGCCGCGGACATCGTGCTGATGGACGATAATCCGTTAAAGATTTCGACCGCGATGAATGTGGCAAAAAAATGCATGCGCATTGTGCATCAGAACATCGTCTTCTGCATTTCAATCAAAGCGCTCTGTCTTTTGCTCGGCGCGTTCGGCATTGCCAATATGTGGACGGCTATTTTTGCAGACGTCGGCGTGATGATTCTCGCCGTGCTCAATGCCGTCCGCAATCTTTGGGTGAGTCCAAAAGTTTAATAATTGCGGGCAAAGTCCGCATCCATGCCGATCTGGCGTTTCAAATCGTCGATAGATGCAAACTTCTGTTCCGCACGAATGAACGTGAGCAAGTCCACGTCAATCGTTTGACCGTAGATGTCCGCGTTAAAATCCAAAATGTGCGCTTCCACAGCAAGCGGCAAATCGCCGATCGAAGGCTGAAGTCCAATGTTCACCACAGCCCGGTGCGCCGAACCGTCTTGAAGACGAACGACGGCAGCGTAAGCTCCGTATTTGGGAATCAGCTTATACACGCCGGTCTGCACATTCGCCGTCGGAAATCCAATCGTTCTGCCGATGCGCTTTCCCGCAACGACAATTCCATGAAAGCGGTAAGGACGTCCTAAGAAAGTCGTCGCACGTTCGACTGCACCCTTTTCCAAGGCATCCCGAATACGGGAAGAACTTAAGACTTCCCCATCTTTATATTTGGCAGAAACCTGAATCGCCGGAAGCTCGGGGAAGGTCTGTAAAATTGCATCAAAACTTCCCTTGCCCGCAGCGCCAAAGCGGTGATCGTGTCCAAGCACCAAAAACTTCACGTTCAGCTTGTCTAAAATTTCGTTCTGGATAAAAGTCTGATACGGTTGTTCTGCCACTTCTCGCGAAAACGGAAGTGCCAAAAAATCCAAACCGAGAGAACGCACAAACGCGCCCTTTTCCTCGGTGGTCGTGAGCAAAGCCGGATGACCGGGAATGCCGAGTACATGGCGCGTATGCGGTTCAAAAGAAATCACAGTCGGCACAAGTCCGTGCGCCTTTGCTTCGTTGCGAAGAATCTGGAAAATTTGCTGATGCCCTAAATGGCAACCGTCAAAATTTCCCACTGTTGCAGCACGTAAAACCTTGTCCGTCATCAATCCAAACCCAAATAGAATTTTGGAGCAAGCTTTCCATTTTCAAAAGAGCAGCCCGCCTTTAAATCGCCGTCCTTATCCACAGCGAGAACCATGTTCGGAGCGCCTTCTTCGATTTGGATCGGTTCCTTGTTCCACGTCATTTCACGGCCCTGACGCAAAGCTTCTACCTGCTTATCGGTCAGGCTCACTACAGGGAACTTCATGCAATCCTGCGGTTTCATCAACGAAGCTTCGCAAAGCTCTTCCGACTTGACCGCATCCGTCACATTCAAATGTCCAATGCGCGTCCGGCGGATTCCCGAAACCGCACCGACCGTTCCCAAAGCCTTCGCCATATCGCGGACGAGCGAACGGATATATGTTCCCTTGGAACAGTCGCACGAAAACCGATACGAGCTACGGATACGGCCCGAAATGCCTTCCGGAGCTTCGCATTTGCCTTCAAAGCGCAAATTCTGAATCGTAATCTTACGCGCCTTGAGTTCCACATCGCGACCTTTGCGCTTCAAATCCGAAGCACGCTTGCCGTTCAACTTGATCGCGCTAAAGTCCGGCGGAACCTGATCTATTTCACCGATGAACTGCGGCAAAATCTGACGCACCGCTTCTTCCGAAATCGGCTCCGAACTCGGATCCTGTTCGGCAAGTTCACCGTCCCATTCATCCGTAATCGTCGAATAGCCAAAGTGGGCGCAGAAGGAATATGTTTTTTCGCCCGCTTCTACAAACGGCAAAAGACGAGTCGCTCTGCCTACAGCAGCCACAATCAAACCGGATGCTCGCATATCGAGCGAACCCGCATGACCGACACGACGCGTCTTAAAAATTTTACGAATAGGGAAAAGGGCGTTACACGAGGTAACACCCGCTGTTTTATCTAAAAGAATCAGTCCAGAAGGAGGAAGGTTAGAGTTCACCCTGTTCCTTTAATTCGGCGAGAATTTCTTCGATATGCATCGCATGATCGAGGCTTTCGTCCAACAGGAACGAGAGCTGTGGGATCTTGCGAATTTTCAAGGCCTTGCCGAGGTACGTGCGAATAAAACCCGCGGAATTGCGGAGTCCAATCAAGGACGCCGCCTTTTCACGATCGGAACCGAGCACGGAAATAAAGACTTTCGCATAGCTCAGATCGTTCGTGATTTCCACACGGCTAATCGTTACAAAACCGATCCGCGGATCCTTCAAGCCCTTCATCAGGAGCTTGCTGATTTCTTCGCGGAACTGTTCGTCCAAGCGGACAGTACGCGGTACACGGCGGTTGGAATGGCTGTGAGAATTACGAGGCATTAAGCATCCTTCTTTTCTTCAGCGGCCTTCTTCGCTTCTGCAGCGGCCTTGGCGGCAGCTTCATCACGTGCAACGTCTGCGAGTGTACGGGCAACGGTAACTTCCTTGAAGAACATAAGCATATCGCCTTCCTGGAGGTTGTCATAACCCTTAAGACCGATACCGCATTCAAAGCCGCGGGCAACGGACTTCGCATCGTCCTTGTGACGCTTGAGGGACTGAACCACGGTAGAACCGAGTTCGACGCCGTTGCGGTAAACATGCACATGGCTGTTCCGGTCGACTTCGCCATCCGTCACCATACAGCCTGCGATGATACCGATCTTCGGAATCTTGAACAGCTGGCGGATTTCGGCTTCGCCGGTGAGCTCTTCGCGAGTCGTCGGCTTCAGAAGACCTTCCACCGTATTCTTGATATCGTCGATGATTTCGTAAATAATGCGGTAAGTCTTAATCTGAATGCCTTCCTTCTGAGCCATTTCACGCACAGAGAGCGACGGCATCAAGTGGAACGCGACGATCACAGCCTGAGAAGTCGAAGCGAGCAAGATATCGGAATCGGTAATCGCACCGACGCCCTTGCGGATAATGTTGACCTTGACTTCGCTGTTCGAAAGCTTTTCAAGGCTTGCAGCGATCGCTTCAGAAGAACCGCCCACGTCTGCCTTGATGATCAAATTGAGTTCAGAAACCGTACCGTTCTTGACGCCTTCATAAGCGGATTCGAGAGAAATCGACTTACGAGCGCGGAGATCGCGTTCACGAGCCGCCATACGACGCTTGGAAGCAATTTCACGTGCGGTCTTTTCATCTTCCACCACGCTGAGTTCGTCGCCTGCCTGCGGAGTACCGTCAAAGCCGAGAACCTGACACGGAGCGGACGGGCCCGCTTCCTTCATCTGCTTACCATGGTCATCGAACATCGCACGAACTCGACCCGCATAGACACCGCAAACAAACGGGTCACCGATGTGGAGAGTACCATTCTGAATCAAGACGGTTGCCATAGAACCCTTACCCGCATCTAGCTTGGATTCCACGACCGCGCCACGGGCACGTGCGGACTTCGAAGCCTTGAGTTCCAAGACTTCTGCTTCGAGAGCGAGGGTTTCCAAAAGCTGTGGCATACCTTGACCGGTACGAGCCGAAACTTCGATACAGCTCACGGTACCACCCCACTGTTCGACTTCGACACCACGGTCCGCGAGCTGAGCGCGGATCTTATCCGGGTTTGCAGTCGGAAGGTCGATCTTCGTTATGGCAACGACCATCGGCACCTTTTCGCGGTGAGCGAGTTCAATCGATTCCACCGTCTGCGGCATCACCATGGAGTCCGCAGCGACAACGAGCACGATCACATCCGTCACCTGGGAACCGCGAGCACGCATCGCGCTAAATGCTTCGTGACCCGGCGTATCGAGGAACGTGACCTTGCCCACAGAAGTCGTCACTTCGTAAGCTCCGATATGCTGAGTAATACCACCCGATTCGCCCGACACCACATGGGTCTTACGAATCCAGTCGAGGAGAGAAGTCTTACCGTGGTCCACGTGACCCATCACGGTAACCACAGGATGACGCGGTTCGAGATCTTCGCTCTTTTCTTCTTCCACGCCGAGAACTTCTTCTTCATATTCTTCCATCAGCTGCGCTTCATAGCCGAATTCGTCGGCGAGGACCTGAATCGTTTCAAAATCCAAGCGAGCATTGATGGTGACCATCATGCCCATTTCCATGCACTTTGCAATGACACGTGCGGGCATCTGATCCATCATACCGGCGAGTTCGCCGACCGTGATGAAGTCAGAAGTCTTCAAAATCTTTTTCTGTTCACCGTCATTCGAAGCGGCCTTATCCTTGTGATAGACCTTCTTCACCGGGTTCTTCGAAAGCGAAGCCATCACGCGGGAAACGTTCTGACGGATCGAATCCTGCTGTTCGCTCTGATCGAAACGGTTGTCCTTACTGTCACGACCGTTCTTGCCGCCGTGCTTGTTTTTGCCAAAGCGGTCATTGTTACCGCCGCGGTTCTGCCCCGCCTTGTTGTTATCGCCAAAGCGATTGTTGTTTCCGCCATTCGCGTTGTTCTGCGCATTGGCAAAAACATCCTGCATGTTCTGACCCGGGAAACGCGGACCGCGGGACTGACTGCCGCCAAAAGAACGTGCACCGTTATTATTGTCATTTCCACGATAGTGGTTGTTGCTACCGCGATAGTTACCACCGTTTGCGCTCGGTCCAAAGTGACCGGTATAGCCCTGACCGGATCCGTTATTGCGAGAACGGTGCTGGGCAGCAGCCTGCTGACGAGATTTTTCAATACGGGCAAGAATTGCGGCATCCGGCTTAAAGACCTGAGCCTTCATTTCAACCTGGCGAAGTTCACCCACCGGAGCTGCCTTCACAATGGCAGATGCCGGTTTTGCAGCCGGAGTTGCCGGCTTCGGAGCGACCGGTGTGCTAGGCTTTGCTACAGCAGGAGCAGCCGGTTTTGCGACAGGAGCTGCAGGAGTTGCGGGTTTTGCGACAGGCGCCACCGGAACCGCGGCAGGAGTTGCGGGTTTCGGAGCTTCAACCGGAGTCGGCTTCACGGCAGGTGCAGGGGTTGCAGGCGCCACCGGAGCCACAGGAGCAGCCGGTTTTGCGACAGGAGTCGGAGCAGGCTTCGGAGCGGCAGGCGTCAACGTTGTCTTCGTCGCCTTTGCGGCAGCCGGACGTGCGGTCGTCGAACGCGTCACCTTCACCTTTCCACCCATGAATTTACCCGTAATCGTACGGCGTCCAGCCGAGGTCGACGGAGTTGAAGGCTTAGCCGGCGTTTCGGTTTCTTTTTCTTCCGACGAATTCTTCTTCAAATTCTTGCGGAGACCGATGGCCTTTGCCTTGCGAGCGTCAGCCTTTGCCTTTTCGTCCATCACTTGAGCTTCGATCGAAGCAAAAGCCATTTGGGGAACTGGGGTAAACGGCGTTAACACCTGCACTCCATTCTCGTGCAACAGTGCAACGACTCGACTGGCATCTACGCCATGCTTCTTGGCCCATTCACCCGGTGTGATCTTGATTTCATTACTCATCTATGCTTTTGCTCCAATAAGCTTCTACTTCTTAAACCTGACCTTCCTGATCCGAATTTTCTTCAGCCGACACAGCTTCATCCTCCGGTGCCGGTTCGGCTTCGCTAGGAACTTCATCCTTGAACAAGGTGACTTCATGAGCGCGGAGTTCTTCAGCCTTAGCGAGTTCATTCGGACGAGCGGTCAAAATCTTCTGCTTGTCTTCATCGCTCTTTTCGGACCATTCCTTTTCTCCAAACACGTCGAGATCCCGTTCCACAAGCTGGGAAGCGAGCTTGACGTTCTGACCGTTACGGCCAATTGCCTGGGCGAGGTCTTCATCGGCAATCACGATGACGATGCGACGGATGCCCGGGATTTCAAAGTACTTCACGATATTCGCCGGAGAAAGGGCGTGGCGGATGAACGTGATCAGATCCGGATTCCAGTGAACGATATCGATACGTTCGTTACCGAGTTCACGGACGACAGCCTGAACGCGAGCCCCCTTCATGCCGACACAAGCGCCGACCGGGTCGATACGAGCATCGCGGGCAGCAACGGAGATCTTTGCACGATAGCCCGGATCACGGACCACGCCACGGATTTCCACAGCGCCTTCAAAGATTTCAGGCACTTCCTGACGGAAGAGTTCATAGAGGAACATTTCGCTTGTACGGGAGAGGATCACCTGAGCGCCATTCTTGGCGGAGTCAGCGACATCCTTAATGACAGCCTTCACGGAGCTGCCCTGGGCAAAGCGTTCCTTCGGGAGCTGTTCCTTGAACGGGAGAACGGCCTCGGTCTGACGGCCAATCGAAACGATAGCGTTGCGACTTTCGATACGGAGAACTTCACCGTTCACAATCGAGCCGATACGGTTGCGGTAGGTGTCCACAATCTTGCTGCGTTCTGCATCGCGAATCCGCTGGATGAGGAACTGCTTAGCGGTCTGGATTGCCTGGCGGCCGAATGCGGAGACCGGGAGTTCCATTTCGAGGTGATCGCCCGGCTGGACGTCCGGGTTTAAGTCGCGAGCCTGTTCGACGAGCATGTAGTGTTCGTCCATTTCCTGAACGGTTTCTGCATCGAGCGACGGGTCGTAGTCCGGATAATCGTCCACAATATCAACGACGAGAGCGATCGAAATTTCATTCGTTTCTCCGTCAATCTTCACATCAAAGTGCTTATCAATGTTCAGATACTTGCGAGCTGCCGTAATCAAGGCATCCTTCAAAGCGCCTTCGACGATAGAGTTATCGATGTTCTTTGTATCGACGACGGTCTTGAGCGCATCGAGTAAATTGATCTGGGGTTCCTTATTCTTCGTTGTCATAAGAGCCTTTATTTTAGAATTGAACTTCTACTTTGGCAGAGAGGATCTCGGACCGAGAAACCAAGACCGCGTCTGTCACGCCTTTTACAGACAGGGCTAAATTCTGTTCATCCACCGCAGTCAGAGTGCCGGTAAGCGGCTTACCCGTTTCGCGGGTAATGCGCAACAACTGGTTCAGGTTGCGTTCGAAATCGCGAGTGGACTTGAGGGGACGGTCGATCCCGGGAGAAGAGACTTCCAGGGTAAATGCACCTTCGATGAGGGATTCATCCTGGTCCAGCGCATCGGAAAGACGACGGCTCACCGCCGCACAATCTTCCACGTCTACACCGTTTGCCTTATCAATATAGATGCGAAGGACTTCGCGTTTGCCAGCCTTGAACATGTCAAATTCGACAAGTTCAGCTCCAACGGCTTCACAAGCCGCGGCAATCAAGGAATTCAGTTTTTCCCGGTTATCCAAAAACACCTCATAAAAGAAAGGATCGTTTACATAAACGAGCCGTCAACGGCAACAAATAGAGAAAATTTGACGGAATCGGGCAACTGAGCGGATCCAAATTGGTGCATTTTGGGCTTGATTTGGCAAATATCCTTCTAGAATCCGAAAAATATCTATTTTTGGGACATGCTTTCGACAATCCTTTGCATCTTGGCAAGTCTCATTGGCACAGCCATCACCGCCTTCTATTTTAGACGGAACTTGATCCGTATTGCAGAAAAAAACAAGACGATCGAAAGCAAGCCGAAGCGCGTGATGAATTACCCGCTGACGGTTCTCTGGTACGGCTACCTGCTCGTCTTTTTCGTAGGTCTTTCCGTCAATAACCTGATTTTTGATTAGTCTCCGCTTTGGCTTCGCTCCAAAGAGCGAGCAATTCCTCGGGAGAAAGTTCCTGCAGGGACTTTTCGGCGTATTTTGCCTTGGCGAGCTTTTCCAATGTGCGAAAGCGAGCGTCGAACTTATGCGTGGCACGATTCAAAGCCGTTTCGGCATTCAACCCGACGTGACGCGCCAAGTGGCAAAGCGTAAACAGCAGATCGCCGAATTCTTCTTCCATGCGGTCGCGGTTCGGATCTTCTTCTGTCGACTTCTTATATTCTTCCAAGAATTCGTTGAACTCTTCGTGAACCTTGGCAAAGACTGGTTCGTTTCCCTTCCAGTCAAAACCGTTTTTAGCGGCACGGCGTCCCATGTCCTGGGCGCGGGCAAGTGTAGGCATGCTGCGGGAAACCTTGTCCATCACGGACTTGTCCTTCATTTCCTCGTTGTTCTTTTCCGTCGCCTTGATTTCTTCCCAACGTTTCGAAACCTCGTCCGCATTTTTCACATGCGAGTTGCCGAATACATGCGGATGACGACGCATCATCTTTGCGCAAATCGCATCTGTCACATCGTCAATATCAAAGTCGCCACGTTCGCTTGCGACCTGGGAATGAAATACTACTTGAAAAAGTACGTCGCCGAGTTCTTCGCACATGTGCGCCTTATCGTTGGCCTGTGCGGCATCGATAAATTCCGAAGATTCTTCAATCAAATACGGGAGAAGGCTCTGCGTCGTCTGCTTTCTATCCCACGGGCACCCATCTTTGGAACGGAGCCGCTGCATAATCTTTACCAAATCTGCAAAGGAGTATTTCATGGAAATCAAAACTAATAATTTCCCCGTCCAAGAACTGAAACGAGAAGACTTCCCCGCCGTCCTCCGTGAAATTCCAGGCTCCCCCGAAGCGCTCTATTACCGCGGATCCCTGCCGAGCTTTGAAAAATCCTGGATCGCCATGGTCGGCACCCGTCGCGCAAGCGATAGCGCCGAAGAAATTTGCCAAAAACTTTTGCAAAGCCTTTGCGGAACCGATGCGGTTGTCGTTTCCGGCCTCGCCCAAGGAATTGACAGTTTCTGTCATACCGCAGCCATTCATTTTTCCATTCCGACCGTTGCGATTATCGCTCAGGGCATCGAAGCGGAAATCACTGGGACACGTAAGATTCTTGCCCACCGCATCCTCGAAGCGGGTGGCGCTATCGTTTCGGAATACCCGGGCGATAAGGCTTCACTCAAATTCATGTTCCCCATGCGGAACCGCATCATTGCAGGGCTTTCTAAAAGCGTCACGCTTGTCGAAAGTAAAAAACACGGCGGAGGCATGATCACCGTGGAATACGCCCAAAAGTTCGGACGAAAGGTTCTCGCCGTGCCAGGAAATCTGCTTTCTTCAAATGCCCAGGGTCCGCTCGACTGCCTCGCATTAGGCATCGCCACTCCCATTTGGAATACCAAAGATTTTGCGGACCTCTGCGGAAGCAAACGTCTCTCCGACATCACACCACAGGACCTTCCCCATATGGGCATACAAATCAGCGATACCGCACAAACTCTTTTTACCCAACATGCAGGATTTACCCACTCTTTAGATGAGTTATGCACAAGTTCCTCTCTTCCGATTTCGGAGCTTTTTGCTATATTGACAGAGCTGGAAATTGCGGGACTCGTCCATTCCAAAGACGGAAACGCATTTCACTTTTCATCAGCGGAGTAATCTTTGAATATTCGGAAGCGTCTTATCCAACTTACCATCACGGCGGTCGCCACGATTTTAGCGGCGATGGCGTGGTCGTTTTCGTTTGGAGAAACAGGGTTTTGGAATCAGTATAAGCTCAAAAAGCAGATTGCCCACCTAGAATTCGAAGCCGATTCTCTGAAAAAGATTCTCGAAATTCGCAAGCTCGAAGGCGAGCGCCTTCAGAAGGATTCCTTCTACATCGAATCCATTGCCCGCACCCAGTTCGGCATGTCAAAAAAAGGCGAAGACGTTTATCAGTTTATCGACGACTGATTCGCCCTTTTTTCCCATTACCAAATAAAGACTCCGACGCCCGCAAGAACCTTATGCGAGACTCCTTCAATCTTTTTGTACCCAAAGTCATGATCGAGAAACTGCGCTATATACTTGACACGTAAAGAAATCGAATTCAGCGGAGCATGCACATTCCGAGAAGCAATCGTAAGAAGCCGAACTTCACCCGTTGCCCCTAAAAGATATTCGACGGAATTTTCATGCTTCACATATTTTCTTAAGCGGTAGTAATTGTTGTTCGGCTTGTCGGCGTAATAGTAATAATCATTATTGTCATCCGGAAGAATGGATTCCGCCGAAGCGATTCCTACAAACGGTTCCAACTTCACATAGCGGCTGTCAAACACGACAAAGCCAAGGCTGATACCGCTCGAGTAAACGTTAAGATCGCTGTCTTCTTCCCAGAGCACGTCCGAGAACTGACGGTTGTTGCGCGTTTCAAGAGTACCAAAAGAAAGGAACGGGGTAAAGACAAAGCGGGAAATTTGAATGGGCACCGCCGCGTAATAGCTCCAGTACTTGTGATGGAATTCATCTTTCAAGTCTCCGGCGAACATCCCGATACCGCTCAAGAATTCAAAGCCGACTCCGCTCGTATACAGATGATTCTGAATCGGATCGTTTGAATCCTTTGCTTCATTGGAGACACGTTTTTGCAACGGTTCTACAAAGTTCGCTTCGAGCCATGCGCCGTTTTCATTTGCCGGATATTTGGCGAAAAAGGCGGAACCTGCCGTAGAAACCTTTTGAATGGTCGAAGCCTCTGTACGGCCCCAGGATGCATTAAAGACGACCGGGACAAACGCAGGCGCCGCATCCTTGTAGAAATTTTCGACAGACGAGTTTTGGATTTCGAGAACGAGACTGTCGATTTGAGAAGCTGTTTTGGGGAAATTGTCCGCGAGATACACGAACAGTTCGTCTTGAATCAAGCGAGACGAACGCAGATTGTTGCTGCGGGCATCGACCACGCATTGATCTTCATACGTCACCGCCTTTCTCGCTTTCGGTGCGAACAAACGACGTTCCTTTACCAAGGCCGTGAGCGCCGAATCGTATACGGCAGCATGCATATAGGCCAAGCCTTCTTCCATTCCGCTGAACGGGCAGAGCACGGACGAATACTGGGACCTTAAATATTCAATCGTCTGAACGGCCTGTTCCTTGTTATGCGAAATCAGAGCCTTTAACAAATAGAAACGTGCACGGCGAACCATTTCACCAGCAGGCATCGGTTCCGCAAGAATCGCCTGTTCAATATTTTGAGGCGCAGCCACAACCGTATCTGCAGACGTTACTTCTGGATTCTGCACCGTCGTTTTTACAACCGAATCCTGCACTGGCAATTCGGCTTCTGCAACACTTCCTGTCGAATCCGCCGGCAACGTTGCTGCAGTGATTGTGGAATCGTTAGCAGAAAAAAGGCTTGTAACCAAAAGCAAAGAAAGTAAAATCATTTGACGCATAATAAAAAGATAATCTTTTATAAATGCAGCGCTTTTTCATTCGACAAGATTTGTATTTCGAAGTGGAGCCGGCATGATGAGAATGCACAACCAAACCAATGTCCCGACAGCGGCCGGCTTCCACTTGATAACAACTGATTGAATCCAACAATTCTAAATCCTGTTTTGAATTCAGCACGTTTTCATGCTCGCTAGTCCCCCCTGCAACGTCCACACCGCAAGAAGCAAATGACAACAGATTCCCTAAAACAGCAAAACGAAATATCCATCGAATCATTTTCCCGTGATTTTCTCTCCTTATCGATTTCTATCCGGAGAATACCCCATCGGAAAAATTTGTACCGCCACCTGGATCACCTTATCGCCTTTAGAATCATTTAGCGCAAGTGACGCAACACGGTTCTTGAACTTTTCCGTTTCCGCAAGAATTCTCCGGTAACATTCCTTGGAAACACCTAAAGTCATGCCCCCCACAAAGCGTTTATCCTTATCTAAAGCAAAAAGTGCTTCCGACGCCTTTCCGAGCATTTCCCGATGGTAATGAATCAAAGCAGATCGTTGCTTCGGAGTTCCGCTACGCAGAGCCCGGTCCGATTCCACCCACCGTCCATCAGCATCCTTATAAATGAAGTGAAAACGCGCAAGGATCTGAACCGCTGATCTCGCCTCGCTTTCCGTGATCGGCGGATAAACAGATCTTCCGAGCAAGGCAAAATCATCCTTAAAGTCAAAAAGCGTCACCAGTTCCCGAATCGCAGGGATATACCAATGCCGATAATATTCAGAAAATCCTTCTCCAATTTTTACCGGACTAACCGCCCCTCGGAATTGAGCGAGTTCTTGACGGTAATGCCTTTTTGATTCATCTTTATCGGACTGACCAAGCTTTACAAGCAAAAGCCAATATTCAAGTTCCGCATCCTGAAGGCCGATTGCCTTGCCGACGACATCCATCGTCTTTTCACTCAGGTTTCGTTCCCCAAGCATCACCTGACGTAAGAAATTCGGATTGGTAATATTAGCCCGTAACGAAATCGCACGCCAAGAAAAGCTCGCACGATTCCCATAATCATGCACATCCTTCAAATACCCCCGATAATCATCATATTCAAAAACGCTTTTCATGCAAGGACAAATCTAGCCTTGAACACTTCTTTCTATAAGATTCCATAACAAAATCCGTATTCTACCTGAATACGGATTTTATGCCCCTCCCAACGTTGCAACTTTTTAGTTGCAATACCGATTACGCATAAATTTGCTCTTGAATCGCAGAAATCACAGCATTGCGAATCTCAACCGTAGGCGCATCTCCAAAGTCATAGCTTCGACGCACCCAGTCGCCGCGGTCATTTAAAATACCGCCCCATGCAATATCTTCCATTTGACAGGAGGTTCTTGACATGAGCGACAGATGACGTGTCAATTCGCCTGTATAGTAAACCGTTCCATCTTTCGCAACGATAAAGGTATATCCTTCACGATCCAATCCAACTGCATCTATTTTTTTTACCATAGTTTCCACAGCCATTTCGTTTGACAACCTTTACAAATGTAAATAGAAACAAAAAGAAATCCTGCGATTATATCACAGGATTTCAAAAAGCTGGCGGATCGAACCCCGAACTTACCAGGAGGGGAGCAATGATAGAGTTGTTAGAGGATTTACCTTTCCGCCAAATTCTACGTATATAATATAGAATCGTAGCCTCTAAACTTGCTCTTATTTATTGCTTATTTTTCAACTTGCGAACTCCAGCCGGTTCCTCGCGAAAATCGATATGGCAGTGCGGTTCAAAACGGAAGCCCCCGCGACGATGGCGGTTCAAGCTCATCACGTCGGAAACCTTTTCCAAATGATCCACGACACGGTTCAATCGGCTTTCAAAGTTCGGGTTCACCGGATCGATACAAATTTCCGGATCTCGCTTAAATTCGCGGTTTTCGAATTCTTCACGGCCCGTCTTCGAATATTCACGGAGCACGTTACGCAGAATACGAGCCGGCACGTTACGCATCAAATGCTTGCCGTTCACCGAAATCGAGTCATCGGCTTCGTAGTAAACGATTTCAGCCACGTGGTTGATCTTGTGCAGAAGTTCATCGTGAGCCTTCTGGACCGGCGGCCACACGCTGTATTCTTCTAGAACAAGCGAAGAGATGAGTCCCAAGAACGGATCCTTGGTACGCACATCCTTCGTATAAACGAATTCTGCAATGGAAACCGGAGCGCCGTAATAGCGACCCTTGTACAGAAGATGCGTTCCAGTAAACGTATCGATTACATCGGTATCGGCACGGACGCAGAGTTTGTCTCCAAGATCCGAGATGCCAAGATCGATCGGAAGCTTTTCGATGCATTCCGAGAATTTCACCACCTTACCGACTGCAATTCCGCTCACATAGAAGCTATCGCCTTCCTGGCTGCCCGCCAAACGGCCGAGCAAAGCTTCTTCAGCAGAGCAGAGGCAAGAATGCTGGTTAACGGATTCATAAGCAGGGAGATCCAGCAGGCAAGGAGCTTGCCGCATAGAACGCAAAAGCCATTCGGAGTAGACCGCAGCAGGATGACTTGCACCATTGTCGCGACCGATCAAGAAATCATGACGGTTATCGCCTTCTACCGGTCCTTCCACAAAACGCAAGTTTTCGTGGAACAGATTGCGCTTTTCATTGTAGCGCAAAACGCCCTGACGTTGGTCCGGCATTTCATAAAAATCATGAATATACGGCAAATACGAGCGCAAAATGGCTCGTTTAGATACAGAATGCAAATGTCTCATTTTTTCAAACATGCGATCTGCAAAGGTGTCGAGATTTTCACCCTTGGACAGAAGCCAGTTCGAAAAACCTTCAATGATGAGGGCATTGTCTTCCACTCTCACCATTTCATCTTCCAGCCAAGCATTTTCAATCAACTTTCGACTGGAAACGCTTGCATTTTGAACGAGCGGGACAAGATCTTCCGTGCAATACGAAAGGAGCAACTCGCTATACGCCAATTTCAAAAAAACATTCGGTATTTTAGTGTCCTGCATACTTAAAATTTACTTTTTTTTGCATCTTTTGGTTATTTCCTAATTTGCATATCATGCTTTTTTACGTTTTTTTTGCGTTTTTTGCAGTTTTCTATATTATGAATCATGGAAAATTCCCGCATTCATGCACTTCCCGAAGAAGTTATCAACCAAATCGCCGCTGGCGAAGTGGTGGAACGTCCTGCATCCGTTGTCAAAGAATTGATGGAAAACGCTTTAGACGCAGGAGCCTCACGCATTGAAGTGCAGATTTCGGAAGGAGGAAAATCCTCCATCATGATCCGTGACAACGGCTGCGGCATGTCGGAAGCCGATCTGGATATGTGCTATCTACCGCACACGACTTCCAAGTTAAAAACCGCAGAAGATCTTTTCCACTTGGCGACAAATGGGTTCCGCGGCGAAGCGGTCGCATCGATTGCCGCAGTTTCCAAACTGACTATCACAAGCCGTGAAGAAAACGCAGAAGAAGCGCACCAAGTACATTTAACCGGCGGCACGCCGGACTGTAAATCGACAAACGCTTCTCCCCGAGGCACGAGTTTTCTCGTTGAAGACCTGTTCTTTAACGCTCCCGTGCGCAAAACATTCCTCGGAAGCGATACCTTAGAAGCGTCGCGCATTCTCGACACGGTCACGCGCCTTGCCATAGCAAACCCGAACGTTCGCATCGATTACAAAGTCAACGGACGAGACGTTTTCACGGGTATTGAAGGAAACGATTTGCGCAGCCGTATCGCCGAAGCCTTGGGTGCGGGAACAGCCCGCGTCATGATCCCGGTCGATTACGCAGAAGCGGGCATTCGCGTTTCGGGATTCGCCGTTCCGCCGGACGCTTTAAAGAACAAACGAAGCAAGTTTTATTTTTATGTACAAAAGCGACCGATCTGGAATCCAGTGATGACAAAAGCCGTGACGCGGGCGTATGAGCCTTATGGTTCCACCCATGCGCCGATTGCCGTTCTTTTTTTAGAAATGGATGACGTCGCCGTCGACGTGAACGTGCACCCGAACAAGCGCGAAGTGCGATTTGCAAACGAAAACGATGTTTTCCTTGCCGTGCATCACGCGATCCGCAATGCGTTCCAAAAGCCGGAAGAAGATCATCCAACAATCAGTCTTGAAGAGATTACAGCTCCGAGCCCGATGCCAAGGGCCGCCGCCCCGAGCATGCTAGCGCACCACCCCGAGCCTCTCTTTACACGCAAAGCGTCTGCCGCAGAAGAAGAAAATACTCAAGATCTTTCTCCGGCGACAATTGCCAAAGATCCGTCGGCATTTGCAAAAAGCGCTCCGATGCCCAAGCCTTTCCCCTGCCCACAACCTGCGAAAAAAACGGTTCGGGAAAAGCCCTCGAAGTACCGGTCCGACGACCCCGACGACATCATCCAAGATCTTTTCTCTTTGCCGGAAAACGGCAACATTATTCCGCTCTCGCCGCAGAATCTGCGCCCGCCTACCCGCATGGATAAGTCGACCCCGCCCCAATTCTTTCAGCTGGCGAATACTTACCTTGTATGCGAAGATAGTGAAGGGCTTTTGCTGATCGATCAGAATGCGGCGCACCAGAGAATCCTTTACGAGCAGGCTTTGAATTCCTTAGGTGCGCAAGCATCTCTCGAAAGCCAGGAACTGCTCTTTCCAGAAATTGTGGAATTTTCGGCAGCGGAAGCGAGCATGATTCCGAGCCTGCTCGAAACCTTTGACCAGCTGGGCTTCCATTTGGAGCTTTTTGGCAAGAATACTTACCAACTTCGCGGTACGCCTCGCGATTTGCAGTTCTCCCGTTCCGTGGAATCACTCCGTGAGCTGGTTTCCGCTGTCTTTGAAGGCGAAAATCCGGGCAATCCGTCACAAGAAACGCTTGCCAAAGCTTGGGCAAAGAGCAACGCGATCCAAGCTGGAGATAAGCTTAGTACAGAAGAAATGACGCAACTCATGGCCTCGCTCCTGACAACCCAGGATCCGATGAGTTCGCCAAGTGGACGTCCTACCTTAATGCGGCTTCCTTTAAGCGAAATCCATAAGCGCTTCAAGCGCTAGTTTGTATATTAATCCTATTGTGAGATATTTGCGTTCTGTTTCTTATGCCGCCTTGGCAATTTGTAGTTCTGTTTTTGCGACGGAACTCAGTTTTTCGGGCAACAACAGCGACATCCGTTGGAAAGTCGCATCCTCTGCTCATTTCAATTACGCATACCCTGCGGAATACACGACCCATGCAGGGATTGTCGCATCGACTGCAGAAGCGGTTTACGATTCCATCGTTTCGCGGTACAAAATTGAAATGCCTCTCAAGACCGACGTTTCGCTGCAGAACGCCCTGTACGCCAACGGTTCTGCTATACCGAATGAAAATACGGTGAACATCTTCCTTTCGAACTGGGATTTTAAAATCCGCAGCACGCACCCTTGGATCGCTGACGTAGTGACGCATGAGTTTTCGCATCTCGTTAGCATTGAAAGCGGAAGCAAGCTTCCCTATTGGGTTTATGGGCTTCAGGTTTCTTACATCGATTATTACAACGAACGCAATGTCCAAAACGCAAGCGTTCTTTTGCCGTTTACCTTGCAGCCGCTTTGGTTTGCCGAAGGTACCGCCCAGTTTGAATCGTCACGCATGGGGTTCGATGCTTGGGACTCGCACCGCGATATGCTTTTGCGCGTCGCTTCATTGAACGACGACCTTTTGGATCTAGAATACATGCACGACTTTGCGGATAATTCCCTCGATGCGGAACTCGGTCCGTATACGCAGGGTTTTTCCCTAGTCCGTTACATCGACGCTAAATACGGTCCTGAAGCAATACCGAACATTTGGTCGGAACTTTCAAAGCCCTACCGGGTGACGCTTTCCGCAGCGATCGAAAAAGTCATCGGTATCGACGAAGAAACGCTGTACAAGAACTGGAAAGAAGAAATCACCGCGCATTACAAGGAACAGGAAAAAAGCCTAGGCGTTCTCGTAACGGGTAAAAAATGGACCGAGGATGCCTTCTACAATGACTTTCCGATTGTCGCAGGTGGAAATATCTACGGAGTTTCGAACTTTGGAGGGCCTTGGTTCGATGGCGGTATCTTTAAGATTCCGACCCATGCCGAAGATTCTTCAACGGTAACGGATTCCGCTTCGGGCATTACCATCACCGTTCAAGATTCGATCATTGACCTTGCAAACTTTGCCAAGAGCGGTTTCAAACCGGAAAAGCCTTGGTTCGACAAGGGCATTTCCGTTCGCGAAATTCCGGGCCGTGGACTGATCCTTGCCTACACCACCTACAAAAAGCGCGACCGCAATGGACACGCTCATTTTGACATCGCTATCGCTGATACGAACGGCAACATGCAACTTGCGACCGCTCTTGCCGACGCCGTTTACCCGGACATTTCCCCTGATGGGAAAGAGATCGTCTTTGCCCGCCGAGAAATCAATTCAACCCGTTTCGTTCTCAGCAAAACGACCGTTCCCGATTCCGGGGCAAAAGGTCCAGCAGAGACCCAAGACATTTTCGTTCCGGATTCCAATTTTCTTTATTACAACATCTTTTCTCCGAAGTTCAGCCCCGACGGAAAGAAGATCGCTTTCAGCTACTTTGACGATTCCGTCCGCGGCATCCTCGTGATCAACAGCGACGGTTCGGGCCTGCAAGATTTGACGCAAAAAGGTTTTGACCTCCGCGACCCGAACTGGATCGATAACGAAACGCTTATCTACTCGAGCAATAAAAACGGAATCTTTAATCTGTATTCGAAAAAGCTGAACGGGGATGCAGAACATCCGCTGACAAACGTTGTCGGTGGCGCCTTTACTCCAGTCGTTGATTCGGGAACCGTTTATTACACGAACTACGATAAAGACGGATTTTCGCTATACTCGATAGAACTCACAGATTACGATGCGATGCAAGATTCCGTGATCGTTCTTTACGATACAACTTTTACGACTTGTCCGAAACCGCAGTTCGCGCTCCAAGATTCGAGCGCCAAGGATTCTACAGTTGCAGATTCCGCAGTGGTGCTGACCGCTTGCAAAATCGACACGCTCGTTTCCAAACGAGACTCCGTTTTGAAAAAGCCGGTGACACCGCCGCTCGTCCTGACGGGTTCGCTTCCGCAAAAAATCCAGAAGGAACTCGAGTACGCCGACATTGCATTTGCAGGCAGCGAACGCAATTACAAGCCGATCCCGACACAGTTCCTGATAGCCCCGATCTTTATGGTGCAGGAACGCTCTCCGGACTTTGGCGTGAAAGGCGATGGACAGGCGACTCCGAAGCTCGGCTTTGCCATGTCACTTTCCGATCCGCTAAAGAAGAACATCATTTCCGCCGGGATTTTATTTGAAGTCGGCAACGGTTGGAAATACATCACAGGTGACGGTCTGAATCCGAAAATCGAACGCGAATTCGTCGCCTCCCTGGAAAACCATTCGACTCCGGTAACGCTTGGAATTTCTTATACGCATGCGAACTACCGTTCCATAGATACGGTGCGCTATGAGGATCCGAGAAGCTACGAAGATTCCGTGGGAACAACCCATTATTCCGTTCCACTCAATGCCATTCAAGCTTCCGCTGCTTACAGCGTTTTCAAATCAGGTGACAGCGTTTATGTAAGCGGTGGCTACGATTGGGCAAACTTCAACCTGTACGATAAAAACTTGGAATGGACTTACCAGAAGCGCCTTGCCGTAAACGTTGGATTTACGCTCGACGGCGGGACCGCAGAAGCGACAGCGACAAATACCGCAGGCGTTGGAAATGGAATTTCGGCGAGTTATCAATTTGCGAATTCCGACTTGTTCCGTCCGGGTACTTTTGCCGAAAGCTTTACCATTAGCCCGAGCGGAAAAATCGAACCGAAGTACCGGAACTTCAACTTGCACAGTTTCTACTTCAACACGCACGGAAGCATTGCCGCGCCGATTCGAAAGGGTTCCCGCATAGCCGTTGGCGCAACCTATGCAGGCATCGGAGCTTGGAGTGCCAAGGATTCCAGGGATACGCTCGACAGTTACTATTACACGCCTCTTTTGCTTGAAGGCTATCCGTATTTGATAACAAGCGAAAAGTTCAACCGCAGCGGTCTTAAAATGGCGAAGGCAGAAATTCACTACCTCTTCCCGATCTTTGAAGACTGGCGTAATGAATTCTGGATTTTCTCGACGCGTGACTTCTTCTTGAACCTTTACGCTCAAGTCGGTGCAGCGTGGAACGACCACGGCATTCCGATTTCCAAGTTCAAATCACGAGATTTCTGGGATCGAAGCGTGGGTCTAGAATTCCGCTTGGCAAACAAGCTGTTCTACACGTTGCCCTTCAACATTTCGCTGAACCTTGCCCGCGGCTTAGACCGCGCAGGCGAAGACGAAAACGGAGAAGCTGGAAGTCGTCTAAACCCGATCGACATTCCGGTTTTGCCGAAGGCGATTTCCCCGACGAAGATTTCGTTCACCATCGGATTCGACTTCAACAATACTTGGATGCAGTAAAGCTTAGTCTTCGAATTCCATGGATTCCTTCCGGATTAAATACTGACGTGTGACATCATCGACCGTCGCCGTCGCCGTTTTAACGCCCATCAGTCCGCCAAAGAGCGGATATGGGCTTGCTGTACCGCCCTGCTCATTGCACTTCACACGCATAAAGATTCTTCCGTCGCATATCTGCAAATCCAGAATATGTGCGTTCAAGTTCACTTCATGACCGCGGTGATTCAGCACGATAGGAAGCGTCTTCGACTGGAACTTTTCAACCAAGCCTTCCGGCAAAACCTCTGGCTTAAAGGAATACGTCATCGACTTCGGACAGCGAGAAGAGAGCTTGTACGTAAGCGGTTCAATATTCAAAACCTTCATGCCCATTGGAAACGGTTCGCTCAAAGTTTCCATCAGTTTCGGCAGATTTTCTGGCGAAAGATCCAACGGTTTTAAGGTTTCCACGCCGAGGATTTCGCAGACCGTTTCGAGACCCAGCGGTAGAGCGCCCATGTTGATGATGCGCGGTTTCGGGCTAAAGCCTTCACTGTAGCGGAGCGGAACTTCTGCCTTTCCAAAGGAACGCACGAACGCGCTGAGCATGTTTTGGTGCGGAAGGAAACGGCTAAGACCTGTCTTTTGGAACGTAATCTTGTACGCGTACCGCTGATCGTAAACCGGGCGACGTTCCGCCACAAGCTTCTTGATTTCTTCCGGTGTACGGCTCGGTGCTGCGTAACGAACCGGATTATTCGCCAGTCGAACTTCCTTACCGCTCCCCGGAATTCCGCAATGTAGGCAATCGCCCCATTTGCAGTTCGGAACGGGCTTTGCCGTTTTCAAAATTTCCGGGTTAAAGCCTTTCTGATACTCTCTCCAGAGGAAGGACTTGGTAACACCGATGTGCATAAAGTCCCACGGAAAAACGGAATCCTTTTGACGGGTTTCGTAAATCCAGCTGACGTCATAATGGAAGTCTTCCCAAATTTTTTCCCAGTCCTTGGCCCGAATGCGATGTCCATCACTTTCGAAGATCATACCGCGCTTATAGGCTTCATAAATCATCGGGGCAAGAGAACGGTCGCCACGGCTATAGAACGCTTCCAGGCGAGATGTATTCCAGTCCGCCCACTGCACCTTCACATTCGGATGCTTAAAGAACCGCTTGCGCACATACTGGATATGATTCCAAGACGTTTCCTCATCCATAAAGCCAGCCCACTGTAAGCCCGTGAAAGACTTCGGTATGAGAATACCCATGCTCACGGAAATCTGGAATCCACGCATGTGCTTACGACCGATCTTCACCAGGTTCTCGATGAGATTGCAAAAAGCTTCCATATCGGCATCGTCTTCTGTCGGAAAGCCTATCATCGTATAAAGCTTGATCTTGTTCAAGCCCGAAGAAAAAGCATAGTCCGCCGCACTGTACATGTCTTCATCGGTGATCGTCTTGTTGATCATCTTGCGGATACGTTCCGAACCGGTTTCCGGTGCAAAGGTCGCACTGCGTCCACCCTTCAAGGCGGCGACTTTTTCTGCGAGGTGCTGACCGAAGCTGCTGACGCGAATACTCGGAAGCGACACGTCCACATTGTCAAAGAAAGCGTCATCGATAATCGAATCCGTCAACGATTCAATCGGCTTATAGTCTGCCGTGGAAAGGCTCAAAAGGCCGAGTTCCTGTTCACCTGTCGCCTTTAAACCTTCCTTCGCAAGATCTATCACATCATCCGGATTGAGTTCGCGGCACGGTCTGTACCAAACACCCGCCTGGCAGAATCGGCAACCCTGCGCACAGCCTCGCATCACTTCCACACTAAAGCGGTTGTGAACCAAGCGCATGTTCGGGATTAAATTCTTGACCGGGTAATCTTCTTTTTTGAGTTCTGGAATAAAAATGCGACGCACACCGTTTGTATGTTCGTAAGAGCCTACAGCGGGTTCTGCCGGAACGAGCTGTTTATATTCCCCCTCGACGACTTGGCGAAATACTGGAACGTACACACCGTCGATTTTTGAAATCGCTTCCAAAATTTCAAATCGGCGCATCCCTTTTCTTCTACATTCCCCCACTGTCCGCACGATCTTCGGGAACATCTCTTCGCCATCGCCAATATTGAACGCATCAAAAAAATCGGCGACAGGTTCAGGGTTCGCCATTGCAGGACCACCCGCCAAAATAATCGGATCGTCTTCTTTACGATCTTTGGAGAAGGCGCTGATGCCGGCGAGTTCAAGCACATACGGCACATTGGTAAAATTGAGTTCCGACTGGAGTGACATGCCGACCACATCAAATTCGCGGACAGGTTTCCAAGTCGCATGCGTGTACAGCGGAATATCATGTTTGCGCATCTGTTCCGCCATATCGTCCCACGGAGCGAACGCCACTTCCATGTACAAATCCGGTTCACGGTTCACCACGTGATACAAAATGCGCAAGCCATTATTCGAAAGGCCTATTTCGTACAAATCGGGAAAAACAAAAGCACAAGTTCCCACCATTTTAGAAGGGTCTTTCACAATGCTATTCGCTTCTCCGCCCATATAACGGGCGGGACTTTCTACGGAGGGCAAAACTTGCCCCAATTTGTCAAAAATATTCATAGCCATAAAAATAAAAATTTTATCTTTGGCGCACAATGCGTTTACTACTCCAATTAGCTCTGATTCTTTCCGTTTGCTTCATCGGAGATTTTCTTCACCGAGTTTGCGGAATCCCCCTGCCCGGTAATATTTTAGCCATGCTGATCCTCTTTTTGTTACTTTGTACAAAACTCGTCAAAGTGGATCAAATTGCAGAGATGTCGGATTTTTTCCTGAAGCGGCTCCCCTTCTTTTTTCTTCCGCCGACCATTGGCATTTTGGCCGTTTACGGTGTACTGAAGGGCAATTTGATCCTTTTCTTTTTGCTCAGCGTCCTTGCGACAATCGTTACGTTCGCCGTCACTGGCAAAGTCACCGACATTATGGTAAACGTCCAGAAAAAGAGGAAAAAAGATGCGTGAAGTTTTGAACACTCCTTTTTTTGGAATTGTCTTGACGATCGTCGCTTATGAAGTCGGCGTCGCCTGCAGTCGAAAATTCAAGCTTTCGATTTGCAACCCGATGATGATCGCTGCCGTTTTGATCATCGGCTTCTTACTCATCAGCGGAATCAAACTGGAAACTTATAATCTCGGCGGTGATTATATTTCGATTTTCCTTGGCCCTGCAACAGCAGTACTCGCCGTGCCGCTCTACAAGCAGCTCGATAAGCTGAAAGCGCATCTCGTTCCAATTTTGATCGGAATCCTCGTGGGAACCTTAACCTCTTTCGCCATTGTAACGCTCTGCGCAGGAATTTTCCAAATTGAAGACGTGTTAAAATTTTCACTTTTACCCAAGTCCATCACGATTCCGATGGGCGTTGAACTTTCGAAAAGCATCGGTGGCATCCCGGCGATTACAATCGCATCCATTGTGATTACAGGAATTACGGGCGGCGTCGTTGCCCCGATCATCTGCCGAGTCTGCAAAATCAAGCATCCCGTGGCGCAAGGCATTGCCGTGGGAACGGCTTCGCATGCAGTCGGCACTGCTAAAGCTTTGGAAATGGGTGAAACTCAAGGTGCGATGAGCTCCCTCGCCATTGGCGTTACAGGTGTCATCACCTCGGTCATCACACCCATTCTTTTACATCTTTTCGCAGACTAACGCATGCGGATCCTTTACGGCTTTACTCCACAGCCGATATTGGCTCGCGTCTTGGCGACGTTTGCAACCGCATTTTTTTGGCACGCAATCATGAAAGTTCGGAATTTTCTTCGTCGAAGCGTTCCAAAAAGGAATGCGGCTTTCCATTCGCCTTAAAACCTGGGAACGTTTCAATGCAAACCGCATGAAGACTGTTGAAAATGCTCTTTTCAATATTCGGATTGTCACGCTTCAATTTGCGAATAATCTCTTTGACTTCTTGACGCTTGCTCGAACCGGAGCCATCTTCATTTTCAAAATTCTTTTCTGTAAAACGGCAAGCACACTGGATAAAGTTCAAATTATTGGCACGGCTCCAGGCGATGATATCGTCTTCGTGAATCTTGTACAGCGGACGGATAAGCGTCATTCCCGGGTAATTTTGACTGCGGAGCATGGGAAGCATTCCCTGGAGCTGCGAAGCGTAGAACATACTCATCACTGTCGTTTCGATCACGTCAGAAAAATGATGTCCTAATGCAATCTTATTACAACCGAGTTTTCTCGCCTGGCTGTACAAATGTCCACGGCGCATGCGCGCACAAACGTAGCACGGCGAATGTTCCACCTTGTCCGTCTGTTCAAAAATATCCGTTTCAAAAATCGTAATCGGAATTTCAAGCCGTTCCGCATTCGCTTCGATCTTTTCCCGGTTCTGCGGATTATACCCCGGATCCATCACCAAAAACTTTAATTCAAAAGGCTTTTCCGTATAACGGTGCAGCATCTGCATCATTTTCGCAAGCAGCATCGAATCCTTACCGCCCGAAATGCAGACTGCGATTTTATCGCCCGCATCGATCATCCGGTACGTCTTGATTGCCGAAACAAAAGGGCTCCACAGCTTGCTGCGGAAACGTTTGGAGATGCTCCGTTCCGCCATTTCTGCGAAAGTCAAATGCAATTCTCTTTTCTTTTTCGCTTCGCCTTCCAAGGGTTTCGCCTTCTAAAATAAACCGTGAATTAAATGCCGTAGAGTTCGCCGTACTTCTGTTCAATGTAATCGAGGAAGTCGTCCGCCGTAAATTCGCGGCCAGTAATCTTTTGAATCCAAGCCTTGGAATTCAAGCGGTCTGCGTATTTCCAAACATATTCCTTCATCCAGCCGTTGATCGTCCCGAAGTCTCCGTGGAGAATGCAGTCTTCCACATCGATTTCCTGCTTCATGCGATTGTAATACATCGCATTGTACATGTTGCCTAGCGAATACGTCGGGAAGTAGCCAAAGCCCGAAGCCCAATGCACATCTTGCAAAATACCTTCACGGTCATTCGACGGACGAATGCCCAGATATTCTTCGTACTTGTCGTTCCAAATCTGCGGAAGGCTTTGAATATCGACCTTGCCGTTCACAATCATCTGCTCAATTTCAAAACGGATCATGATGTGGAACGTGTACGTAAACTCGTCCGCTTCCGTGCGGATAAAACTCGGTTTCACCACGTTCAGTGCTTCGTAGAACTGCTTTTCGGAAACGTCTTCAAAAACGGTCGGGAAAAACTCCTTGCACTTTTTAAAGATCAAATGCACAAAGGCGCGGGAACGCCCAATGCGATTTTCATAAAAACGGGAAACCGATTCATGCTGACCCAAAGTCTTGCAACCGTTGATGTGATGCGCGTAATTTTCACTCGGTTGGTTCATTTCAAAAAGAGCATGACCGCCTTCATGAATGATGGAGAACATATTCGATGCAAACATATCCTCATGATAATGCGTCGTCACGCGGCAGTCGTCTTTGGCAAGTCCATCCGTAAACGGATGTTCGCTTGTCGTAAAGGCGCCTCGCTTAAAATCGAAACCAATCGTCTGCAGCAAGAATTCCGCCATCTGGCGCTGGGATTCGTCGCTTACCTTGCGAGAAAGAAAATCCGTGCGAATCTTCTTTTTGCTCTTCTGAATTTTTTGAAGCATCGGCACCAGACGCTCCTTGCAAGCGTCAAAGCACTTGGTCAAATCCTTTGTCGTCATGCCGCGTTCGTAAACATCCAAAAGATTGTCATACGGTACACGCATCGCCTTTTCCGCAAGAGCTATCTGCTTCAAATTCACCTTGCGGACATCCGATAGCGAGTCGGCAAAAATCGAAAAGTCCGCAGCCTTCTTCGCTTTGAGCCAGTTCACAAAAGCCTTATTGAAAACCAAAGAGAACTGCTTGTCCATCGCTGGCGTAATGTTCTTATTGCGCAGGTAATCCCGGTGCAAAGATTCCGCCAAGGTGCGGTCCCATTCGTTCAAAAATTTACGATTGGCGTAAAGATCTTCCGCCGCAGAAATAAACTTTTTTGATTTCGAAAGTTGGAACGCCTTATTCGACAGGAACGCCGAAGTTTCGCCCTGCTCTTCCATCCCGAGCGGCGGGCAAATCGTCTGTTGGTCAAAGCCCAAAACACGGCTTGCATGCTGGTAACGTTCCACTTCTTCTAAAGTGGCGTAAACCGTCTTTAAGCTTTTTTCGAGAGAAGCATTCATCTTTGCAGTCATACGTTTTCCTTCGCACTACGGTTGAACGACGAGCGCCTGTTAAACGTGGTGATATGGATGACCGGCTATCACCATAAGACAGCGGTAAAGCTGTTCCGTTAAAATCACACGGGCATGGTCATGCGTAAACGTCAGCGGTGAAAGCGAAAGCAGAAGGTTCGCCTGTTTTTTGATTTCGGGAGAAATGCCGTAAGCGGAACCGATGAGAAAGACGCAGTTCGAAGTCAACCGAGGCTTGATCCAGTTCGCAAGCTGCACCGTATTCATCAGCTTACCTTCTTCCGCCATCACAATCCACTGGTAATTTTCTTTGGGGAAACGTTTGGAAAATTCCGCCGCTTCTTCGGCAAGGCTCTTCACCTGATCGTCACGCTTGCTCTGCTTCATTTCCACGACTTCGATCTGCACGCTCGAAGAGCGCAAGCGCTTCGTGTACTTTTCAACTTCATCCTGGATAAAGGCAGAGCCAGGTCTTCCAAAAACAGCAAGAATGAGCTTCATCGACCCAGTTCCAGGCGTTCCACGAGAAAGTCCGGCATTCCCACGTCACGCATCGCTTTTTGCGTCAAGCTGATATCGTAATTCAAACGCACAAGATTCACACTGTGCTTTTCAGAATCATACAGGCAGTAACTCGCCCGCGGGTCGCGGTCACGCGGCTGTCCGACACTTCCCACATTCATCAACAGGCGTTCCCCATCTTCCAAAACATAGGAACCCGTTTCAATGACCTTCGGGATTTCTCCATCGCGCATCGCCACGATCACCGGGCTATGCGTATGACCGACAAAGCAATGGCGCTCGCCAAAATGATCGAACGCATCCAGAGCGTCTTCCAAATCCGTTATGTAGATCCAGTCCGCCGGGGACATGGGGGAAGCATGAACAAAGCAAATATCGTTTTCTTCAAAAACGTAAGGGAGCGAGCAAAGGTATTCCTTGGATTCCGGAGTGAGCGCATTCTGCGTCCATTCGATTGCCCTCTTCGCATACGGGTTGAATCCCGTATCCGAGTCCCACTGGATGGCTACGCTGTCGTGATTACCCAAAATGCAGATATCCGCATTTTCTTTTACCAGCGCAACGCATTCGTTCGGATGCGCTCCATACCCGACTATATCACCCAAACAAACACGACGTTCCACGCCATGCGCTTTCATCGATTCCAAAACGACTTCGAGCGCGGGCAAGTTCGCATGAATGTCAGAATAGATCCCGTATAACATGGAAATTAATATAGCTTTTCTATATTTGTGCTTGATGGAAACGGTTCAGAAAAACAAAAAAGTTAGCATTGGCTACTCTCTAAAGGACGAAAACGGCGTAATTATCGAGGAAGTTCCCGAATCTTTCCCATTCGTCTATATGCACGGTTGCGACAGCGTGATCGAAGGTCTTGAAAACGCCTTGGAAGGCCATCACGTCGGAGACCATATCACAGCCCATATTCCCTATGACAAGGGATACGGACCGTACCGCAAAGACTTGATTATCAAGGTTTCCAAGGAAGAGCTCCGCAACATCGGCGAACTTTGGCTCGGCATGGAACTCGAAATGGTCCGCGATTCAAACATGACGGAATTCTCCATTCCAGAAGACCCGCGCGACATTTGCAACAAGAGCGATGACGAAGATCCGACAATCTACACGATCAAGGAAATTCAAAAAGAAACCGTCACGCTCGACGGAAACCATCCCTTTGCAGGCAGAGATTTAACATTCGAAATCACCATCGTGGACATCACCGAGCCCTCGGTCACCGAACTCGAAACGGGCCTTCCCGACGAATACACGGAAGAAGACGATGACGACTTCGACGAAGATTTTCCAGAAGACGAACAAAACAACTTTGGGAGACACTGGCGATAATGGCTGACTTAAACGAACTCAAGAAAGCAGCAGGCGTCCGCGCCGCTAACATGATCGAATCCGGCATGACCGTTGGACTCGGCACAGGCAGCACGGCCGCTTACATGGTAGAACGTCTCGGCGAACGCATCCAGACCGAAGGTCTGAAGGTGACCGCCGTCAGCACCAGCTGGAGCACCACGCTTCAGTGCCGCAAGCTCGGCATTCCCCTGATCGACCTCGGCGAAGCGACCCACTTGGACATCGCAATCGATGGAGCAGACGAAATCGATCCGGCAAAGAACCTGATCAAGGGCCGCGGCGCCGCCCACCTCCTCGAAAAGATCGTCGCCTCCATGGCAGAAAATTACATCATCATCGCGGACTCGGGCAAAAAAGTGCAGACCCTCGGCGAAAAATTCGCCGTTCCTCTCGAAATTCTTCCGAACGCCATCGGATCGGTTACTTACAAAGTAACAAAACTCGGTGCAACGCTCGCCGTCCGCATGGGAGCTCCGGGCAAAGATGGTCCGGTCATCAGCGACTCCGGAAACCTGATTGCCGACGCAAAGTTCGGCCCGATTGCAGACCCGGCAAAGCTCGACTTTGAATTAAATAAAATACCCGGGCTTTTGGGCCACGGGTTATTCATCGGAATGGCGAACAAAGTAATCCTTGCCGCGCCAAACGGACTGGAAGAATTCTAATTAAGCAAGAGCTGCTTTCACGAGATCGCTCACGCGACGACCGTCGAATCGGCCTTTCGTCTTCGGGGTAAGTTCCTTCATGATCTTCCCCATGTCCTTGGGGCCCTGAGCTCCAACCTGGGCCTTGATCTCTTCGATCAGGGCCTTTACTTCATCTTCCGAGAGCTGCTTCGGGAGATACTTCTGGTAAACGGCGAGAGTCTTTTCTTCTTCCTGAGCGTTTTCTTCACGGCCGCCCTTGCGGAGCATTTCGATTGATTCGTTACGCTGCTTGATGCTCTTGGCGAGAACATCGAGGACGATGTCATCTGTCACATCTTTCTTTGCATTGATCGCCACATTCTTGATGTCGGAATGGAGGGTACGAAGGACTTCGAGCGTGACCGAATCATGTGCCTTCATCGCCGCCTTGATGTCTGCCAAAATTTCTTGAAGAAGAGGGCTTTCTGCCTTAACGAGAGAATCTGCCATATTGTGTCCTTTTCCCAGACCGGGAGTTTAAGTTCGAGCGAAAAATAGAAACACTAAAAGGGAATGTATATGATACATTCCCTTGGCATTCGTAAAAAAGCGACGAATTAGTAGAGACGCTTGCGGTTTGCGTCAGCGAGTTCTTTCAAACGCTTGCGACGAGCAGCGGTTTCAACACGCTTCTTTTCTTCGGACGGCTTTTCATAGCGCTGACGCTTCTTCACGTCAGAAATGATTCCGTTCTTTTCGCAAGACTTAGTGAAACGCTTGAGAGCGCGTTCGAAAGGTTCATTAGGCTTAACTACGACACCGATCATTCGGATTCCTCGGGTTGAAAATTTTTGTTATGCGCCGCAAATATACCTAAAAGAATCCATCTCGTCAAGGGCAAGCCCGTTTTCCATTGCGAACTGAGAAAAATCATATGTTTTTAGCTCTTTTTTTCACCTTAACTTGCGGCCTCCCAAAGACTTAGTTATATTTTGGCAAAGCCACACTGGCTAAAAGGTAAAGGAGCGAAAGGTGAATATTTTCAAGTTCTCCGTGATTGCAGGTTCCGCAATTTTCGGTATGACGCTTGCTGGTTGCAGCAGCGAAGACGATGTCGTCCCCGAAATCAAACCGGCTAAAAAAGCCGAAGCCCCTGCACCCGTTCCAGAAGCAACGGTACCCGCAAGCGATGCGAATTCCATGCCGGAGCTCCAGTCGATTGAATCTCTTTCCGCTGACGCTTCTGCCGCCGAAGGCACATTCAAAACCACCGGCCCTGTTGTCCAGCCAAGTTCTGAAGGCGCCGTTGTCATCCAGGTGAGTATTCAGCCGTCCAAGAGCGCCGCAAACGCCGTTCTGAAGAAATTAGAAGAAAAGGGCATCAAAGGATACCTCGCCCAGGTCGAAAATCCGGGAGAACTCGAAGGCACCTATTACCGTGTCCGCGTTGGCTACTTCAAGAAGATCGAAGACGCCAAGGCATACGGCAAGTCCGCTCTCGAACCTCTGGAATTCGCCTGGTGGATCGACAACAAGGCTAATGATACCGTAGGTTCTCCGGAATCCAGCGACGTTACCAATTCCAACACCACCTCCGGTTCGTATTTGAACCCGGAACCGATGGAAACAACCAAGTACTCCACCGAAGTCGAATCTTCTTCATCTGAAGTTGTCGAATCTTCTTCCTCCGAAGCCGCTCCTGTCGAAGCACCGGCTCCTGTTGCAGAAGCGACGGCCCCTGCTGCAGAACCTGTAGCGGAACCGACCGCACCTGCGCCAGCCCCTGCTGCAGAAGCCGCCCCGGTTCAACCGGCAGAAGAAGTCTACGACGACTGGGAATAAACACTTTTGAAACATCCCCGCATTTTTGCCGCACAACTCGGTTGTGCAAAAAACCAGGTTGATGGCGAACACATGCTTGCCGAGCTCTACTCGGCAGGTTTTGTATCGACAGAAAACGCCGAAAAAGCGGATTTTTTGCTCATCAACACCTGTGGTTTTATTGAAGACGCCAAGACCGAATCCATCAACACGGTCCTATCCTTTATCGAAGCGAAGAAGCCTTCCCAAAAGCTTATCGTTACAGGCTGCCTATCGGGCCGTTACATGGAAGAACTTCCCAAGGAAATGCCCGAAGTGGACTACTGGCTCGGCACGTACGAGCCCGGGAAAATTCTGAAGGTCCTTGGACTCGGCGAAAAGGCGAGCGGCACAGAAAACCTCGCCCGCCTGAACCTGGGCGATTACAAGCATCACGCCTATCTGAAGGTTGCCGAAGGCTGTGACCGCCGTTGCGCGTTCTGCGCGATCCCGAACATCCGCGGAAAGCAGATTTCGTTCTCGATCGAGAGCATCATCCAGGAAGCGAAGGAACTCGAAGCTCAAGGCGTGCAGGAACTCACGCTCATTGCGCAAGACACCACGTTCTACGGGCACGATCAGGGATGCAAAACGGGGCCGTCCCTCGCCAAACTTTTGAAGGCGGTTCTTAAGGAAACAAACATTCCTTGGATCCGCACGCTCTACTGGTATCCGGAATTCATCGACGATGAGCTTTTAGACTTGATGGCAAACGAACCGCGCATTTGCAAATACGTCGACATGCCGATTCAACACGCCAGTTCGCACGTCCTTAAACTGATGCGACGCAGCTATAATCAGCAGTCGCTCCGCAAAATGCTGACCGACATTCGCACCAAGATTCCAGGCGTAACGCTCCGCACGACCGTTCTCGTCGGTTTCCCCGGCGAAACGCAGGAAGACTTTGAAGAACTGATGCAGCTGATTCAGGACGTGCGCTTTGAACACCTGGGCGGATTCGTCTTTAGCCCAGAAGAAGGCACTCCGGCGATGAAGCTTAAAGAAGAACCGGTTCCAGAAGAACTGGCCCGTGCACGTCTGGACGCCATTCAAGACCTGCAGGAAGAGATTTCTTCCGAAGCAAACGAAGCCTTGATTGGCAAGGAAGTCAAAGTTTTGATCGACGAAGTCGCCGAAGAAAGCGATTACCACTTTATCGGCAGAACCGAAGGCAACTCGCTTGATTCCGACGACATCGTGAAAATCGTGGAAGGCGACGCCAATCCGGGAGAATTCTACATGGTGAAGATCATCGATGCAGAACCGCATGAACTAATCGGACGCATCGTTTCTCACGCCTAAAAGCATTCCGCGATTGAAAAGCAGAAAAGCAGAAAAGCACCGGGAATCCCGGTGCTTTTTCAGTGCCCACGACGAGAGTCGAACTCGTGACCTTCAGTTTCGGAAACTGACACTCTATCCAATTGAGCTACGCGGACATGGCCATCAGGCACACCGAATATAATTTTTTTTCAAAAATTTGTCTTTCGTTCTGAGCCCTGGGCAACAAAAAACGGCGACGATTCGATCGACACCGTTCCAACTCTTTACCAGTCCTCTCCTCCAAATCTATTCCCAATATAGAACTATTTTTTTGGGGCTTAAAGAGCCTTGGCCTAAAAAACGGAATAAGCCTTCCTGCAAAGTGAGTAGGGTCACACATACAAAAAAAGACCGGCGAAGCCGGTCTTTGGGCACTCTTTTGCGATGGATTAGTCTTCCTGTTCGCTGTACTTCTTTTCGCGTTCGCGGCGACGGATTTCCGTTGCATCTGGGAAGAATTCCGGCAGAGCGAAACCGATCGTGATACCGAAGACAAGTCCGAACTTGGAAATGCCATCGCTATCAATCACGCGGGAAACATCTTCACCCTTCACGTTCTTCGAGTGGGAATCGTCGTAGGCGTTCGGAGCGTAATACATACCGATTGCAAACTGGAGGTAGTACCATTCGTTTGTGAGGTAGGTAATGAGAACGTCGAACTGGAAACCGTTGGTCATGAGAAGTTTACGGGTGTAATCGTTCGTCGAATCAGCCACGATGTCATGATCGTAATAGACGGTACCGTAAGAAACAGAAAGACCGAGATGAAGCGGGTTCTTCGGGAAGAGGTAGTAGTTCAAACCGACCTTCCAACCGGTACCACCTTCGATTTTAAAGTTCGAGAAGTCCGGGTCATCCCCGCTCGGGATGAAGCCGAATGCACCGTACAAAGCGAGATGCCACCGAGTGATATATTCAGCACCGAAGCCGAAGCCCATGCCGAGCCCCGTTTCACCCATCACCGGCTGACGGGAACCCATACCGATTTCAAAAACCAAGCGGTCCTTGAGCCAGTCACGACGACGGAGGTTGTTTGCAAATTCATCCAGGCGCTGGTCCTTTTCAAATTCGCGACGCTTTGCACGGTCAGCGGCACGACCGCGGCTCGTAGCGTTATCCGCTTCTTCAACCTGAGATTCTTCATCGGCTGCGGAACGAACGGCTGAACCGCCCGCTGCACGGCGACGACGTTCCAAGGTCGTTTCCCCGGAGTTTTCTTCAGCCGAAGCCGAATAGGTCGTGGATTCGGAGATTTCTTCGCTAGAGGATTCATCGGACTCATAGGAGTCGAAATCGTCTTGGGCAAAGCCGGCTACCGCCAGAGTAAAAAACAGAATGCAAATCTTTTTTAACATTGCTAAAGAGCCTCTATTTTTTGAGATAGAATAGTTCCGTGTTCAATATAGTTTATTCTCTAGATTGTAAACTAAAATATTTGTGTAAAAAGAAAATTGAAAACCCCTTAAATCCGCTTAAAGTCACAATCCTTGGCGAAATTGGACCAATTCCCCTCGAATGGAGCCGATAGGAATTTTTACGGTCATCAAAACTGGCAGGCGCCTTTCGTCATCGGTCAGCCAAATAAAGAGCCTTCCGGCAGCCTTGAACGCGCCGTCATCCCCCAGCACCGGTTCCACCTTGATGCAGTCAAACTTGCCAAGGTCTGTTTCGACCGTTTCCTTGCCGTGAATAATCACCCGCAGCGAATAGCGCTTTTTGCCACTGACCGCAGAAAAGTAAGTGTCTTTTTTGCCGGAAAGGTCCATGGTGCGCACCCGATAGAACGCCGAAATGATACAGTGTTCGTAACCGTTGATCGAGACCGTCGTATCGACACGCCTCCTGATTTCGTCGCGCTTGGAATTTTCAAAGACCGTGTCCGAAAGGACCGCCATTTTGCCTTTGCGGTCAAAGAGAATTTTTGAAGTGCTGTGGTAGGAGCCTTCGTTCAAAATCTTTTTGAACGTTTCAGGGAGAAACTTATCCCCTTTCGAAAGTGTTCGAATCGTGTCTGCCACCGGATAGATGGAGCGGAAAGCGCCGTTGTTGCGAGCGATGCTCACAAATTCCAGACTTCCATCCTTTTGCGGAAGAGTCATCATATCAGCAAAACCGGCCGTGATAAAGCCCCAGCTTAAACGGTAAGAAAGCTTTTCTCCCTTTGTCCATGGTGCATTCACCACGTCTTCGGCAAACGAAAACGCGGCAAGCACCCAAGCGATGAGAAAAAAACGTTTCACGGATTAAATATCACCAAGACTCTTGCGGTAGGCGATGAGCTTCTCGCGGACTGCCGGGTCGGAGGTGGCGACGATGTGGGCGGCGAGGTAACCGGCATTCTTGCCGTTGCCGATGCCGACTGTTGCCACCGGGATTCCCGGGGGCATCTGCACAATGCTGTGCAGGGCATCGACGCCGTTGAGCGGGCCGCCGGCGCAGGGCAAGCCAATGACCGGAAGGATCGTGTGCCCTGCGAGCACGCCCGGAAGGGCTGCAGCGAGGCCAGCGACACCGATGAGAACCTGGAGGCCTCGCCCGGCGGCTTCGCGAGCATACTTCGCGGTGGCGTTCGGGGTGCGGTGTGCCGAGAGGATGTTGTATTCCCACACGATGCCGAAGCTGTCGAGCACCGCGGTGATCTTGTCTACAGTTTCCTGGTCGGACTTGCTACCCGCAACGATACCGACCTTTGCATTCGGAACTTCATTAATCTGCATTTTCAATTCCTTTTTTATTTACCCATCTTGGCGAGACGGGCGAGTCCCTTCTTGCCGATGTCCTTGCGGTAGAACTTGCCTTCGAACTGAACCTTCTCGGCGGCTTCGTAAGCGATGTCGAGAGCGGCCTGGAGCGTTTCGCCATGACCCACCACGCCGAACACGCGGCCACCGTTCGTGACCAGCTTGCCGTCTACCATCTTGGTACCGGCATGGAGCACCTGGGCGCCGTTCTTTTCGGCTTCTTCGATACCCGTCACGACCTTGCCCTTTTCGTAAGAGCCCGGATAACCCTTGCTTGCGAGCACGACGATGGCGGAACTGCCCTTCGGGGCCTTCGGGACACCGAGTTTCGCGAGTTCACCCTTTTCGGCAGCGTCGAACAACGCGAGCACATCGCCGTCGTAAAGCGGAAGCACAATCTGGCATTCAGGGTCGCCGAGACGGCAGTTGTATTCCACGACCTTCGGGCCCTTCGCAGTCACCATGATGCCCACGTAGAGCACGCCCGTGTAGGGCTTGCCTTCGGCGGCCATGCCCTTGAGAGTCGGTTCAATAATCGTCTTCTTCACTTCGTCGAGGAGAGCGTCCGTCACCACCGGAGCCGGGCTGTAGGCGCCCATTCCGCCAGTGTTTGGGCCCTTGTCGTCGTCAAAGACGCGCTTGTGGTCCTGGGCAGAAGAGAGAATCACATAGTCCTTGCCGTCGCAAACCACGAAGATGGAGGCTTCTTCGCCGTCCATGAATTCTTCAATCACGACCGTCTTGCCGGATTCGCCGAAGACCGCCTTGTCGCCGAGCATTTCTTCCACAGCATCGTTCGCTTCCTTGTCGGTCATGCAGACGATGGCGCCCTTGCCCGCAGCGAGGCCCGACGCCTTCACCACAATCGGAGCCGGGTGTTCTGCGAGGAACTTCTTGGCGGAGGCGAGATCGGTGAAGGTCTCGAAGGCTGCCGTCGGCACGTTATACTTCTTCATGATATCCTTGCTGAAAGCCTTGGAGCCTTCGAGCGCGGCAGCAGCCGCAGTCGGGCCGAAAGCGCGGAGCCCGCGACGGCGGAATTCATCCACTACGCCAGCGACCAGCGGAATTTCGGGGCCGATGACCGCGAGGTCAATCTTTTCGGCAACCGCGAGGTCAGCGATTGCCTTCGGGTCGGCCACATCCACCGGCACGCACTTGCCGAGGTTTGCCATGCCCGGGTTGCCCGGAGCGCACACGAGAGTGTCGCACAGCGGCGACTTCTTGACTGCAAGAGCGATGGCATGTTCGCGACCACCGCTACCAACGACGAGAATATTCATAAAATTTCCTTTTTTCTGTTCAAAGAAAATTTAGCAAAAAACATGCGGGAAGGGCCCCAGCTCGGAGTTGCGAAGGCCGCACAGGCCCATCCCTGCACCCTCCCCATCCTTGGCCGACGCTTCTATTATCCATTCGACCATTTGATTTCCAGGTTTGTCGATTTTATTTGCTGCGATTAGCACGTTTGGCCAGCCCGCGTAAATCTACTTTGTATGTTCCCAAATCAATTTCTTCGTTTTTCAGGAACATCAGCATGTAGATGGGACAATACAAGACTTTCCCTTTGACGCAGACATTGTCGTTGCAGAAAACGACGGCCTCTTGAATGGCGTAATTTGTTGTTTCCAAGACGTTCTTTAAGGCATTGTGCCGTTTGTAATCCTTGCCCGACTTGATTTCTATGGGGAGTATGCGTCCATTCCGTTCAATGACAAAATCCAGTTCGCCTTGTTTTTTACTATTGAAATAATAAAGATCGAATCCGTGCGCTTTCAGTTCCATCGCGGCCACATTCTCATAAACGGAACCGAAATTGATGGCGTTTTCACCGTTCAAGATTTTCAGCTGAATCCCGTTCGCGTATTGGCAAGTAAGGAGTCCGACGTCGTTCAAGAACAGTTTAAACAAGTTGCGCGAGCGCGAAAGGAGCAACGGAATTTTGGGTTCATCCACATTGTAAACGGGGAGAGCCACCCCCGCTTCTTTTAACCAGATAAAGGAATTTTCGTGACGGGAAAACTTGATGTTCTCGTTCAATTTTTTTAGAATGAATCTCTTGTTCTGGTTATTCAGTTCCGGCGGAATCAGGTCAAAAATTTCGTTCAGGTAAAGCTTGTTTTCCGGGTCGTACTTGGCAATGTCCTTCTTGTACAACTCGATGATGTCTTGCTGGATTTCCAATATGTTCTGGATGTTGTTTGATTCCAGATACTCGGCAACTGCAGCGGGCATGCCGCCCACAACCATGTACAGGCGGAAAATCTCCATCATCTTTTCGTGGATGACAGAATCAACTTCTACCTTGTTCTCGAAAGCGGCTCGTACCGAATCCAGGACTCCGACCTGGACACCCACGGCCCTCGCAAATTCCTCGAAATCCAGAGGGAACATTTCCTTGATGGTCAAAAAACCGACAGGAAGGGAACGGACGTCCTTGAGTTCAACACCCAGAAGCGAGCCGCTCAGAATATAACGGTAAGACCCGTCCTCGACCAGAAACTTGATTGCAGTAACCGCTTCGGGGCATTCCTGAATCTCGTCCAAGAAAATCAGGGTTTCGCCCTTGACCAATTTTGTTTCGGCGTAGGCCGACAGGCGCAAAAGGATGTTCGAGCGATCGGCGCTCTCGAATACGGACTTGGCTGCCGGAGATTCAAGAAAGTTGATTTCTACAAAATGCTTGAAATGCGTCCTTCCGAACTCCCGAATGGAACTGGTCTTGCCGATTTGCCTGGCCCCGGTCACAAGCAACGCGTTCTTGTGCTTTGCATAGAAATCAGCCAAATAGTTGTCGATTTTACGTTGAATCATCAGTTTTTCCGTTTATCCAACCTTAAAATAACTAATTTTGTCCGCTTTTCCAACTATTTTTACGACATTTTGGCCTGTTTTTCCAATTTTTAGCAAAAATCCTTGTTTTTAATGACATAAACATTTTGTTGGCGCCAACAAAATGGGAGCCGTAGTTTGTCATTTCTTCGCAATGGCTTTTTACGTTCCTGTTTCAACTTTTTGGCACTGATTTTGGGCGTGGGGAGATTTTCGGGCATTGCTCCGCCAAGTTCAGCAATCGTCTGGCGGACTTTTTTACCTACGGCATAATGTGTATCGTTTGCCTTCTCCTTGCCCTTGATGTTTTCGCGACGGAGTTTGTCATCTGTTTGTGTAATGCGGAAAAGATTTGCTGCAAGCTCTGTAGCTCCCATGTGGTCCAGTATTTGCTCGTTTTTCTTGAGTCCTTTGCGTTTGTGGATATCCTTCATCCCCAAGCCGTTATAGAGTCCCTGGTAACCACGATTCTGGAACACGGCGTAATCCACAGGCGTTTCAACACCGGCCGCCTTTGCAGAACTGTCGAGGAATTTGTTGCGAATAGTCACTTCGTCGCGAATGGCCAAGCGCTTTTCGTCTTCCGAAAGCTGTGCCGCAGAGTCCGAAATTTCCTTCTGCCGGGTTTTAACAGCAAAATATGTTTGACCCAGGGCAATCACTTCTTTGCGAGGGTCTCCGTTCATCACAATCAGGTAGCAAGCGTAACGGGAAAGCTTGTAGCTATCCATTTTTCTTTCTGCACCACTTCCGATATTGACCATCTCGCTCACGTGGGCGAAATGGTTTCCTTCATCAAAGCCGGTTTTCCGACATGCTTCGATAGCCTTTTTTATCACGGGTAAGAACTTGCCATATTCGGTATATTCTAAGGCTTTTTGCAATTCCCTTGCATACCAGAATTCAGTTCCATTTTCGTCGGTGTGCTTGATATTCTCGAACGTCTGCTGAGAATAAGTGACAATTTCTTTTTTAGCCATAGGGCCTCCTGCATTTATTGTTTCAACTAGGAACGCCCTTGCAATACGGCAAAGCCAGATAAAGCAAAAGCGCATCATTCCTTTCTAGGGAATGACGCGCTGGGATGTTATGTACCTAATATTCAGAAAATTGGCAAGGGGCTTAAGGAAATTTTACATCTGGTTTTACTTTTGATTTGCACTTTATCACGGAAGCGTATAATAATCAAGAATCAGGTCAACCGCACTTGCGTCCTTGAGGATTCGGTTTTCGTAGCGAATCCGTCTGCTTCTTATTTGCTTCTTCGCAACTCTTTCTTGCTTTTCATATTCCTGCCGATACATGATATCCGTCATAAAAGGCGTGCGTCGAACTTCTATCTCGGGCATTTCCTCAGCTTCGTTTCTTTTTTCAAAGTCCTTGAGATCCAGATACGTCGAAATTCTTAGACGATTCTGAGGAGACAAGCCCATGGCCGTGGCATAGACTTTTGCGTTTCGAATAATCTCAGCACCACGAGGAATCCCTATAGATTCCAGATTATCCGGAATATAAGAGAATCCCATAAAATAGACTCGCTCCGCATTTTTCAGGAAATCTTGGTACTTTTCTTTTTCGGATTCATTGCGATTCTGGCGCTTTTCCCAGACAGTTTCCATACCCTTGGCAATTTCTTGATACTTTCCATTTTCTACAGCACCAAAGGGAATTTTCTCAAGAGGACCGATAAAGCCATTGACATGAAATATTTTCATATCTTTTATAAAAGCATGAGCATCAGCATCTGAATATTGCTTGTCCGATGTCAGATACAAGAAGATACAATATTCCAGAACGCGGTCATAATTAAAGGTAAGGAACAACGTTTGTTTCAGGATTTCTTCCCAATTGGATTGTTGGTCTATCCGAGAAAGCAAATGCTGTATCCAATCAATGTTGCCAAGCCGTGACGCTTGTTCCGCCTTCAAGATTTCGTAAGCAATCAGACGTTTTCCGAAATCAGCTTGTTCGTTTTGCTTTTGACCTAAGCGATTCTTCAAAAATTCATCTGTCGAAACCATCATTGAATTTCGAACGCTTTGAGAAAACGGAAGAACAATCGCACCCATCAATTGATTATACAATTTTTCATGCTCAGGATATGGCAAGACCATTGCATATTCGCTTTGATACTCTATCTTATTATCTGTACTTGAATAACCGAAATGTTCTTGATACAAGTCAACTAGGAAAATATCACCATCGCTATAATTTTTTCTAGGAAATTTCGTTCCATAGTCAAAATTTTTCAACTTTTGCATCAGCATTGCACCCGTAGGGAATCCATACGGGACACTGCAACCGGCACCTATGACAAAAACATCAGACATCATTTTTTATCGCCACTTTTATCGCCGTTCTCAGTATTTATCGCCACTTTTATCGCCGTTTTTAGCGTTTATCACCGATTTATCGCCAATTTTTAAATTTATCGCCGTTCAGGATTTCTATTCTACCTAAATATAACTCCATCGACTTGACACAAAGTGACAAAATGAGTTATTCATGTTTTTACCGCAATCATTTATACTTAACCTGATTGGTTTTCGAGAGTTCCAGGAAACCTGCGTTTTGGAGGGAGTCTATCAGGCTTTGAATATTTGCGTCGGTCAGCTTTTCTGTGGCGAACCAGTTCTTTAGCGTCTTCTGCAACTTGGCCTTGGTGGTGGGCGGATTCTTTGAAATGCCCTTCAGATTCGCCTTCGCCTTTTCGAGAGCCTTTTGCAAGTCAAAGGCCTTTTGTGGCGTAGCCTTCTTCGTGGCCTTCGCCGGTTGCGGAGCGGGCTTCTTGGGCGCAACGACCTTTTTCGCTTCTTGAGGCTTTGCGATTAGCCCCAGGCGTTTCGCCAGTTCCTCGTACGATTCCACGCGTTCGCAGCGATCTTCGCCGAACTGCTTTTGCACGTGCAGAACGAGCGGGTCATAGTCATGATCCTTCGAAAGAATCACGCAATGGCTGTTGAACGGTTCGCGGGGCATCACTTGGCCCATGTAAAAGGCGATGTAGAAGTCGAGCGCGTTTTCGGCCTGTTTCTTGGTCATCTTCTCGGGAATCGCAAGTTCCACAAGTTCGACGCGGCCCTCGCTCAGGGCGTAGCCGAAATCCTTCAGCTGCGTAAGCGAAAGATTTATCTTGTTCGTGGAATTGTGGAACAGCACGAACTTTAGCGGAGAGCCGTCCGTATTCACGACAAGGTCGGTCAGGCCGTTCAGCCCGACATTTTCCGGCAATTTTCAGGCAATATGTCCGCTCGGTTAGTTTAGTTTAAAGTTAGTATGTCATACTGCTTTTTGCAAGTGGATTCGATGTTTTAGGCTGACGGTTTCATCAATTTTGTAGAACTTTCTCCTTCCCCCAAAGCGTTCAGGATGCAGTTCCCTGGACCTTTCCAGCAACGCATTTCTGCGGTCGAGAATCTCCTGGTGGTAGCCAAAATGAACGGCGCACGGCGGCAGCAAATCCAGTCCGGAGTGCAGATGTTCGTTGTTGTACCAGTCCACAAATTCCACGACAAATCGTTCTGCGTCCTCGATAGTCATGAAGTATTCCGGATATACCACACGACTTTTCATCGTAGCAAAAATGCTCTCGGCAAAGGCGTTGTCGTTACTCGTATGCGGCCGGCTATGGCTTGACATCACGTGCAGCTTTTCAAACAAAGATTTAAGATCCTTGCTGCGCATGGGTTTCCCGTTGTCCGCATGGACCAACAGAGATACGTTTTCGCCGGGGTAATATTTTTGTAGAGTCTCCGCAAAGAGCATCTCCGCCAGTTTTCCATCTTCTTTTGTATGCAGACTCCATCCGACGATGTACCTCGAATACATGTCGATAATCAAGTAGAGGTAATAGTACTTCCCGGTCACTTCGGAATGGAGCCAGGTAATGTCCCAACACCAGACCTGGTTCGGTCCTTTCGCTGAATATTCAGGCCGTTTACGCCGCACAATATTGCGGTCGGCGACTCTGCCTATGCCTTGATAATAAGCTTTCATAACGCGTTCGCAAGTCGACGGCGAAGCAATGTAGATTCCTTGATCCATAAGCTTTGCATGGGCGATATTCAACGGGAGGTTACGGTATTCTTCCCTCGTAAAGTTTTCGATAATCGAGGCTGTTTCTTCCAGGGAAAGCCGTTGTGAATTGTTTTCACGATAGCCACCTCGGTTGTCCGCAACATTCCTTCGCCAGCGCCTGTAACGACGTTCGCAAAGACCGATTACATCGCACGCCTTGGAAAGCCTTGCGCCATTTTGGATAGCCTCCTCGATGGCCGCAAGGATTTTCCGTTTCTTTTCCTCTTCTACTTTTCCGGTCCCAATATTGCCGAAGTTTTTTTTTGAAGAATCAGGAGTGCGGCTGCTTCGGCAAGTGCTTTTTCCTTGCGTGCAAGTTCCGCCTTGAGCTTGGCAACTTCATCCTCATGCTGTTTTACGGACATCACGTTTCCGTCACCAGAGTTCTCCATTGCGGAAAGAGAAAGGTCTCTCCAGGACTGGAGTTCCGCAAAAGAAACCCCGTTTTCGGCACAGAACTTTTCGAGTTCCTCTGGTGTCATGCCCTCAGATTTTGCGACGAGGCTGAACTTGGTGAGTGCGGATCTTTTTGCCGATTTCTTGCTCATGGAGACTCCCTGACGTTTGCGTTGCCGTTCCGCAGCAATCCATGAGTACAATGTAGCTTTTGGCAGGTTCATTTCTTCGGCGATGGTCTTGACAGACGGGCATCCCGGCTTCTTTATTCGCTCAAGAAATGAATCCCTGAGTGTTGTATCGGTAGTTTTTCTGGACATAAAAGTCCCCTTTCCGCCCCGGATTTAGGAGATGAAAGCGGACATTTTGACCTGAGGAAGGGGGTTTTCGCAGTCCACAAGGACATGGGATATGGGGAGATTTTCAGCCATAGCCAGCTCCAGCATAAAATGTTAAAAGTTATCTCTTAAAGTACTCAATCAAAATTTCTTTGATGTGATTATAGCGTCTAGCATATGAATTAGGAATGCGAATAAGTTCAAAAAAGTGATCTTTACAAATCCGCTCTTTTGCCTTGTCACACCTTATGCGGTTTTCGTTGGTTCGATGCTCCTCACCGTCCAATTCAATGGCTAAAATTGGAACTTCATACTGACCATCTTTTTCATAAAGAACAAAATCAAAGCGGCCGGAATAAAAGAGATTGTCAGAACTTTTATTTTCTTGAAACACTTGTGCTATTGGAACATCCTTTTTAACAGAATATCTTTTACGCGGATCAACAACACTCAAGACATGGCTTATATTCTCAAAGAAATCCGATTCTGTTTTGGTACTATATGTTTTCACTCCCAAAGCTCTAGAATGGGAATGTTTGGGGGTTACCTTATATTCACCTTTCGTTTGTACATATTGAACTAATTCATAAAGATCGTCATTATCTTTACGCAATCTATTCAATGTTTCGCTATTAGAAAAAATCACCAACTCTTCTTTGGCTCGCGAAACAGCAACATTTATCAATTCCTTGTTTCCTGCAAACCAATTATATGTATTCTGCGACGTTCTTTTTGTCAGGGCAAAAGAAAAAAGAATGATATCTTTTTCATCCCCTTGAAAAGTGTGGACGGTCCCGCAGGTTGCTGCAACACCCCTTGACGAAAGTTCTTGGTCTATAAGTTGCTTTTGCGCCACAAATGGTGTAATAATCCCTATTGACTTTTCTGGACGATTCGCCACAAAATCCGCAATGGCCTGCGCTTCATTTAAGGACGTATTACGATTGACAGGATCTTCATTTGCAGTTTCTTGGAACACAAGCGGAGGCGAGCTTCTTTTTGGGGTATTGATTTGCAACTTATTATTGTAATACTTTTTGTTATTGAATCCAATAATTTCTTTTACAGAGCGGTAGTGGTGGCTCAGCAAAACTTCGTCGCTTATAGAATCTGCAGCTAAATAGGATTTATAAATGGAATTTTTCTTGTAATCATACTCGGGAGCGATTTTATACTTCTCTATCAAGCGCTTATTGTCCAGGTCATCCAACGTTATAACGGGATTCAGTTGTTGCGGATCGCCTACTAGCATTAAACTTTCACCACGCAAAATAGGCAAAAGAGACATGGCTATGTTACACTGGCTTGCTTCATCAAGAATGGTCAAATCAAAATGAATTTTGGGCGAACCCAATTTCTTTGCAGACTGGCTCGTAGTTGCAATAACTGGAAACACTTTTTGAAGATTGTTTAAATTTCCATCATCTTTTAAATATTTATTAAACCGCTTAACAGCTGTATCTCTATCTTCACAATTAACAATTTCCCAAAGTTCCTTATACTTGGGTTCTTTTAGCCGCTGAATGCATTTTGCAGAAAGAAAACGAATGTAGTATAAGAATTTTTCATAATCATTCGGCAGATATGACAATGCCTGATCTGCCGATATTTCGCCAAGACTTTCAATATTTTTTAAAATCTGATCCAGTTGTTTGCTTTGAATATTGATGCTAATGTCAAAAGCCTTATTCTGGCGTAAAAAGTCTTCAATTGCCTCTTTGCGTTCTAACAAATCCAATTTGTCTTCGTATTTTTCAAGATATGCCGCCAATTTTGCAGTATTTTCTTTTTTCTCGGCATTAAAATCATCTAATGCTTCATCCCTTATTTTCCAATTCTGGGTGAATTCATAAATTTCTTTTATGTAATCTAAGGAATTCTTGACTTCTTCATTGTTCCCTAAACGTAAAATTGGGAAAGGGATTCTTTTTTGATGAATCTCAATATTCTTTAATTGTTCAACAGCGCCATCGACAGGATGATTGTTCTGCGACGAAAGTAAAACAGTTTGATTATTGAAAAAAGCACTGATAATTGTATTTACTATGGTTCTGGTTTTACCCGTTCCCGGAGGGCCCTGAATGTATGCCATTGGGTATTTGAGAGTCTTATGAATGGCAAGCAATTGGTCAAGATTGACTTTGTTATCTAACACAGCAATAGGGTAATTCTTTCTCTTTCGTGATCGACTTAGAAACTCCCCAAAGAAAGCTCGCAGCGGTGTAGAAAGATTCTTCTTGTCTAGAGACTCAGCAATGGCATTGTATTCACTTGTCAAATCACAGGTGCTGGATTCCAATGCCACAATATGCGGCATATCGTCAACCAACTCCTTGTAATTCAACTGCTTATTTTCAATAATGGCGTCCTTGATTTTCTTTTCGTTCGCGTCAAAATTTTCTAGCAAGAAAAGTTCGTCTTCGTGCAAATATTTTGATATTTTGACTGTCTGCGAAATGTTACCGTTCTTGAGCACAAATTTCTTTAAGATGGTCGGTTCTCGCTGCAACCGCAACGACTGATTTTGAATATCAAACAAGAGTTCATTATATGCCAAGACATAAAGGCCTTTTTCGTTTTTTATGCTTAACTTATTTAATCCCAACTTTTCAATTGGAACAATTTCTCCCTTTGATCTTTTATTTTGTCTATTTACGAAATAATCGATTAATGAGTTGTTTTCCTTTTCTGTAAGACGATATGTACCATTATGGAATTTAGATTCGTCCAAGTGTTCAAGCAACCGAAAAGATTTTAAGTAGCTATCGCTGGAAAGCTTTTCACATTCCTGAAGATAGTTCAATATCCCTATATTGTGGGTATTTGTGAAAATTGACGAATATTTGGAGGGGTTGGCATTAATATCATAAATCAATTTTTCATTTCGAGGTGCAAAGGAGCCTTCTATTATTTCGGCATTTCGTATGCCATCGCAATACATAAAAAGTTGTTTGCATGTCCGCAATCCCAAATGTAAGCCAAAAACATTTAATTGAACGCGGTATTTCCCGTTATAATTTTTGATTTCAATATTTGATATGCTTATCCAGTAATAAGTGGTTTTAGCATCCGCATTGACATATTCAATAGAGAGCCAACGGCCCTCATGTATTGCTCTAAATATGTTCCTAGCGACGCTCATATAGGTAATATAATACTCCAACTCATCGTTTTTATTTAAAAAGCTTAAATTTGTTAAAAAACGATTTTAATGAGTTAAGTCCAGTTTTTTTCTCTTCTACAAGCCCTCATAGGAATCTATCAGATCGCGAACTTGCTTGGGTTTCCAAACAAAGGGCCGTTGAATTTCGGGAATAGCGACTTCACCAGAATTGATAAAGCCAAGAATAGATTCTATACTTTTTGTGGACGGTTCATATTTTTCAGGCATAACCTAATTCCTTATCCATTTTTACACCTCCAGTTCGCCATTCATAAGTTTAGGCAATAAACGGTCGCGGGATTCCGATAGTTTACGGTTTTGATTAAGTAAAGTTTGACGTTTGCAGAACAAACTTTGAAATGGTTTATACAACTTTTCTGGTCCTGTCAAAAGTTCTATTGTATCAATATGTTTTTTCCCTAAATGAGCCACTGTTGCACCAACGACTGTTTTTTCAAAGAACTTTATAGGGTCATGAATCGCCCACAAAAGCCAACCCTTGATTTTGGGATTGTGCGGTCTGAAACAACATGAGCGTTGAACCAAATAAGATTTGTCGCCACACCAAGAATTGATGTGAAATTCGCCATCCATGCCGACAACAATATCGCCATTGTTTATGATATACTCTTCAGGTGCATTTTCTGTTGTATAGTCGTTTGTAAACCCATCGGGAATATTCCTAATGCGAACTATAGGAGTTCCGTTGCCATTAGAATTAAATAAAGAGCCATCAAAAGCATAGCCGAATTGGACTGATGCTAAATCAACCAGTTTCTCTTTTCTCCATCCTTCGGGGAGGCCGTTTACGATTTTGGTGGTTTCGTGGCCGGGGTAGCGGAGGTCGATGAACCATTGTTTGTAGAGGCGCTGGGCGGCTTCTTCGAGGAGTTTGATTTGTTTCTGGTTGTTTTCTATCAGGTTGTCGTAGGCAGAAAGGATTCCGCCTAGCTTTCGCTGAACTTTGATATCAGGAAGTTCAATTGCCAAGTTGCGAATAGTTGGCATATTTACATGAGCAACAGTCGCTCCATTAGCAGTTCCTGTTAAGCCATACTGCTGTTTAGGAGCTAATAGATAATATGTCAAAAAACTTGGATCTACCTTTTGCTTGTTCGGTCGCAATAAAACAGTTCTTTGTCCCAAGCAAACCTTTTCTCCCTTTCGAATCAAGGCAACATTTCCTGCAGGAGCTTCACGAGCAAAAATTAAATCATCTTCTTGTGGAACAGCTCTAAAATTCCTTTGATTATAGACATCTTCCGACACTCGGTGCATGTCATTATACACCAATCGTCCTTTGCCAACATTTGGTGTTCGCACTAATGGGAAACCAATACCTTCATCATTTGCTGTAGAATGAGGACAATCAACAATAAATTCGCATACTTCCGATAAAATTGTTTTGGATCCTTCGCTTCGCTCATGACACACTCTCTCGTCTTTCGTCTCTCGTCTTTCGTCTAGCTTCACAGTCCCATCTCCTTCATGTTCTTCGAGATGGTTTTCATGAGGGCGTTGCTTTCGTCCTGGAGTTTCAGGAGTTCTTGGTGGATTTCGGTCATGCGTTCGGCAAAATCCACGCCGTCATCTTCTACGGGAGCGACACCTACATAGGCGCCGGGGGTCAGGCTGTAGTTCTTTTCGGCGATTTCGGCACGGGTGGCAATCTTGCACAGCCCAAGGATGTCCTTGTACTTGCCGTCACCGAATTTTTCGTAGAGCCAGTCGGCTTCCTTGGCGACTCCGATGATTTCGTCGAGTTCCGCGAGGCGGGTGTCCCATTCTTCCTGGGTTTTCTTCTTGCTCTTTTTGTCAGCGGCTTCTACGGCGGATTTCGCCTGCGCACGGAGCGTTTCGCGGTGTTCCTTGAGTTCCGCGAATATTTTTGCAATCTTTGCGGACTTGCGGAGAATCTTTTCGAGTTGCTTGTCTTCGGTGGTGTCGGCGTAGGCAAGCAAGGCGTTGCGGTATTCCACAAGCAAGTATTCATACTTGTCCGTTTCGCCGCGGTAGAGCCAAACAATGGCGTTCAGGTTCTTGAGTTGCCATTCGTTCCATTCGTTCAGGGTGCGGTCCACGACGGTGTAATAGTTGCGGGCATCGATGAACAGGACCTTGTCTTGAATCTTTTTGCGTTTGCCCTTGTCAAAGAACCACAGGGTGCACGGCAGGCTCTTGGTATAAAAGAAGTTGTTGCCCACACTTATCATGCAATCCACGTGTCCCGTAGCCACCAGCTTTTCGCGGATGTCCTTGTCCTTGCTCTGGCTATCTGTCGCGGAGGCGGCCATCACAAAGCCCGCGCGGCCGGTTTCGTTCAGGTAACTGTAAAAGTAAGAAATCCACAGGTAGTTTCCGTTGCCGATTTCCTTGTCCTTGTTTACCGCAGGGAGCCCGAAAGGGAGTCGCCCGGCATTCAGGCAGCTTTCCGCTTTTACCTTATCCACATTGAAGGGCGGGTTCGCCATCACGTAATCGCATTCGCCAGCAAGGTTGTGCGCATCGTGATAGAAGGAGTTCGCCTCGTCGCCCGATTTTACAACTCCGGTAAGCCCGTGAACAGCCATGTTCATCTGGCAAAGCTGTGCGTTGTATTCCACCTTTTCTTGGCCGTAAAAGGTCATGGTTTCGTTGCTTGCCATGCCCGCCGCATTTACAAAGTCGCCGGTCTGCACGAACATGCCACCGCTTCCGCAGGCAGGGTCCAAAAGCACGCCATAAGCGGGCTCCAGCACATTTACGATCATTTTCACCAAGGACTTGGGCGTAAAAAACACGCCATCGTCGCTAGCGATATTCTTGGCAAATTTACTGAGGAAGTACTCGTAAATTCGGCCCATCACGTCGCCGCCCACATCGTCGAGGGCATTGTTGTTGAAGGTGCGCAAAAGTTCGGCAAGCAGTTCGTCCTTGAAATCGGTGTAGGTCTTGGGCAATACGCCCTTCAGCTTTTCACTCTGGGCTTCGACAAGTTCCATGGCGTTGTTCACGACTTCGCCAAGGCTGTTGAGCGGCTGACCGTGCGCGTTCTTGAGTTTTGCCGATGCAATATTTGCGGGCAAGTTCACCAGGTAATCAAATTGCGCTTCTTTCGGGAGAAACAACGCACTCTTGGACGCAAAATCGCTAGGTTCAACAGGAAGCACGCGGCCACCGCGACTCGGGCGGTTCTTGAGAATTTCGGCTTCGACTCTCTTGAAGCGGCCATAGGCATAACGCAGGAACAAAAGTCCCAAAACAGGCATGCAATACTGATTCGACGTCAACTTGGAATCGGCACGGAGCAAGTCCGCAGATTCCCACAAATCGGCTTCAAGTTTCTTTAAGCTCTTGTTATCCATTTTGGTCCTTGCTAGTTTCTTGATTGAGCATGTATTTCCCTTTGCCATTTCCTTGCACGGGCTTTATAACACCCAAACTAAACATTTTCTTTATAATTCCGATTGCGGCAGTTTTGCTAACCTTAAGGGAATTGGCAACATACTTGGCTCCAAAAACCTGTTGCAACCCAACTTCGGCAATCATTGCCTTCATGTGCCTTTTCATCGTTATATTGTACGTTGAAGCGTCTACCATTTTTTCAAAGTTAAGTTTTTGCAGGTCAAAGTCAACTTTTTTCGGAGGAACGTCAACCTTTTTAGGATTAAAGTCAACCTTTTCCGGAACAAAGTCAGCTTTTTTTAAAACATAACCCGAATTTCGAATAATGGCCTTCAAAATAAAGGAGTCCTGTTTGTATTCCGGCTTGGGCAACCCCTGCGCTTCCATTTCCCGGCACATACGGTCCACACCTTCGCCGAAATCCTTCACGTACTTGTAATCTTTCAAGTATTCCGCAATATGGGAATTGCGTGCAAAAGTCTGGGATTCTTCCATGGCGAGAATATCTTCTATACGCACTGGGCCTCCAGATTTATGCTACTCTATAATGGGTGTAAACGTATTCGTAAACTCGGGCGCGATACATGTTGATGGCCACATCGTCGTAACTTTCGGGCAACTCTTTCCAGAGCGTGTCACGAATGAGGGTATCCACCGCGGCCTTGGTTTCTTGTTTGTCGGTCCAATGATCAAGGCTTTCGATTTTTGCCTTTATCTTTTCGAGCAATTCTACGGCGACGGTTTTCAATTTTTTGATGTCCTGCTTGCTCAAGTTATCCTTGAAAAGCAAGTCATACATGGAGAGTTCTTCGTCGTTCTTGAAACCTTCACGGACAAAGCGTTGTTGTTCAGTATCCATGGATGATGCCAAATCCATCAAGTCCATAAAGGTCTTTTCGATGGTAGCACGGTCCTGTTCGCTATTGTAAGCATTGATGATTTCTTGGTAACGCTCGTAAAAATTGATTCTGCTGGAGTTGGTCGCCAACAGCAAAGAAAGTCGCTCCTTTAACAGTTCTTCCAAATCGCGGAGCAAAAGGTTCTTGCGCTTTGCCTTGGCGAATTCACGGCCGAGCAATTCAAAGTCAATCTTGCTGATGTCGAACTGCTTGGGGTTCTTTTTACCGCCTACGTCCATCTGAACGTATTCGTTCACAATCTTGTTCAGTTCCACCATCAAATCCACATTGGTCACATGACGGCGTTTTGCCTTCAGGTTGCGGGCGACCGCGTCAATCGCGTTTATCTTGTCGCGATTTTCGGCTGTGACGTCTTCGCGGTTCGTGTAGCGTACCAGGCGAGAAAGTTCGGCGGCGTATGTGGAGAAGGTCTTCTTGTTTTCAGCCGAAGAACAGACGGCATTTGCCGTGTCTTGAATCGCGGCAATCTTATCAAAGCCCTTGGATTCAACAACTTTTGCAAGGGAAGCATCGACTTCATCTAGGAATGCTTCCGTTTTCGCAATGACTTCGATAATGCGATTCAGCAATTCCGACTTGTCGATTGTCGGGTCGGCACGTCCGCCGCTTACATTATTCGTATAATCGGCGAGAGCCTTGCGCAACGCCTTTACGATGCCAGCATAATCCACAATCAGGCCGTTACTCTTGCCTTCATTCACACGGTTCGCACGGGCAATCGTCTGCATCAGCGTATGCGCTTTCAACAGTTTATCCAAGTAAAGGCAACTGAGGCACTTGACATCGAAACCGGTGAGCCACATGGCACAAACGAACACAACGCGGAATTTATTTTTGGGGTCCTTGAATTCCTTATCCAGTTCCCGCTTTTCCATCTTGGTGCGGTGCGGAGTAATGTCCAAGCCCCACTTGGCAAATGTCTGTTGCTCGTTCTGTTCTTGGCTTACGACGACAGCCATTTCCGTTTCGCGCATCCACTGGATTTTGCGCTCCAGTTCCTGGGCTTCTTGCTGGGTTGCAGTTTTCAACTGCTTTTCGAGAGCTACGATTTCTTCGGCCCAATATTCCTGAACGTAATTGTACATGCGAACGCAAGTCACCTTGTTCAGGCAAACAAACATCGCCTTGCCGCTAGTCCAAAGGTCTGAATAATGATGTGCAAAATCTTTTGCAACCAAGCGCAATCGCGGTTCTGCTGTAAGCAGGTGGTATTCCTTGGCAAAATCCTTTTCCAATTTTTCTTGCTGTTCCGGGTCAAGGTCTGCGGCTTCAATCGCATTGAGAATCTTGTCGGTAATTTCTGGATTCTTGAGTTCCTTGATTTTGTCGGCACGATTTTCGTAATAGAGCGGAACTGTCGCACCATCTTCTACGGCTCGCTTGAAATCGTAAATAGAAATGTAGCCGCCGAAAGTTCTTTCGGTGATGTTGTCATCTTTCAAAAGCGGAGTGCCCGTAAAGCCGATACGCGAAGCCGTCGGAAGCAAGGCACACATGTTGTCTGCAAAAATTCCATTCTGGCTGCGGTGCGCTTCGTCGGACATCACTAAAATATCGTGATCCGGATAAATCGGGGTCAAATCTTTCTTGTTGAACTTTTGAATCAGCGTGAAGATGAAACTCGGATTGCCCTTGAGTTTTGCGACAAGGTCGTTCCCGCTCGTGGCAATGAACTTGGATGCTTTTACCTTGCCGAGCATTCCGCAATTTTCAAACGTATCGCTAATTTGTTTATTCAGTTCGTCACGGTCCGTAAGGATGACGATTGTGGGCGAACCTTTTGCACAACGGCGAATCTTCTGCGACAAGAACAACATCGAGTAGCTTTTGCCACTCCCCTGCGTATGCCAGAAAACGCCCAACTTGCCATTGCGAAGTTTGCGGTCTTCGTATGCCTTGAAAGCTTCGTTTACGCCAAGATACTGGTGGTTGCGGGCGAGAATCTTGACCGTATTTCCATCGGAATGATCGTAAAGAATGAAATTCGCCAACAGGTCAAGGAATGTTTCTTTTTTGCAAATCCCGCGAAGCATCGTCTGGAGCGCAACGGAACCCGCATCGGATTCCTTGAGGCGTTTCCATTCGTGGAAAAAGTCATACTTACTGCCAAGCGTGCCGACTTTCGCTTCTACGCCATTAGAAAGCATCAAAAATGCGTTGTAATAGAAAAGTTGTGGAATCGTCGAAAGATAATCCGTGTAGTTGTCGTCGTAGGCGTTTTGCACAGCGACATCGTTACGCTTGAGTTCCACAAACAAAAGCGGGATGCCATTAACAAAGCCGACAATATCGGTACGGCGGCGATAAATTTCGCCGTGAATTTTCATCTCCTTGACGGCGAGAAAATCGTTATTCTCCGGATTCAAAAAATCAATGACAAGAGCCCGCTTGACATCCGAAGTTCCATCAGGTTTCTTGTAAGAGACAGGAATGCCATCGCGAATAAAGCCGTACTTTTCTTCGTTGATTTGGAGCAGTGATGACGTGCTGAGCGTCGCCGTGAACTTTTGTACGGCTTCGTCAATTTGCGTAGGCGTTATCCACGGATTCAGCTTCTGAAGTGCTTCGCGAAAATACCGATGCAACAAAACTTCTCTGTAAGAGGTGCGCCCGAATGTTCCGTTTTCGCCTAATTTTTCTTCATTATACGCAAATACAACACGCCAGCCCAACTCATGCTGGAGCAGGTTGCCGGCGCTCTCTTGAACGAGGATATTTTCGCTGTATTCGTAGGACATAAAAGTCAAACTATTCCAATGTAAATATAAACAAAATAGGTTGTCATAAAGTGCAAGAAACCTCGGGCCAATTAACAAACTAGATTTTTGAATCTATATCTAGCGCACAAGTGTATAGTCTTTGGTATTTTCCGCTTGTATGCCAGAGGAGTTGACGATGAAGACCCGAGTACCTTCAAGCACTTTCTGATTTTGAATGGGCAGCGGCTTGTGGCCGATGTCGCCTATACACAGATTTACGGCTTGGCGAAAAGGTCGATGACGCTCCGAGCCAAGACTTTCTATTTTTGATGCAAAAAAACAGCGAGTTTATTATGGAAGAGACGTTCAAGACAAAAGGTACATGCGCCACAACAATCCAGTTCACGCGTGACGGAGACTTTATCCGTAATATCCGCTTTACGGGTGGTTGCAACGGAAACCTCAAGGCCATTGCAAAACTTTGCGAAGGCATGAAGGCCGAAGACATTGCAGCCAAGTTGCTCGGGAACACCTGTGGCGGGAAGCCGACATCATGCGCTGATCAGCTCGCCCGCGCCGTGCTCGGGAAAGAAGCGTAATTAATTCAAGCGTCAATCCGAATCGTTTCGATCAGGTGACCCTTCACGTCAAAAATTTGCACGTTTGCACCTGGCTTATTTGCAAAAGTCACATTCAATTCGTTGTTCGAAAAATTCACGCGAAACTCTTTTTGTTCAACGTAAATCGCAGAACGTTCGTTCGAAGAACTAGAGAACTCCTGACTGCTACTAGATTCTGCACGATAACTACTACTGGACTTCGCAGCACTGCTACTAGAAACAGAGTTGGAGGAATAATCCGGATTTGCCGAGATGTTGATCGTCGCAGAAGCTTACGCATCATTGCTATTCCCCTTGGCGGTTACGCGAATGGCCAATACCCTATCTCCAACATTTTGAGGAATGCTTCCCGAAATAATGACAAGAGCCTTTTCTTTATCCTGGCTGACTTCGAGACCCTCTAGAATTCCATCCACAACCGCTGTTTGCATGTGGGCATAACGGAACACAATCGGCTTGATTGCGTAACCTGCGACGACATCCTGGGATTCATTTTCGATAGTCACTAATGTTGTTATAAAATTTTGTTGTTCGACAGAAATCGTGCCGTTAAAGACGATAGAATCTTTTTCTGAAGTGTAGGCGGCTACTCGATATTCAAAATCATGGCTTGGGGAAGCTTACAGTGTGACATTTATACCGATTGTAATTTCTCTGATTTCTGCGACGTGGTTTCCTTATGCGATAAACGAAACCTCGTATTCGTCGCCAGAGGTGTTGGCCGGAATGCGTCCGAATATGGTGCACTCCGCATTTACGCTTGGCAAGGTGCCGCAATCCATTTTCAGTCCTAGAGTTTCGCCCGTTTTGACAGCCTGTATAGCCTTTCCGTTGACAAGCGTATCTGTCATTTGGGCAAAGGCTGTTTGCGTTATCGCCAATAGGAATATTATAGATAAAGGAATATTATAGATAAAGGAATATTATAGATAAAGTAATTTTATACATAATTATTTTTTTACGTAATTATTTTTCTACGTAATATAGTACATTTTATGCGGGCATTCAATTTCAAGGATACATACAAAAGATTCGTTCACAAGCGGTGCTTTGCCCCAAGCAGAATGTCGGACACGAGCAGGGAAATACAAACACCCCAACGACTTTTTGAATTACGGCTACACGCTCCTGCGGGCTGCAACGGCACCGAATCGCCAATTTAATCGAGACCCGCTCCACAGTCTGCCTGCTGAGCGTCACGGACAGGGAGTTCCTGGAAATCTACAGCCATTTCGGCAGCACCAGGGCTCCGAAAAAATGGCCCAAATCCCAGAATTTCATCCAATTTTTCTGATTTTTTCAACGTCAAATCGCTTGCGAACCCGCATAAAATAAGGTTTATTCAGAAAGTAGATCTTATAGGGGCTCTTTATAAGCGGAGGTAAAACTTTCGTGAACAGGAGCCGTGCGCAGAACATGTCGAAGCAGGTCTACAAGATTGTGACGGAGCGAGCCAAGCCACTAGGAATCTAGATGCAGCTTCCTTCCTTGTCTAGTTCCTTTTGAATATTGACAAGATCTTTTAAAGCTTCGTGCACATATTGAGGTGCTCCATCCTTCAGGGAGCTTTCCCAGATGTATTCCTTATCGTGCGTAGACCACTCGTCAACGAGTGCGAGTAACTTCAGGAATTCCGGACTTGGTGTAAATTCAGCAGGCATAATCGTCCTCCTTTTCTGAATATATGTCTTATAGGGGCTCTTTACGATACGAGGTAAAACTTAGTAGCAGTAATCCATCACCATAGGTGCTTTAGCTGCTAGTGCCGAATACTTATTGCATACATTCTCGTTTCTAGGCCTTCCATATCGGCCACCATACAAAAGGCAAATGTCAGATGCTCCAGCATAGGGGCTATTGACGACGATTTGGAGGTATTCGAAGCGCCTTTCCCAGCTACATCCTGTAATAGCCTTGAACTGTTCCGGAGTTATGTCGTGGTCAAGGACACTTTCGTATTTCCAGAAGAATTCTTTTTTCTGTTCAGCCACAATCAAACCTCCATATCCGAATATAGGTTATTTTTCCTTGTAGAACATCTCGTAGGACGTGCCAAGGGCATCCGCAAGCCTCATCGCCATCTGCATGGTGATTGGGCGCGTTCCGCGTTCAAGCGGGTTGTAGTTCTGGAACGCAATCCCCAATTTCTTTGCCAAATCCTTCTGCGTGAGTCCAGCGGCGGTCCGCATGATCTTTAGCGTCCTTGCCGGAGTGTCCCTGGATTCCATGTCCTTGTACCAGTCTGTGCTCGATATCTCGATTCTATCGTCGCCGTCCTCAACCTTCGCTGTCGGGTAAACTTCGCGGACTATCCCCAGAAGCCATTCCGGGATTCGTTCGCCTTCGACCTTGAACGAGACGGCCTCAGTGTTTCGCGTACGGGGCTTTTCCACGGCTACCAGCATGGGTGACCTCCACTTCGATTCCTTTGACTGTTTCGTACAACACGCGACCCAGTCCCTAGACAGGTGGCAGTGGTGCGTATGTGTCCACGTGAGTATTCCGTAATGTATCTTATAGGGGCTCTTTATAAGCGGAGGTAAAACAAAAGGAGCGGTATCGTAGAGTATTTGGAGTTGCAAAGACGTATACCGGAGAATAATGGCTTTAAGACATTTACAATTTCAGATCGTTTCTTAAAGGAACGTTTTGGTTGTCAAAAAACAATGAGCACTTATGGTATTAAATTAGAACAGCAAGCGTATCTGGCGAATATAGAAACTATAGCGAATAACTATGAATTTCAAAAAATGATGGGATTTATTAACACTCGTCCCGAAAATCAGATGAAAGGTATCGATGGTGATGTAAAATGATTATCGACCGTTATTAAAAAATGAGGCCCAGAAAGGTTCTTCTTTTTCAAAGATAGCCTTTTCTTCCTTCGAAAAATTCTGGGGATAATCCTTATAGAGAAATAGAACTTTTTTTTTGTCAAATGAAACAGCTAGCCAACCGTCCATATCCGGAAAATCGACGCGATACATCTTGTCCGTGTCATTTTCCTTGTAAAATGAAAATTTTTCCTTTATGTTTTCTACAAGTTCCATAATCAAACCTACATATCACCAATATACATTTTTCCACTGAGAAAAGTCGGATTCCTCTTTAGTCCTTTTTAAGCGTCTTTTAGCGTGTTTTAGGCGATTGAATCTTATAGGGGCTCTTTATAAGCGGAGGTAAAACCAACGAGCGAAATGCAACGGAGAGCCTTGTGAGCGTCGGCGTCTTCCCGCTTAATGTAGTGCACGTCGCCGACCGCGACGAGTTCGCGGTTCAATTCCTTCGCGAGTGCAACGGTAAACAGGTTGAGCGTTTTTTGAGCGGAAATTCCGTTATCGCAAATCGAAAGATACAGATGATCGTGGTCAAAAATTTTATCGAGGGTTTCGATGTAAGTTTTTGCCTGTGCATCACGGCCTGCGGTCACATTGAATCTTATAGGGGCTCTTTATAAGCGGAGGTAAAACTCAAACGTTGAAGATGAGTATGAAAAACTTCTTTCCGAACTTACCCAATCACAAAATGAGTGCGTTCCAGCTACAATAGATTATCTGAACGCCATCATAACATTTATTGGTTTAGTAGAAAAACAAATCAACAACAATCTCATCTGGGAACACGCCTTGAATTTGTAGGTAACGTATATTTTCTTTCGCAAATTCCTCTAAGGGAGTAAAAAAAATAGGATGTTCCAATTTTTAGATTTGAAATAATCACAAATCAACCTAAAAAGGACCATCCTATGGACAACAATATAATCAAAATCGACGAAGAAGGCCTCAAGAACGACCTGAAAGGAGTCATTAGAAAGACCATCGAGGAAACCCTCAACACGATGCTGGACGAGGAAGCCGCGGAGCTGTGCAACGCGGAAAGGCATGAGCGGACTGACGAGCGCAGGAACTACCGCAGCGGTCATTACCACCGCAAGCTTCTGACTTCCGCCGGAGAGGTCGACCTGTCCGTACCCAAGCTGCGCCTGGCCCCGTTCGAGACCGCCATCATCGAGCGCTACAGACGCAGGGAATCGTCCGTGGAGGAGTCTCTCATCGAGATGTACCTGGCGGGAGTATCCGTGCGCCGCGTGGAAGACGTCACGGAGCTCCTGTGGGGCTCTCGGGTCAGCGCCTCGACCGTCAGCAACCTGAACCAGAAGGTATACGGCAAGATCGAGGAATGGCGAAACAGGGCCATAGGCGGGGAATACCCCTACGTGTTCGTTGACGGCATCTACCTGAAGCGCAGCTGGGGCGGCGAAATGACCAGCGTCTCGGTACTTGTCGCGATAGGGGTGTCCGAAGACGGCTACCGGGAGATACTCGGAGCATGCGAGGGCGCAAGCGAAAGCAAGGAATGCTGGCGTAGCTTCCTCGTAAGCCTCAGGGAACGTGGCCTGAATGGCGTCCGGCTGTTCACATCGGACAAACACCTGGGCTTCCTGGAATCGGCCTCGGAAGTGTTCCCGGATGCGAAATGGCAACGCTGCATGGTGCATTTTTTCAGGAACCTGATGACAAAGATCCCTCGCAACAAGCTCGCTTCGGCCATGCCCCTGCTGAAGGCTACGTACGCCCAGGAAGACAAGGAGGCGACACTGAAAAAGGTTGCCGACGTAGAACAGAAACTGCGCGATATGGGGCTAAAATCCGCCGCAGACCTTTACCGCAAGGGCGTGATGGAGACGCTGACCTATCTCGACTTCCCGCACGAACACTGGCGCAGCATAAGGACGAACAACATCCTGGAACGCCTGAACCGGGAGATACGCAGAAGGACTCGGGTTGTGGGTTGCTTCCCGGACGGGGAATCTGCCCTGATGCTTGTGTGCGCTAGGCTAAGGCATATCGCCACGAAGGAATGGGGTACCAAGAGATACCTGAACATGAAGCATCTTTACGAGATGGAAAAGGAGAACGAGCTGAAACGGGAACAGGAAAAGGACGGAAATGTAGCCTAGATCTGATGTTGGGACAAACTATTTTTGCGAAAAACCCTTGACACTACCAATTTGTATATGAGCTAAACAGCGTTCATCTGTTGAAATATTTAGCCAAAACTTCATTTTTTTCATAAGAAAAGCCGAGAAGAATCTCGGCTTTCTATTTACCCCAAAGATGTTCTTTTATAAGCCCATAAAGTTCCCGATGCAAGCCAACGGGGAAAAAGTTTGACGGATGTTTCATGCACCAAAATGGTACTGGCAAATATTCATCAATCGTAAACAAGTGCAATTTCCCTGGAACCTGCCAAATTTGTTTACGGTCGTGAGGGAGCCATTCCCATTCCAGTCTACTATATCCCCAGCCAACAACCAAATCTGGCTTTAGAGTTTCCAAAACTTCGCCTAAAGCCTTTCTTGATTTTTCAACCAATTCTGAAGTCAGAAAAGCCTTAGAACGATGGTGGCCTTCGCCGACTGTTTCCTGGAAATAGTTATAGAAAGCAATCTCGCGATACACCTTGTAAGAGTCACTGTTACAACATTCCGCAAGAACACGCGCAGTGTTATCAAAACACCGTGTATAACCTGGAAAGCCCTTGCCATCTATTTTAGGCAAAAGGTAATCTTCACCGACAATCCAATTCGTAAAATCATGATTCGAATTTATCGTTTTCGGGCCATAATGAGACTCGCCCAAGACAAGGATTTTATGTGGCGCAGAAAAATAATTTTCACCCACGAACGGATAAAAATTCACATATTGTGCATCCTTGAACAACTCGGAAACATTAGCGATGGAAAACATAATGTCAAGTCCCTGTTAAAACGGTTCGTGATCGCCACCTTTAGGACAAGAGCAATTCACCAAACTGGAAAGAGATGTATAATTTCCGATTCCGCATTTCTTACAAGTCCAGTTGTTACCGCAATCGCGACCTTCATAAGGTTCATGATAGCCACCTTTAGGGCAAGAGCAATTCACCAAACTGGAAAGAGATGTATAATTTCCGATTCCACATTTCTTACAAGTCCAGTTGTTACCGCAATCGCGACCTTCATAAGGTTCATGATTGCCGCCTTTAGGGCAAGAGCAATTCACCAAACTGGAAAGAGATGTATAATTTCCGATTCCACATTTCTTACAAGTAAAATCCATAGTTACTCCTTTTGTTATTTGAACGAGAATGCCTCGCATAAAGGAATGTAAACAAAAAAAACATTGTCAAGTACTTTTCAAAATTTTTAAAAAAACTTTCAAAACTCCTTTATCTTATAGGGGCTCTTTATAAGCGGAGGTAAAACGCAACAGCATGGTGATCATCGAACACAATATGGACGTGATCAAATGCGCGGACTGGATTATTGACCTTGGCCCGGATGCGGGCGTGAACGGCGGTGAAATTATCGCAACAGGTTCCCCCGAAGAAGTAGCGAAAAATCCGAAGTCTTTGACGGGGAAATTCCTTGCGAAAGTCCTTTCACCGAAAACAGAAGAAGCGAAGTCCATCGCTCGTAAAAAAGAAGTGGCGGACTGCTTGGATATTCAGATCGTCGGCGCGCGGAAGCACAATTTGAAAAACTTTAGCGTGACGATTCCGCGTCATCAGTTGACGGTGATTTCGGGTGTTTCCGGTTCTGGAAAATCGAGCCTTGCTTTCCACACGCTTTTTGCGGAAGGACAGCGCCGATTTGTGGAAACGCTCAGCACGTATGCGCGCCGTTTCCTCGGACGTCCGGATCGCGGATCGGTGGACTTTATCCGCGGACTTTCGCCTGCGATTGCAATCGATCAGGGAAGCGCTTCGAAGAGCCCGAGAAGTACCGTGGCGACGCTTACGGAAATCTACGATTACTTTAGAATCTTATAGGGGCTCTTTATAAGCGGAGGTAAAACTAAAAGAGGTACGGTTGAATCCGTACCCCAATTAGGTTAAAGAATTATCACGAGTATGTCGCAGATAATTTGAATGATGTTAATTATGACTTTTAGCATAAAGAACTCTCCAATTATTTAAAAATAATTTGTGGAAACTGAAGAGTTATTTTAGTCAGAGTTCTTAAGTAGTGTCTAGGGATGTTTCCATCACCCTAAATCGTTACCTTAAATATAGTAAAAATTTTTAACTTGTATGAAAATTTTCTTTTTTTGTTCAACGAAGAACTGTATTTATCATTCCATTTGGTTGCATCAGTAGACGGTTGAAATGGTTACTAAGCATCGTCTCCAGGCACTTCGACATATGTGTTTCCAAGATGAATCTTATAGAGATTCTTTATAAGCCGAGGGAAGACAGCACCCCCTCTCTCCGTCAAGCAGGTGCAGGCCTACATCAAGGCGCTGCTAACATAAAATTCGAAAATTAATCTATATTCCTTCCATACCAGCAAAGACTCCCGACCCAAACGTCATCCAGCCTATCGCCAACGTGGAGGCTTTGACCTTCGTCAAGCCCGATGTCAAAAACAAAAACATCATTGTGGGCGATTTCACCTACTTTGCCGACAAGGACTTTGAGCGGCACGTCACCCACCATTACGACTTTATCGGCGACAAGCTCATCATCGGCAAGTTCTGCCAGATTGCCGCCGGCGTGGAATTCGTGATGAACGGGGCTAACCACCAGATGAACGCAGCCACCACTTACCCGTTCTACATCTTCGGCACATGGGAGCAGCCCGCCCCGACCCAGAGCGACCTTCCGCTCAAAGGCGATGCCGTCATCGGTAACGACGTATGGATCGGGCAGAATGTGACGATTCTCCCAGGCGTCCACATCGGAGACGGCGCCATCATCGGGGCAAATTCTGTCGTAGCAAGCGACGTCACGCCCTATACCATCGTGGCAGGTAACCCCGCCAAACTCATCCGCAAGCGATTCGACGACGAACTCATCGACATCATGCTCAAGTTCAAGTGGTGGGACAAGAGTATCGAAGAAATCAACAATCTCATTCCCGTCCTCACTTGCAGCGACCTCAAAAAAGTGAAAGCCGAGCTTAAGGCCCGGCTTGTGTAAAAGGTGATCCCGCGACGCTCGCGATCCGCGTTTAAATTTTACGGCACTTCGACGCTATCGAGAATCTTCTGCACGACAGTTTCGGCAGAGACTCCTTCTGCAGCATGTTCTCCTGTAAAACACAACTATAAAACACTGAATTTTATGTGATTTTTATATATATTTCATATAGATTTCACTCATTTCAAAGAGGGCACAATGGCAAATTTGACGATAACACTGGACGACGACGACAAAAAAGGCATCGCCGATTTTTGCGAAAAGGTGGGAATAACCATCTCGGGGCTGTACAACGTATTTACCAAGCAAGTTCTACGCGAAGGGAGAATCCCTTTTGAAATTTCCATCAATCGTCCGAATCGGAAAACCATCAAGGCGATGGAAGAGTCAGATGAAATTTACGCGAAATACCAGAAGAACCCCTCGAAGATGAAGACGTATACGGTCAACGAAGCCATTCGGGAGATGAAATCTTGGTAGAGAAAGGACCTAGATACAAAATCCTATGGACATCACAATACAAGAAAGATGTCAAACGAGCAAAGAAACGGAATTACGATATGAAGGAATTGTACGCCGTTGTTTCAAAGCTCGCAAATGACGAACCTCTTGAAGACAAGTATCGGGATCATGCTCTTGGAGGCAATTGGTCCGAGCATCGGGAACTTCACATAAAGCCGGATTGGCTCTTGATTTACCGAAAGCAAGACAACGTGTTGATATTAGAACTTGTCCGCACAGGAACGCACTCGGACTTGTTTGAAAAATAAAAACTCGGTGCAACCGGCGCTCACCCCGTTGATAGGTGCGTTCGTCAGGACTTACTTCTTCTTCGCTTTTGGTGCAGGCACTTCCGGTAACATCGCATCGAGCGGGCGAGCCAGCAAAACATGGTCACAGAACTTTTCAGAACTCGACACAGCTTTAGACTTATAGTGGCTCTTTATAAGCGGAGGTAAAACTGAACGTTTCGGCTATCCGTTTAACGCGTTCGAGGTCAAAGAAATGGTCAAACAGTATATCACTGCAAAAAAAATTAGGAACGAGCGTCGCTAAAATCAGAATATTGAATCCCTACGGCAAAGGCGTTCTTAAGGTTCCCACACTAGAAGAATTTTCACGGTTACTCCAACGCAGCGTAAACATCGCACTTCCAAAATAAAACAATATATATTGAAAACGAGGTAGGTACAGATATGGCTTTACTAGTGATTCGCGGCCTTCCCCTTTTTGGCTAAACATCTAAAAAACATGCAATAATCCACAAACAAATCGCAACAGGGCCTTCAGCCCTGTTTTTTTTGTCTCACGAAAGCTGAAAACGCGAAAAAGCAGCAAAATGAGGAAGACAAAATTTATCGGGTTTAATGAGACACGAAAACCCAATAAAATCAAGGATTCCAGCCAAATTCATATACTTTTTTCTTGTCTCATTACTTCTGCTTTAGCATAGCGACGATCGCGATCCGCATTTAAATTTTGCGGCACTTCGACGCTGTCGAGAATCTTCTGCACGACGGTCTCGGCAGAACCTAGAGCTTAGAACTTAGACAAAATGCAACCGAGCGGTCTGTAAATGTGAGCCATAAGCGACTCGTCTTAACGAGTCGTGTTGGCGAAAGCGAGGCGATTTCGTAGGTTCTTTTATGCGACAGAGCCGAGCGGTCTGTAAAGGGGGAAGATTGGACTTTCACTTCGCTCAAGTCGCCTAGGGGGACAGCCCCTAACACCCCAAAATTACCAAAAATGAAAACCTAGACCTGCATAAAACAAATGAGCGAAACCTTTTTCATCAGTTTCTGCCAATTCTCCATATTTCATCATATACTTTAGTTTTAGCGATATATACGCAGCTGCGCCAAATTTTGTATCGGGATACTTTTCGAGCCAGGGACGAAATTCAATCTGCATTCCTGCCACATAAGGGTCCCACAAACCAACAAACGGAACAATCTTTAAATGCTTTACTTCAAACAAGTCAAAGCCAAAAATAAATATCCATCCGTCATCATTAAGTTTTTCATCCGAGTCTAAAGTCGGGATAAACAAGAAGCGATGAAATTGTATCGGGATTCCAATTTCCCAACCATCATTCGTCAACCAGCCTTCAATACCCAAACCACCAGTATATAATTTTTTCTTATGATAGTTCAAGAACTCCGAGTAATCCTTCAATAATTTTTCAAATCGATTTCGTTCATACTTTATCCACGGCAATCTTTCCGAATTTGGGAAATTACGCTCAAATTCTTTAAGCAATAGAATCAATTTCTCTATGCATTCAGGATTAATTCCACTTCTATAATAAAATTTATCAATCACACGATTTTCAAAAACAAATTGACCAAAAGTTGAATTTGCCAAGGAGTCACCCACATACTTGACGGCCAACTTATAAACCAAGGTTTGTTGCTCACGATCCCATGTTTTATAATGCATTGCATAGAACTTATTTTGCATTTCGTAAAAAGGCGTCATTTCCAACAGGATTTTATACAAGCCCCTTTGTTCTTCATCAACGTTAGACACAACAACTTCTTTAAGTTTTTTCTTTACTACACTAGAGTCTGTCAAATTCATATTTGCATCAAGATAATCCAGCAAGGAATCCCTAACAAAAGAATATTGCACTTTCCGTCCAACCTTTTCATACTCCCCAATCCACAAATCAAGAGCCAGGTCATAACGTTCCACCAACAAGTAGATTTGGATCAGTTCCAAGTTATCAATTGCAAATTCATCTGGAGCCCTTTCTTTTACATATTGCACAATTGAAACAACATCTTCTTTTTTCTGATTTTTTAACAATTCAAGTAAATTTTTTCTATACTCCTTGAACTGAGATATAGATTCTACGGAGTACGGAATTTCCGTACCCGCCCAAAGCCATACATTCAAGAAAAGAGTTATCCCAACAAGAAATTTCATTCTCTGCAATATAATTTCTTTCAAGAAACATCTGTTTCATCCCATCAGCCTATTCGCGGACTTCAGCAAAGCGGATCTTCCCTATTGCCATAGAAAAAGATTACGAGCGTGTCGCCGTGCATCTCATCGTAGTGGCTATCAACCCGGCAACCCCGCTGGCACAAAAAAACGCCGAAAAGGTGGTGCAATACCACCTTTTAATGAAATTTTGTTATATTTAGGGTATGAAGCGCCCAAATCTCGAAAATACCCTTGCCGAATGGCGGGCAATGCAACCCCTTAGCGAGCACGACCTATTTCGCCTGAGCCGTCGTTTTTCGGTGGATTTCAACTACAACAGCAACCATATCGAAGGCAATACGTTAACATACGGACAAACGGAACTGCTGCTCTTTTTTGGCAAGGTGGAAGGTATCGCGAAGGTTAGGGATTGCGAAGAGATGAAGGCCAGCGAAGTTTGTCTTAAAATGACTTCAGAAAAATCGCAGGACACATTCTCACCATTAACCCAAAATTTCATCCGCCAATTGCACAGGACCCTGATTCGAGAAGACTATCAAGTCCATTACACTCTTCCCGACGGGAACCACTCATCATATACAATTCATGCGGGGCAATACAAAACGCGTCCGAACAGCGTCATTACACGTTATGGGGATATTTTCACCTACGCTTCCCCAGAAGAAACTCCTGCCTTAATGGCTGACCTTGTAGATTGGTACAACGAAACGGAATCGTCAAAATCAATGAATCCTGTCGATCTCGCCGCTTTGTTCCATTACCGTTATATCCGCATTCACCCCTTTGAAGATGGAAACGGACGAATTGCACGATTACTCGTCAACTACATTCTAGCCAGGCACGGCTACCCAATGATAGTGGTCCGTAGCCGCAAGAAAAACGAATACCTTGACGCTCTACACCAATCCGATTTGGAAGTCGGCGACGCCCCTTCTGATGGAGCGCAAGCGACTCTTCGACAAATCAGGGCATTCAAGAATTATTTCAAGAAAATTTATGCCGAAGAAATCGCATACAACATAGGCTTTGTTCAGGAGCATTCACCCGATGTTTGGTGGTACGATGGGGAACGGATAACATTCCGCAGCGAGAACTCGACAAGAATTCTCGAAAGCCTATTGGACAACCCATCCATTACATACCGAGAACTACAACAAAAAATCGGGATCAACATGTCAGCCATTCAAAAACAGTTAAAAAATATGACCGACAAGGGGTATATCCTGCGGTCGGAAAACGAATGGCGAGTGATTATCGTTCCTTCTACGTAGAACAAACACCCCTACTTTTTCTTCTTCACTTTCGCGGCAGGCAGTTCCGGGAGCATAGCATCCAGAAGCTTCGCCAACAATTCGCCGTCTTCAATTTGCTCGTTAGTCACGCGGAGCATGGGCTTTACGCCGACGTAGGGCTGTAAGCTTCCCCATAATAGTTTACGGGCTGATGAACGAAATGGCCCTTGACAAATCCCACGACATTTTCCTTGATGGCGACCACATCTGCCGTATCGGCAACATCGCAAAGAAAGTGCGGCAGGCTGTTCTCTGCCTGTTAAAGACGGAAGAAGGGGAAGCGTTCACCAACATCGAACACGGCGTTCCCTGGCTTGAGAAGATAGCCGGTTTACCCGTTTCACACCTTGATGTAGCCCAGCGCATCGACGGCAGAACCATCAACGGGGATTTCTATCGATGGCGATAAACGCAGTCATTGTCTTATAGTGGCTCTTTATGATCAAAGATTAAACCTCTCATCCTCGCGCTCATCGCTCTTGCTTCGGCAACTACGGAAATTGTCACTACTAGTGTCCAGCAAGCTCGTTAGGCATTTATCGGCTTCTTCGAATTTCGATTGTTCAGGTTCCCGAGCTTTTTCGTGAAATGGACCAGAACCTTCTTGGCGCCGTCATTGTTTACATACAGGCGAAGCCTTTCGATTCGTTCGAAAAGATTCAGCATGTCGTTCATGAAATAGTGCGCGTCGCGGTAAGCGATAAGCCCACCGTCGCGATACCTGCGGACGATGCTATCGAACTGCGCGGTAAGATCTTCAAGTTTTAGTGGTTGCATGGTTATTCCCTCTTTCAGGAAATCTCCCAATGACCGCCCTTATCGCCACCTATACGGCGAACAACGTTTTTGGCCTTCAGTTTTTCGATTTCGCGTTGTACGGTTTTCGAGGACACCCCTAGCTTTTTAGATAGCTCCCTCAGAGATATTGAATTATCCGCACAGATGAGTTCGATAATCGCAGATGCCCGGCTTTTTTCTTGGACATTTTCTTGGACATTTTCTTGGACATTTTCTTGGTCACGACCATGCAAACTGGGAGTTTTTGCCTCGAAAAGCACCATGATATCGTTTGGATGCACCGTGTATTCAGGTTCAGCAATGCCATGTTCCTTGCACAACTTGCAAATTTTTTCCACACCACGGCCCCAGCTTTCTACAAAACCCGCCCTGAAGAAGGTATATGCAATATCGGGATTGTGAGGTAAAGAGCGGTGCTTTTGGAAAAGGGTTTCCGTAGTCCAACTGGGCGGAAACACGCAATCATTGCTAATGTAAAGTTTGTCCCTATACACGCTGATTTGCACAGGCACACCGACAGAAAAATCCTGGTGTATCAAGGCGTTAAAAACAGCCTCGCGAATAGCGTCTTTAGGAAACGGATAACGCTCAATACGGGTGACATTGTCATAAGAAATTTCGGCCGTCAAATACTTCGTATAAAGCAAGTCAATTACACGATCTGCTTGGATCATCAACGACCCATGTACTTCGTCTTGATAGCGCAAATCTGCGTCATTTTCAAAGAACCCGATTTTGACAAAAGAACCAGTAATCCATTTCTCAGGATTCCGATGAAAAAGCAAAACTGCCGCCCTTTTCAGCAGGGAACCATCTACCAGATTCAATTTTTCCAGCAACTGAGTCACCGAAAGTTTCAAGTCGTCAGCACTCATCCGTCCGCTTCGTGCGGCCTCGCGATAGAAAATATCAAAACTCTCTTTGTCGAGGTCGTCCACAGAAACGTTTTCCAGAGGAACCGCATCCCAGTTTTTCCCCGTCTTACGCAAAAGGAAATTAGTCAGGGTCGCACCTTGCAAAAGTTGCTTCGTGCTCCCTGAACGGTAATGATATTCGCCCTTGTAGTTTACTGGTGAGTATTCCGGAGTGAATTACACCATGAAACCGGAGTAAAGGAAACCGTCGTTCCGATTAATCGGAAACCGCGATTCCGGAGACATGGAAACCTGTCTAATTTTGGCCTGCACAATTCCGTGCGAACAAAATAGACAGGAGGTCTAATGACCAAATACCGCGAAATTCTCAGGCTGCGAAGCCTGGGATTAAGCCAGAACGACATTGCGGCAAGCTGCCAGGTGTCAAAAAAGACCGTAAACAAGGTCCTGAAACTGGCCAACGAGTACAATCTCCGCTGGCCCCTGGAAGAACGTCTCAGCGACAGGGAAATCGACAAGATCATACACCCGAACGGTAACGAGACCAGGAAAATCACCGACAGGAAGTTGCCCGATTTCGACCACGTTAAGAACGAACTGCTGCGCAACGGCGTGAACAAGAAGCTCCTCTGGGCGGAATATCTTGAAGAATGCAGGCTCGAGAACACCAAGCCGCTGATGTACTCGCAGTTCTGCCACTACATCCTGCAGGACGAACGCGTCCGCAGGGCTACAATGCACATCAACCGCAAACCCGGCGAGCAGATCGAAGTCGACTGGGCCGGAGGTCCCGCATACATCATCGACCCCGAAACGGGGGAACAGAAAAAGGCTTACGTGTTCGTAGGCGTTCTCAACTACAGCATGTATGCCTACGCGGAGGCCTTCCCGGACGAAAAACAGAAGTCATGGAACGACGCACACATCCACATGTTCGAGTTTTTCGGCGGAGTCTCGAAGATGCTCGTGCCCGACAACTGCAAGACCGCAGTGACGGGACTAGTGGCCCTCACTTCTCCGGACTGGCGGCTCCGCCGCTCCAGAATAATCAACCAGAACTTCCTTTTTGTAAAGAACTTCATTATTGTACGCTTTTTTAAGTTCATCTTCTGGCAGATTTTTTAAGAGAGTCGTCGTGAAAAAGATTTTCTTTTTGTTATTGGGATTCCGAGCATAATCGTGAATTGTCTGGCAAGACCAGAACGTTTTGCCACTTCCGGTATTCGGATCAACGAGAAGCAAACCGTTTTCGCGTCCAGAATCAATAAAATCTAAGATATTCTTTTTCATACGTCCTTTTTTATCTAGAGGAATCCATTCTAGGCAAATACACTCGCAATCAGATGTCAAAAAATGTCAAACCGGCGTTTTCCGAAAAAAAAACATTCTCTCGCCTAAAATTTTGCCGTTTTTTGCTCAATTTCGCCAATTTTCGTCTATAGAACTGCTATTTAGACGAGAATGTAAGCTTTTCAAGTCGATTATCCTTTCTTACGATTTTGCACACACGTATTCACTATTTCTACGAACGATCAAGGTTTGTTAAAATAACGCGTTCCTTGAGTTCCTTGTTAAACTGTTCAAGACGTTTTTTGAAGAATACTTCATAATCATCTTTTGTAACTCCCCAATCAGCAAGCAACTCTTGAAAAGTCGTTTTCGAATCGTCAGCATTTTCTTGGTTCGGAATGCAAATGAGATGAGTCTGTAAGGCACTTTCCAATTTCTTATTCTTTTTGAATTCCTTAATGTATTTTGACGGCGCTTTATCCTGAATTTTACGTTTGTTAAGGAAATCATCAACAATTGTGATATTGGCTATGTGATTGACTATAGAATCCTCAAAGCCACGTTTTTTCATATAGGCTTTAGGGAAGAAGTGATGGTAGTTTTTGCTATTGGCTTGTTTTAACCAGGAATTGTCTATAGTCACGAGACTGTTATCCAAGAAGGATTGCGGATGATGGTACGCTAACAGACAGAGCATACCCTTGATAAAAGCCGCTCCCGTTGAAAATCCACCATGAGATTTCAAAAAATCTTCCGAAATATCAATTGGCTCGTCGTAATCCGGCTTGTTTCCTGAAATAACAGCATCAATACGCTTGATATCTTGCGCGAGCTTTGTTTCTGTTGCTGCAGAATATCTTGAAGTCAAAACGCAACGCCAGAAAAAATCCTGCATAAACATTTGCTGTTCTGCAATAGGTTTTTCTTTGTGTTTGTAGAAGTAATATGTAAAGGGAACAAGTAACGAATCATAGGGCATTAACTGGGACACCGGAATACGGAAGAACGAATGCATATAATCAACCGATTCCTTGAATGCATTAATGATATTATCCCATTCCTTAATAATCGAGAACTTATCCAATTTTAAAATATGTTTCTTTGCACACTCTCCAACAAGACAGGCGGACACAGCTTGTAGTACTACAGCACTCGAAATGGTTTCGAAATCAGATTTTTTGAGTTCATCTACAAGTTTTTCGTATTTCTCAGAAAGATCAAAGTTAGACGGAAGATCATAGGTTTTGGCAACCATAATTTCAAATACGGAAAGCCGTTTACCGCCTTCATTCAGTCGGGTGAAAATTTCTGTTGCAATTTCAATAGGAGCATCACTTACAGAAATTATAGAGAACTGATACCCTTTTACGGCCTGACTATATGCTTCGATTTTTTCACTATAATTTGGATGTGCTATTGCAACTTTGACTGTACTTCCTAACAAATCTGTAAAACGAACCAATGTATCAGCCGGCTTCTCCTCGACATTTCCAATAACAATAGGTTCGTCTTCTTTAGCCTCAAGATCCACATAGATTTCAGAGAAATCGTCGTTGCGGTCGTCATCGTTTATTTTCAAACCTCTCATGGCAACATACAAGCTGGTCATACGTTGTTGACCATCCAACACATACTGAATCATGTCGCCATCAGGGGGCTCCGGCAAGGAAATTCCACCGACATTACGAATAGAACGTAGGCGTTCCCTAGTTTTCCAAAGAATAAAAGACCCTATGGGATAACCCTTGATAATACTATCAAGAAGTTTGACAGTCATATCCAAAGACCAAACAAACTTTCTTTGAAACTGAGGAATTTTAACACGACCTGATTCGATGTTGTTAATCAGTTCGTTGTAATTTGAAGATTCTGGTTTTGCGTTAAACATAATTTGTCTATTGGTTAATAGTTAAAATTTTTGCGAAGAAACGTAAGGCTTTCAACAACAACCTTCTCGACCTCTTCTTCGGTTTTGAATTGAACCTTGGAATAAGATGAGCCTGTGAAAGCTATTAAAAAAAAGTTTTGTTTTGGTGCAACCAATCATCTAAAGAAACTAAAGTGCTGTTATCCCGCTCATAATAACCTACATATAGAACATCATCATCTTTATTGTTATGTCGAATGTCTTTGTCCCAAATGAAAGGATATAAACCAACATATTCATTTTTATCATAGCCACCATTTTTTTCTATTCTATCATTCATTACAAAAAAAGCAAGATGTCCCTTCAACCTTTTTGTATCTCCTAAACCAACCTCCCAATTACACCATTTTGAATCAAATGATTCTTCTGTACCGATAAAAATAAACCTATTCGAATGCTTTATTTTACTGATTAATCTCTTTGCCGTTTGTGGACTTGTTATTGATGGCATAAATGAATCAAATTCGTCAATATAGACATTTACTCCGTATTTTCTGGTCAAAAAAAGAGCTACACAATATGCATATTTAAGATTTTTATGGCTATGCGACAAAAAAACAGATGTTTTATTGCGATTATTCAACTCAATATTTTGTTTTAGTTCCTCATTTAGTTTATTACAAAGCTCTTTATACGATGTAAAATTTTCATCAAATTCAATTTTATCCGAGTAGTGACTATAAACATCCTTGAGATTGCCAACATGCAAAGCTCTAAATTGATTTAGAATAGATTCAATATTATTTTCACACATAGAAACCTTTACTAAGTTCAATATTATTAGTGTCCGGTAAAAAATATAGCCAAAAATAGAGGCATCATCAATATGTGTGGTAGCATTTAGGCAGCCTTGCTAGATGATTCTCTCGATTCCGATTCCCATTCGTAGGCTATCTTTACATCGACATAGGAACAGCTCAACATTATCAGCGACAGCATGTTGTTCATGTTCCTGAAGCCATAGGCAGTCCGTATCAGTAGCTTTATCTTGTTGTTCGTCGCCTCGATCCTTGCGTTTGACACGCCCAGCCTGATTGTGTTGAGGATTCCGTCGTAGTTACGCTTGATCTTTGCGTACAGATCCTTGACTGAGCCGATGCGTGAGTGGCTTGCACGCCACAGCCACCTGTCCAGATTTTCCCTGGCATCGTCATAGCCCATCTTCAGGATGATGCGCAGTTCCTCCTTGAGCTGGTATGCCCTGTAGAGACGCGGATAGCGGCTTGCTATGAGTTCTATTTTTCTCTGCTGGCTTTCGTTAAGGTTCTCTGGAGCCTTGCCCAGAGCGTACCTGGAGTTCTTTATCCCCTCCGCGGTGCGGTCCTTCGGGACGCTATCCTTCGTGGGCCTGCCTCGGCCCCGTTTCTGATTGCGGTTTTCCTTGCGGGCCTCCTTCCAGGCTTCCACACGGACCTTGTCCAGGGCTTCTGTCGCCCACTGTACGACATGGAAGCTGTCCACGCACCGTTCGGCATTGGGCAGGAACTCCTCGATGCTTGACCTTATCCACTTGGCTCCGTCACAAGTCACAAGCTCCACGCCCTTGCGCTGCTCTTCGCTGAGTTCCCTCATGAAGAGGTCCAGCACCTCCTTCCCGTAGCCCTCGTGGACCCAGATCACGCAGCGCCTGTCGTGATCCACTACCACCGTTATGTACTTGTGCCCTTTCTTGTAGCTGGTCTCGTCGATGCCTATGCGCCTGAAGATGCAGCCTGCCTTGATCGGCCTTGTGTCCAGGCGATCCCATACGCGGTCGGCAATTTCCCCCACGGTATTCCAGGCGATGCGTAGCTGCTTTGCGACAGCCTTTTTCGACATGCTGCATACGGCCCATGCGACCTGCTGCTCGAAGGCGTCGGTGAAGCCTGACCTGTGGCTTGCCCACGGCACCTTCACCGTTTTTACGCCGCATTTCTTGCACTTCACCCTGTAGGTGTCCATCCTGATGAAGCCCATCTTCGTGCCGAGATCGAGCGTCCGCCATACCCTCTGTTCCCGGCCGTTGTCGTAGAGCTTCCCTTTTCGCCCACAACAGCCGCACCTGCTGGCGTTGCCCTTGGTGAGTCTTACCGTGATGGTGACCGTGGTGTCGGTTTGCTCCTGCTTGACGACTGAACAGCCGTTGACATTGAAGATGGATTTGTATAATTTTGACATGGGCTTTTTCTTCTGTTTTTTTTGGCGATTAAATTTTAGAAAATAGCCCATTTTTTTTGTTTGATTTAGGCGAAAGTCAACAAAAAAAGGGTGGCGAAGCCACCCACACATGTTGATGAAGAGCCCAAAAATAAAAATGGCAGGTTCCTCAGGCGAAGAACCTGCCCGTTTTGTTTTTACCTTGTAATTACCACAAAACAAAGGGAAACAAAACGCTATGGCCAAAAGTACATTTTTTACCGGACAGCCGGTCTTCGCGCAACTCTGCAAGTATCTCGACAGGGACGAAATCCTCAGAATCAGCACGGAATCCGGCGGAGAACGCTACAGGAAGTCCTTCGACGCATGGACTCACCTGCTTTCGATGCTCTATGCGGTCGTGATGCGGTTCGATTCCCTGCGGGAGATAGAGGCGTCTGCGCTGACATTCGTGAGCAGAATGCCGCACCTGCAGATGGGCTGCGTGCCCAAGCGGAGTACGCTGGGGGACGCCGGCAATTTTCAGGCAATATGTCCGCTCGGTTAGTTTAGTTTAAAGTTAGTATGTCATACTGCTTTTTGCAAGTGGATTCGATGTTTTAGGCTGACGGTTTCATCAATTTTGTAGAACTTTCTCCTTCCCCCAAAGCGTTCTGGATGCAGTTCCCTGGACCTTTCCAGCAACGCATTTCTGCGGTCGAGAATCTCCTGGTGGTAGCCAAAATGAACGGCGCACGGCGGCAGCAAATCCAGTCCGGAGTGCAGATGTTCGTTGTTGTACCAGTCCACAAATTCCACGACAAATCGTTCTGCGTCCTCGATAGTCATGAAGTATTCCGGATATACCACACGACTTTTCATCGTAGCAAAAATGCTCTCGGCAAAGGCGTTGTCGTTACTCGTATGCGGCCGGCTATGGCTTGACATCACGTGCAGCTTTTCAAACAAAGATTTAAGATCCTTGCTGCGCATGGGTTTCCCGTTGTCCGCATGGACCAACAGAGATACGTTTTCGCCGGGGCAATATTTTTGTAGAGTCTCCGCAAAGAGCATCTCCGCCAGTTTTCCATCTTCTTTTGTATGCAGACTCCATCCGACGATGTACCTCGAATACATGTCGATAATCAAGTAGAGGTAATAGTACTTCCCGGTCACTTCGGAATGGAGCCAGGTAATGTCCCAACACCAGACCTGGTTCGGTCCTTTCGCTGAATATTCAGGCCGTTTACGCCGCACAATATTGCGGTCGGCGACTCTGCCTATGCCTTGATAATAAGCTTTCATAACGCGTTCGCAAGTCGACGGCGAAGCAATGTAGATTCCTTGATCCATAAGCTTTGCATGGGCGATATTCAACGGGAGGTTACGGTATTCTTCCCTCGTAAAGTTTTCGATAATCGAGGCTGTTTCTTCCAGGGAAAGCCGTTGTGAATTGTTTTCACGATAGCCACCTCGGTTGTCCGCAACATTCCTTCGCCAGCGCCTGTAACGACGTTCGCAAAGACCGATTACATCGCACGCCTTGGAAAGCCTTGCGCCATTTTGGATAGCCTCCTCGATGGCCGCAAGGATTTTCCGTTTCTTTTCCTCTTCTACTTTTCCGGTCCCAATATTGCCGAAGTTTTTTTTTGAAGAATCAGGAGTGCGGCTGCTTCGGCAAGTGCTTTTTCCTTGCGTGCAAGTTCCGCCTTGAGCTTGGCAACTTCATCCTCATGCTGTTTTACGGACATCACGTTTCCGTCACCAGAGTTCTCCATTGCGGAAAGAGAAAGGTCTCTCCAGGACTGGAGTTCCGCAAAAGAAACCCCGTTTTCGGCACAGAACTTTTCGAGTTCCTCTGGTGTCATGCCCTCAGATTTTGCGACGAGGCTGAACTTGGTGAGTGCGGATCTTTTTGCCGATTTCTTGCTCATGGAGACTCCCTGACGTTTGCGTTGCCGTTCCGCAGCAATCCATGAGTACAATGTAGCTTTTGGCAGGTTCATTTCTTCGGCGATGGTCTTGACAGACGGGCATCCCGGCTTCTTTATTCGCTCAAGAAATGAATCCCTGAGTGTTGTATCGGTAGTTTTTCTGGACATAAAAGTCCCCTTTCCGCCCCGGATTTAGGAGATGAAAGCGGACATTTTGACCTGAGGAAGGGGGGACGCCAACGCGAAGAGAAGCGAGTCCATCTTCGGGGACACCTATTTCAGCCTGCTAAGGGCGCACAGAAGCCGACTTTTACCGGACAGCCGCCTCAACGGGCTGCCCGGATGGCTGGGACGGCTCAAAATCATCGATTCCACAACGGTGACGCTGTTCTCCAACCTGGTTTTCAGGGGTGTCGGCAGGGACCCGAAAATTGGAAAGAAGAAAGGCGGCATAAAGGTCCATACAGTCATCAGCGCGAACGAGGGGGTTCCCGGCGACATCAAGTTTACTTCCGCGGCCACCCACGACAGCTTCATGCTCAAGCCATGCGACTTTGACGACGGCGACGTGCTCGCCATGGACCGCGCCTACATCGACTATGAAAAGCTGGAGGATCTGACGCAGCATGGCGTTACCTACGTGACCAAGATGAAAAGAAACCTGACCTACGAGACGGTCTCGGAGAGCGTCCTGCTCGACGATGGCAGGTACCGGAACAGGTCGGTCAGGGACGTCGTGTTCCACAAGGGCGCTACAACGCATAGGGCCCGGATTATCTCGTACACCGAGACCAAGACTTCGAGGAGAGGGAGCAAGGAGCAGGAGGTCCAGCTGCTGACAAACAGCCACGACCTCGGCGTGGATGAAGTTATCGCCATCTATCAAAGGCGCTGTCAGATCGAATCGCTTTTCAAGCAACTTAAGCAGAACTTTCCCCTGCGCTACTTCTATGGGGTGAGCGAGAACGCCATCAAGACCCAGATCTGGGTAACCCTCATCGCGAACCTTCTCCTGACCCTTGTGCAGCGCAGCCTTGAACGGCGCTGGAGCTTTTCCGGACTTGCGACAATGATGCGAATAATCCTGATGCTCTACATTGACATGTTTGACTTTTTTGAACATCCCACAAGGGACTGGGAACGCATGCTGCAGCATCCACCTTGCCCATCGTAGCGTCCAAATTTCTAGGGAGGGGGCTTGCAACGGCAAAATCAAAGTCTAGACCGCGTAAATTCTGGGGTCTAGACGCTTTGAAAATTTTCTCCGGACACTAATAGTTCAATATCTATTAAAAAAAACGACTACATTGCTGTCATACACACAATCGTTATTTCGCATTAACGTACAAGTTTTCAAATATTTTTTCCTTATTTGAACAGCCATATAATTCTTGCCAATCTTCTCTAAAACTAATTTGTAAATCTTCTAGTGTAATATTTTTCAAATGATTTGTTGTAATGTTGCTATAACCCATAGGGAGTTGAGCAGATTCCAACAAAATACAAGAAGAACGAGATTTTTTCTTTTCTTTGTCCGAATATAAAATGTCAGACATCACTCGACTCATACTCAGCTCCGAATAAATCCATGATGAGTATGTCCAATTTTTCACACCTTTTCGATCATTTCGCAAAGAATTTTTTGTTTGCAAAAAAATAAAGCTTGTACAGGAATGCATAACTTTCATTAATGCTGAATTTAGCATAAGATGAACATGAGCAGTCGTTCCATTGCGACAATCATAATTATTGTTATCAGAATACTTCTCATCCAATTTTCTCAGCAATGTCTCTGCATATCCCCAAACACAAGAATCAACAAAACATTTTAATTTAAAATTTTTCGCTAAATAATATGATATTGCTATTGCTAATTTTTCATCACTATGCGAATGCGATAGAAAAATGTCATTCTCTCCTAACGGAAACCAATCTTTCATAACCTCCGTCAAATCAACATCATCAGCATTTTTAGGAAATGGATACGCATCCAGTTTTTCAGCCGTTTTTCTCTTATTTCTACTTGCAATCAAATATCCCTGTTTTACACATTCGTCAAAATTAAATTTATTTTCCGGTATCATTATTTCGTTAGCATTTTTCATTTCTTTCATACTAAAAAAATATCTAGCCATACTCATTTTCCTTTTTTCACAAGAGTTTTGTTTTTTACTGTATCAAGAATTTGAACGTTAACTTTTTTCAATTCATCAATTTTAAGAATCAATGAATCAATTTTATCTAAATTTATTTTCAACGAATCAAATTCTTTTACATTCACGTTCAAAGGGTCATTCATCTTAAATTCAATCTGTTTATTTGACAATTCTATTTTGGTAGTTTCATCAACATTTGATGATTTAACTGCTACAATAAATAGAATCACCAATGCGAGAGACACCCCTCCATAAAAAAGGCATATACTTTTTGATATAAATGCAGAACAATATGTTACATACTTTTCATATTTCTTTGTAGACATTCCATACAAAGGAATTTTTCTACAAAATACAAACGACTTTATGTATTTTATTTTTTGTCTGTTTCTTTTTTTTGCAAGAAAACATCTAATCTTAGCAAAGCATTTCGATATGGAATATTTATTTCCAATACACACTGCATCATTATACAGATAGCGATATCGTCTTTCGAGTGTTAAGTAAAACGTATCTAAACCCCCAAAAAGAATTGTTACAATCAAGGCAATAATAATCAACCATGAAATCTTAATAACAAAATTGACGCCAACAAGTCCTGTAATTAGAGCAATACACCATTCCTTCATTTGCTTTGAGTTCTCGCTCATTCGAGTAATGGTTGATTCGATAATATCTATATGTTGTCTTTTTTCTTCTCTATTGTCACACATTGCAAACTCCTTTTTTATTGACGTAAGTAAGGATTGTTTCCTTTAATCCATTCTTCAAAAATTATATAATGCCTTTTGTCATTATTCACCCATAGTGCATTTTGACCTTTATCAGTTTTGGTTTCAGAAATATATGGATATATTCCTAAATATTCTTGTCCATGATAATCATCAGCATTATATACCTCTCTTGTTAACGGGCATATCGCAACTCTATCTTTTAATCCATCCATCAATCCTAATTCCCAGGGCATCCACTTTGATTGTGGAGCATTCTCTGATGTTACATAAAAAAGACATTTACAATTTCTCATTCGAGATTTTATAGTCTCCGCCGTTTCCTTTGTCACACGAGAACGATTCAAGTTTTGATCGTCTATCCAATCAACATATATTTCGTAATGGTATTGTCTTTTCAAATATTTTACCAATCCTGCAACAGCCACTCGATCCCTATAACTATGAGACAGAAAAATGTCATATATTTTCTTTTCATCATACCGAGAGAAACATTTCATTTCCGATTCTAATAATACAGCCTCATCAATAGCATATTTTGACGCAACAACGCGATTTTCTCGAGCAATAGACTCAAATCGATCAATATTAAATAAAGCCATTCTTTAACCTCTCACCTTAATTGCTTTTTCAACCCATTCTTCTAAATGTTCTGCAATGTCATTGTATGCATCGTTAGGATTTGGATTATAACATGGTACCACAGAAGATAATGGATTACCATTTTCAAAGAATATTTTATCAAAGGGATTATCACCCATATTAGAAAAACCCATATAACCATATCGACAAAGCAAAGGATCTTTTATACGATGGATGTATATTCCAAAAACACCCATTCCCTTATTCCATGCTCGTCGAATTTCGTAGTCAACCCAAGGTCTTTCCGAGGTATGTTCCCCCACAAGGACAATCAAACACGAGCGATACTGCATATTAGCATCAATCCAGCGACGAATGGCCTCGTCTCCACCTTTCTTTACTTCTTCCCAATCATTGTCGGATACAGAAGTATTTCCTTCAATAGCCCCAATATTTCGAATTTGAGCAACTCGACGAGAATCTTGTTTGTAGTGAAAACTATAAAAGACTTGACGTTTCATACTCCGTAACCTTTTTGCGACATTTTTCGTAAAGCCAATTCAAGGCTTTTTCCCATTTTTCTTTAGCATCTTTATTTTCACAAAGACGGACAGCCTCCTCTGACAAAGGATCATTGACAGAATTTGTGCTAAAGTTTTGACTAGCCCATAATTTTAAACAATTCTCCGTCAAAAGAACATGTTCTTTTAAAGGCTCAGGATAAAAAACTTTTATTTTTTTCTTACCTTCATCACCTTCAAACATTGTCGAAGAACAATTTAGCTGCGAAAAATCTGGTATAGATTCCCTTTTTCTTTCTCGCATTATACCCACCATAGACAATTCATGGTAAATCCATGGAGAAAATGTTCCTTTTTCGCCATTTTGATTTGAATATGAATTGGATGACCCAAGAAATATAAAGCACTCAGCACGATCAATCATATGTGCCAATGCTTGACATAGCATTATATGAACATGCGTAGTACTTTCATATTTATTTGCATTAAAAGGAGTCCCCGAACAACGTGATTTAATGTATCGTTCTATCGATTGCTTACTTGCATTCTCTTTACACTCTTGATCAATTTCCCGTTGTAAATCCGTTATGCATCCCCATAAATCCGAATCAATGAATGAATTTATTTCAAAATTTTTCTTCAACCATTGCGCAAACTGTTCAACTCTACTTTTATCTAAACCAGAATGAGATAAAAAAACAGGACAACATTTAGAAGGAAAAAAAATCTCTATTAATTTTTCTCCATTCAAACAAGTAACATTAGCCTTCAGAAATTTTTTTAAAGAAGAATTAATTTTTTCTCTATCTACATTATCATAAATAGATTTAACAGGTTCATTCTCTATTAAGGAACCTATTTGATCTAAATCTAATGCATACGCTCTAAACATAAAAAAACTCCTTTTTCACCTTTTCTCCACAGCTTCGATTTCTTCTGCATCGGTGATGCCGTAGAGTTGATAGACGAGGGTGTTGACTTGGGTTTCGAGGGTGGCAAGTTGCTTTTGGGTTGCTTCGGTCGGCCCTTCGGCAGGCTCAGGGACCTGAGTTTTGTTGCTGTTCACCAATTCTTTTTTCAGGCGAATGATTTCATCGGCGAGGGTGGCGAGTTGGTGCAGGAGTTCCGCATTGTCTAGTGGGATGCGGAGGTTTTCAAAGTAGGCTTTGCGGATTTCACGGGTGCCGCCCATGAGTTCAGGACAGTTGTACCATATCCAAAGTTTGACGAGGTTGGAATTGAATATGGCGAGAAGGGCTTTCAGTAGGTTATAGCCACTAGGAGAGGAGATTCCCGCCTTCGCGGGAATGACATCGCTGATTGATTCTGCATTGGATTGCTTCGCTTCGCTCGCAATGACGTTTTCCGTTCCCTTTGGCAAATTCTGCGAATTGTCCTTTTCCGTAATGATAAAAGATTTGTCGTTGCCGAAAGAGCCGGTTTCGTCATAGGTAAACGGGAATACCGAGGTCATGTTCGGATACATGATTTTCGGTTTGGCAAATTCTTCCAAATAGGCACAATTACGTAGATTGTATGGCGAATCGCCTTTGTCTCCACGTTTAATCAATTTATCTATAAATTGGTCAAGATGCTTTTTGATTGCAGGGTATTCGTCTATGTTAATCGGCGCAATGTTCTTTTCTTTAATTCCGTTATGCGGATTGATTAGATACTGATCGCTTTCCGTCACCCATGCGTTAATGTCTCGGCCACGAAGCAGGGGCTTTATGAGTTCTTCGCTCTTGGGGTCTTCAGCAATGAGTTTTTCTCTCGTCTTTCCATCAATAAAAAACGCGTCATTATAACCTGTCTTTAAACCGTAATTAATGGTAATCGGCATATCTTTCAGAGCCGTGCCGACGTTCATTTTCTGCAATACGGAATCGTGGAGTTTGTTGCGGATGCTCCATTCGCTTGCTCCAAAATTTTCTGCCGGGAACTCGAATGTCGCGGCATTGACTTCTTTTTCGAATTCGCCGTGATAGTTCTTGCTGTTCAGCGAGCACGCCAAAACGGGCATCTTGTCGCCGGACTTTTGCGATACGAATATGCACACATAAATGGTCGCATCGGCAAAGAACTGGACATCGCCAAAGTTGAGAATTTTCTTGAGCGAGGTCTGGCTCATAAACTCTCGCAGTTCCTTGCCGTAATCCACAAGCATCCACTTGTTCGGCATGATGAACGAGAAATATCCGTTCTTTTTCAGCAGGCTGTAGGCACGTTCCACAAAAAGGCAATAAAGGTCTGCGGACTTGTTGTAGCAACTGTAATCCCGTTTGCCGTAAACGTCGCTCATCTCGCCCATGCTCTGGAGTTGCACATACGGCGGGTTTCCGATGATGGCGTCGAAGCCTGTAAAGCGACCTTCGTCATCAAGGATTTCTGGGAACTCAAACATCCATTCAAGCGAGTTGGAAAAATCGATGGTGTCGCCCGCTGAGCCCTTGTATTCGTCGAACATTTCAATCTGCCCGTCTTCAACCATTCGGCTCTTGAGCGACGCAATCTTGTGCCGGAGCATCATCTTGGAACTCTGCGACTTGCCCGTTTTGTATTCCTGCACAAGTTGTCTGTATTCAATAAGGCTATTCTTGAGGCTATCCCGTTTGCGGTCGGCTCGTTCATCACGAGTAAGATAGTCCGCAATCAAGCGCCCGTTCTGCACGGGGTATTTGCTCAGCAGCGAATCGCCGACTTTGATATTGATGTCGATGTTCGGGAGTGTCTGAAGTTGTTTGTAGCCGCTTTCCTTGGTGTAGTAGGCGTTCTTCAAAAGTTCAATCCAAAGGCGCAAACGGCAGATGTTCACGCTGTTGGGGTTCAAGTCAACGCCGAAAAGGCAATTCTCGATAATGCGACGTTTCTCGTTGAACAAAGCTTCTTGATACCGCTGGCTTTCTTCGTTGCCCGGCTTGTATTCAAACGGTTCGCCCTCGTCATCAACAACAGAAAGTTCATCGTTATCTACTTTCAAAATCAGGTCGCGACGTTTGATGCGTTTGCCGTCTGCATCGCACAAAATGTTCAATTCCGATTTGATTGCAAGCAGGCGATTAAGGGCCGACACCAAGAAATGCCCAGAGCCCACGGCGACATCAGCAACGCGGATGTCATCGACAATTTCATTCGCTTCTGAAATATCTTCAATCTTGTCCGAGACATCTTCCAAATTTTCGCATTTCCAGGACTTTTTCTCGTTGAACTTCTGCACTACCGTCCGTTCCAGCACATCGCGGGCCATGTAGTCGGTGATGAACCCCGGCGTAAAGAAACTGCCGTCTTTGTAGCCGTTGATTTTTTCGAAGATGAGTCCGAGAACCGACGCGTTGATGAGCGTCTTGCTCGTAGAGGTCACGCCGCCTTGGGCATCGCTTGCGAAGTTGTACGCATCGAGGAACTTGAAGATGTAATCCAGATTCGGGAGCGTGCCTTTCGCGCGTTTGCCGCGTTCGTCCTTCAGAACGGTCTTGTTGAAAATTTCCATCTGGGCATCGGGAATGCCTCGGATTTTCAGGTGCTTTTCGTCTTCGGTCGACTCGAACAGTGAACTGTTCAGGTAAGGGACGTTCGGGTAACGCTTGAGCACGTCTTCGTCGCGATCCTCGATTTTCTTGCCGAGCACCTTGAAAAAGAAAATATTCAGTTCGTCGAAGTTCGCTATTTTGTCTGTACTCATGAACCGGTACGATGCATCGCCCTTTTGATACATGAGGATTTGCGATTCGACAAGTTTCAGGAACAGCAGGCGGTTCACCCATGTGATGCAAAGACGGAGCGCCATCGCTTCGCATTCTTCCTTGTTCGGGAAATCGTCTTCGAGTTGGTAAATTGCACTTTCGAGGAGGCTCGCCTTGTCGCGATTTGCGGGCTTCTTGCGTCGGATGACTTTCTTGCTTCCCTTTTCTTCTTTTACTTCTTCGAGGCCGATGATGTGCAAGAGTTCCGCATAAAAATTGCGGTCTAGGCTGTTGCTGTCGTTTGCGAAAGGCTTCGCGAGGAGGGTTTCCGGGGAGAGGAATTTGTAGAGAGGGAGGAGTTTTTTAGATCCTTCGACTCCGCTTACGCTCCGCTCAGGATGACACGCTGCATTAGATTGCTTCGTGGAGTTTATCCCGGACTTTGATCCGGGACTCGCAATGACGTTCTTGCAAGCATCTTCCAAGTTAAAACGTACAACGTTGATGTCGCAGGAGGCGAGGAAATCGTCGATGGCGGGTTTCGCGATTTCGTTGTAGAAATCCGAGGTCTTGTTGCCGCTCATCTGATTCGCCTTGAATTTCAGGAACTGATCGTATATCGGTTTTGACTTGTTCCCGAAATAGCGGATAAAGTCTTTTACGTCGAAGAAATACCATTCGTCAAAATTCGTGATGGCGAGCCACTTGATTTCGTGATTGCCCGATTGCACGTATTCCAGCATAAAGTAATAGACAAGTTCCTGCAACGATTTTACGTTCGGATGCTCCGCCGAAAACATTTCCGCCGCATTCGTCGGCGACTTCGCTTCGATAATCACCGCAGGCTTTGCACTTGCCGTATTGCCGTTAAAAATTGCAAGGTCTATCGGGCGGTTGACCTGCACCGAATAATCGGGTTCAAAAATCTTGCGTAAAAAGTTCCAGATTTCGCCCTTGTGGTATTCTTCGTCCTGCGCAGCGTTCCGCTTGCTATAAAGATTCTTGAGCGAAAGCTTGAAATATTCCATCTTTTCGACGGGGACAGGGAGCTTGAGGAACGCGGAATTGACGGACTTTTTAGGCAAAATGAACTTGATTGACATACAAGGGAAATATACCCTTTTTGAAGACAAAAGATGGCAATCCCAAGGTTTTGCGACAAATCCCGTTTTTTTGCAGTCGGGGCGTTGCGGCCTTTGACCACTTAGCGCTTCAGCGCTTATGTGGGCATGGCCACCTTTAGGTGGTGCGGGAGACTTCCCCCACCAAAATAATTTTCAGAAAATCGTGCGGGTCTATTGATAAACGGGATTTTTGAATCTATATTGTAGTGCACAAGTGTGTAGTCTTTGGTGTTTTTCCGCTTGTATGCCAGAGGAATTGACGATGAAGAAAGATGTTGCGGCCAGTGCGGCCGAGGCCGACAAAAACGAGATAGTCGTTTACCAGCCGGAGGGTGGTGAATTCCACATCGAAGTCCGGGTCGAAAACGAGAGTGTTTGGCTAAATCGACAGCAAATGGCCATCCTTTTCGGCAGAGATGTAAAAACAATTGGCAAACACATTGCCAATGCCTTAAAAGAAGAACTCAAGGATACCCCAACTGTCGCAAATTTTGCGACAGTTCAAAATGAAGGCGGTCGAGACGTCCGCAGAAATGTTGAACACTATAACCTAGATGTCATTATATCTGTAGGATACAGGGTAAAATCCGCAAATGGCGTAAAGTTTCGCCAGTGGGCAAACCAAGTCCTTAGGGATCATTTACTCAGGGGATACAGCATCAATCAACGGATGCTGGCAATGGGAGGCACGGAGATTGCCCTTTTCAAGCAAAATGTTGACATGCGCCTTACCGCCGTTGAGCAAAGGGTGGATTTTTTCGTCAACACAGCCCACTCAGCCCAAAATCAAAAAATTGAGCAATTATCTAATGACGTCCAGAAGGTCATGGCAAATTTTATCGACCCGACCACTTTCAAGCATTTTTTGATTCTGAACGGGCAACGGTTGGAGGCCGATGTAGCCTACACGCAGATTTACGGCTTGGCAAAGAAGTCGGTGCTGATTGTGGATGACTACCTGGATGTAAAGACGCTCGACTTGCTGCGGTGTGTGGTGAAGGGTGTTTCAGTCCAGATTTTCAGCGAGCAGCACGGGCGCACACGCCTGACCGAAAGCATGTTGGCGGACTTCAGGGCTGCCCGCCCGGACGTTGAACTTGACGATGTACGCACCACGGGGAACATGTTCCACGACAGGTACATCTATCTGGATTTCAAGACCGACAGCGAGAAGCTTTTCCACTGCGGGGCTTCAAGTAAGGATGCCGGCAACAAGATCACGACCATCATGCAGCTGGAAGATATCGCGGGGTATCGTGCACTGTTCGAGAGGCTACTGGAAAATGAAAGATAATGAAAAGCGCCAGAGGAGTTGACGATGAAGAAAGATGTTGCGGCCAGTGCGACCGAGGCCGTTGCGCCGAAAAAGCCCGAATTTTCCCTGATAGACGAGGATTTGCTCAAGTCGCGAATATATACCATCCGCGGGGTAAAGGTCATGCTCGATGCCGATTTGGCAGAGATTTACGGGTATAGCACGAAAGATTTTAACAGACAAGTCAAGAACAATATCGAAAAATTCGATGAAGATTTTCGGTTTCGGCTGAATTCAGAGGAATTTGAAAGCTTGAAGTCCAAAATTTGGACCTCAAGTGATGAGAGCAAAGTTGAACCGCAAGGTATCTTGAGGTGCAAAAATTGCACCTCAAGTTGGGGTGGCGCCAGGTACGCTCCCTACGCCTTCACCGAGCAGGGCATCTACATGCTCATGACGGTTCTTAAGGGCGAGCAGGCGACCGCACAGAGCAAGGCCCTCATCCGTCTTTTCAAGCAGATGAAGGACTACATTGCAGCGGAAAACAAGCAATTGCTAGGAAATAACGGAATTGCCCAAATCGCATTGCAGACTGCACAAAATACGAGGGATATCGCGAAACATTCTGCCGGTATTAGGGAACTTTCTGGTGAAGTTCATGATATGCGTGAAAATCTCGGAAAGGTGAACCTGGACCTGCAAAAAGTCATGGCGAATTTCGTTGACCCGAGCACCTTCAAACACTTTCTGATTCTGAACGGGCAGCGGCTTGAGGCAGATGTCGCCTATACGCAAATCTACGGTATGGCAAAAAAGTCGGTGCTGATTGTGGATGACTATCTGGATGTAAAGACGCTTGATTTGCTGCGGTGCGTAGCGAAGGGTGTTTCTGTCAAGATTTTCAGCGAACAGCACGGTCGCACCCGCCTGACCGAGAGCATGCTGGCGGACTTCAGGGCCGCCCGCCCGGATGTTGAACTTAGCGATGTTCGTGCCACGGGAAACATGTTCCACGACAGGTATATCTACCTGGATTTCGGGACAGACACCGAGAAACTTTTCCACTGCGGGGCATCTTCCAAAGATGCCGGCAACAAGATCACGACCATCATGCAGCTGGAGGATGTCGCGGGGTATCATACACTGTTTGAAAGGCTGCTGCGAGAGGGGGAATAAAAGCTTTTCAGAGAACTAATCCCTATTTTTAAAAAGAGAACTTATCCACCCGTTTTTTAGCCAATCAAACCGACTTTCGATATTTTTTATCTCGGTCTCGGCCATCGTGCAGCCAATCCAGAACTGGTCATCGCCCGGTCTGTAAGAAATGATAACAAGTAGTGTACAAAAGTGTAGTATTAAACACATCGTCAAATTCGTGGCATTTTTCAGAAAAAGATTGTCAAATTCGTGGCATTTTTAAAGAAAAAGCACCAGAAGAATTCCTCCTGACGCTTGCTTTTAGGAGATCGGGGAGACAAGTTAAGGTTGCGCGGGGGACGGGTTAGAGTTGCCCGGGCAGCACGAGCTTTTCCTTCGGCGGGAATTCCGCGTCGTACTTCTCGAACGCTTCGGGGTTGCGCATGGCGACAAAGTACGGTTCGGGATCGCGGTAGCTGCCGGTGATTCCGTCGAGGAACCCTTCTTGCAGTTCTTTGCAGAGGAAGTAAGGCGCGTCGCTTTCGGGGTCGTCGGCGTAGCGGATTCCCCTGGTGCTCGCGACCACAAAGCCGCTCTTGCCGTAGAACGCGATGTTCCCGCAAATCAGGAGGCAGCCCGCGCCCATCTCGGCGGCAATTCGCATGGAATGGTCGAGCAATGTTTTCCCGTATCCCTTGCGCTTGTAGTCGGGGCGGATGCTGATGGGTCCGAAGGTCATCATGCGGATTTTGCGCCCGTCGTCGGCGTCGATGTGCGACCACGCGTACATCACGTGGCCGATGATTTCGCCGTCCACTTCCAGTACGAGCGAGAGTTCCGGCACAAAGTCGGGCTCGCTCCTGTAGCAGTGCAGCACGTAATGCTCGGTGCATCCAAGACGGTACACGTTCCAGAAGGCTTCGCGGGTAAGGTTTTCGACGGTCTTAAAGTCGCGCGGTTGTTCCGTGCGGATGGTGTAATTTTTCACTGTTTATCTCCAGGTTGAATTTTTATGACGGGCATAAAAATCGCCTTGGAAGACGGCCCAAGGAATGTCTCCCAAGGCCCTAGACAATGAACCAAGATTTGCTAAACAGCATCCAGTCTCCGTAAGTTGGTACTAGAGGGAATATAGAATTTTTTTTCGTGTCGTTCGTATTCCGCACATGAGTAGTTGTCTAGGAATACTTGACAACTGCCGGGGCTTGCGGGGGCGGTGTTCGAAAGATGCCCTATGCCTTTACCGAGCAAGGCTCTCATCCGTCTTTTCAAGCAGATGAAGGATTACATTGCGATGGAAAACAAGCAATTGCTAGGAAATGACGGAATTGCTCAAATTTCGTTGACCCGAGCACCTTCAAGCACTTTCTGATTCTGAACGAGCAGCGTTTATCCAAAGATGCGGGGAGCATGATCACGACCATCGTGCAGCTGGAAGATATCGCAGGGTATCGTCCACTATTCAAGAAGCTGCGGGAAGAGGAGGAATAAGGGCGCGCCTCCATACACCCTCAAGGGGGCATTTTCGAATTGCGATTACATATCCGGTTGCTGGCCGTCGTGCGCTTTCCATGCGCATTCCGTCACCTGCATATCCGTAAATCGAGCCGTGAAGCTGGAATTTTCCGGGCTGCATGCATATATGCCAAACCGAATTTTTCCGGCTCCTTCGAGCATGTGGCAAATCCGCATTTGGGAAAACTGCACCCCGTCCCGAGAGCACTCTATGCAGTAGTCATCTTCGCGCCTGCTGAGCCTATACCACATGGATTTTACATCTGCAGGAATCGCAGTCGTCGCCCAGTCTGAATACCCGCGGTTTGTCACGACAGAACCCAGGTGCTGAAATTTTTCATTCTCATATTCGACCGACGCCTTAAGCCAATTTTCCGAATCCAGATACAGTGCCACCCCGCACTGATCGAAGCGATGACGACTTTCGGAAAAATCGGTTTTGACGACAAAGGAAAAGAACTTTTCTTCTGTTTCCATCTGCAGAATGGGAGCGTTATCGTTTCTGAAATGATAGTAGGTCCTTTGCCAAAGGTCCGTATGCGGGGCGGTCACCATTTCGACGCATTCCTGATTGATGCTATAATTCCGGGGTTCCCTGACCCATTTCATTTTAGAAATATCAAACATTTCCGCATCCTTTGAATTTGTCCCTATCCGAATTTATTCCAACATTTTTCCAAGTTCATACGCCTGCTGCAAGGCAATTTCCCCGACATCGCCTTTGTCCTTTGCGCCACGCACGAGCACGCGGCCCATATCTTGCAACTTGAAGAAATTGAGGCAAAGCCTGTACTGCGCGAGGATGCCGTCAAACAGTTCCGGGAGCGAGGCGGCACCGACCAAGAGCAAGGCCATCTTGTGGATGTGGAACGTATCGCGGATCGGATTGTGGAACCGGTCAATGACAGCCTTGAGTTGCGCACTCAGACCATAGAAATACACGGGAGACGCAATCACGAGCATCTCGGCAGCTGCGGCTTTTTCGTAGACAATTTGCATGTCGTCTTTCTGGCAGCACTTGTGGTCTTCGCGTGCAAAGCACGAATTGCACCCGATGCAAGGATTGATTTTGTAATCGTGAACAGAGACGACTTCGACATGGTGCCTTGGCGAAGCACCCTTCACGAACGCCTCCACCAATAAATTCGTATTGCCGCCCTTGCGCGGGCTACCCGAAAGAATCAGAATGTTCATACCTAATCCACTGCGATATAGTTTGTTGCTATAATCTATAAAACAACTAGAGATTGCCAAGTCATCTCGCCCAGCGCCAAGACATTCTATAGGGACCTCTAAAAATACATTCATTTCCTGAAGATGGGTTTATTTGTCGTTTTCAGGCGTAAAATTATCGTAATTCAGGCGCTATTCCTTCTTTGTTCCGGGCCTTTCGGCCCGGTTTTTCGCCCCGGTGGGCGCCCGACGCGCGGGCTAGTCCTATTTCGGGCGTGTAAGCGCAACCATCCTGAATATGTTGTACGTAAGGAACGAGGCGAGTTGCTTCGCCTGCGTTTGCTTTACCGCAAGAAGAGCGAAATTTTTTCCAGATCGAGGAACGTGATGAACACGAAGAGCGCTATGAAGAAAGCCATCGCAATGCGCTGAATGATCGCCTGCTTTTCTTGAGAAATCGGTTTTCCGCGCACCGCTTCAATCAAAAGGAACAGCAAAAGTCCACCGTCCGTAATCGCAAGCGGAAGAAGGTTCATAATGCCCAAGTTAATACTGATAAGGGCAAGAATCATCAAGAACTGCTGGAAACCAGCCATCCAGACATTTCCCATCACAGCGACGATCGTCACCGGGCCAGACATCGCATCGACCTTGACCTGTCCCTGGAACATCCGCTTAAAGTAGCGGAACACGCTCGTCGTCATTTTCCAGCTGGTCGCCGAAGCCTTGGCAAATGCTTCCGGGAAGCTACGGCTCACGATATGCGTTTCCTTGAACATCACATAGGTCATGTGAATGCCGATCATGTAACGTTTATATTCCGCATTGTAAACCGGCGAAAGTTCCTTGTACAGCGTATCTGCGCCACGGTGAATCGTCACCAGCACAGACTTACCTTCCGAACCATTGATGTGATCGACCACGTCCTTGTGACGGTAAATCCACTGGTGATCGATTTCGACAATCGTATCGCCCGGGAGGAATCCCGCTTTTTCAGCAGCGCTCCCTGCCATCGGTTCCCCAGAAACGACTACGCGGTGACGCGGATAAATGCCCGCTTCGCCGACGCCCATGCGAATATCGCTCTTACCGGAATCCTGGGCTGGTATCACCATTTCTTGCGGAACGAGGGTGAGCGTGAGCGTATCGGAACCGCGCAAAAGCTTCACAGGAACCTTTGCACCAAGGCGTACACCGATCTGTTCCCGGAAATCGTCCCAGCCCTTTGTCGGATTGCCATCGACTTCAAAAATTGTATCGCCCATCTGAACACCGGCAAGTTCTGCCGCGCTTTCCGGCACGACAAGCCCCACGATTAAACGGGAAGATTCCGGTTCTTCGACGCCGTACATGTAAAGCCCGATCAGCATTACAAAAGCGAATGCGATATTCACAAACGGACCTGCAAAAGCAATCGCCGCACGAGCCTTCACACTTTTACCGGCAAAGGAATTCGGGTCGTTTGAATCCGCTTCATCCGGATTTTCGCCTTCCATCGCCACATAGCCACCAAAGGGGATCATCGAAATGCAATATTCCGTGTCACCCTTTTTGAACTTCAAAAGCTTTTTACCGAAACCGATCGAAAAGGTTCTGACCTTGACCTTGTTCCACTTGGCCACCAAAAAATGTCCAAGTTCATGAATAAAAACGAGAAAGCTCAGGCTCAAAATGCCGAGCATAAAAATCAGAATATTGTTGAATATGGATTCCATTACTCCGTAATTTAACAAAAACATTCCAATAAAAAATCCTCGCCTGCATGAGCAAGCGAAGAAGCTTTTACAAAAGGTGTTTTACTTGATACGGAGACCGTTCAGGTTAAAGCGTTTGCCGTTCTTTTCGATAAAGAGCATTTCGCCCGAAAAGCGGAGGCGCGCCTTGGAAACGTTCGCCTTGCGAGAAACAACCGGTTTGGTTTTAATGCTCGTAATGCCATCGACAGCAAAGTCCGGAACATATCCTGCATTCAAAGCTTCGAGAGCGAACGCCAGGTAAGCAAACGGAGCGTTCCAGTTGATCGCGACCTCGTTACTGGCATAGCTGCAACGGTGATCGATGTAAGAAGTTGCCGGATATCCCGTTTTGTAATCGCTGCATTCCCAGGACTGCGAACCGATATCTTCACCACCGGGCTGCGGGCCGCCCACAACCATGCCCGGCACCGGAGCCGTAACGCCGTCAGCCGTACTCGGACGGTGATGCGGAAGTTTCGGAGACTTGGATCCGTAACCCGTCACAAAGGACATGTTCAGCGGGTTCTTGCCAAGAAGATAATCCAGGACCTTGTTTGCAGCCACATAATACTTCTTATCACCGGTAATGTAATAAGCATGCAACAGCCAAACACCCTGATTGGCCGCAACAGCATTCGATCCCCAGACGAAATCGCCGTAATCCATCACGACACCGAAACCGGTTTCTGCGCGGGCCACAAAGACATCCGCCGTTTTGAGCAAGCTGTCCTTCGCGGCACTACCTTCCGAGCCATAGGCATCGGCATGCGCCGCCTTTTCATAGGTCGCAAGGCCAGCCACGTCGCCCCAGCTCGGAACACTTCTTGTCGCACCTCCCTGCGTATAAGAAGCATCTCCTGTCGTCAAAGCGAGTTCCGTGCCGGCAAAGAGCTTTTCATCTTCAAGCCAGGAATCGCCATATTCCCCGGTCGCTACATCGTACGGATTGCTGAACGCGACGTTCGGATTTGCAATGCCCCAAGTGTAAGCGCTCTTTGCCGCAGTCAGGCACTGTTCTGCATAAGCGGCATCAAACGGTTTGTACACACGGGCAGCGACTGCCATCACCGCGGCAAAGTCAAACGTCGCCGCAGTCCCTTTGCCCACCACATAACGAGCCGCTTTATCGGCAGCCGGCATTACATCGCCCGGGAATTCGAGCGTCGTAAGCTTGTGGAAAACGCCGCCATCAATATCCTGCATGGTAAGCATCCAATCCAGATTGTACTTGATTTCGGCGAGAAGATCCGGAAGGCTTCCTTCGGCAGGGATGTTCCACTTGAGCGTGTTGAAATAGGCCGGGAAATGTTCGTACAACGCAAGGAGCGTATACGTGGAAATACCCGAGTTCACAATGTACTTGCCATAGTCACCGGCATCGTACCAACCCTTAGGGCTGCTGATGCTCCCCAATTTTCCCGTAGAGCTGTGCAAGGAAACTTGTGTATCCGGGTGACCTGCCGGGCGCTTCCACTGTCCGGCATAAGTTTCTTCGAGAGCCATCGATGCGCGCTGATAGTAATACCATTTCAGAGATGCTTTCGCGACATCCACATACGGCGCATCCAAAACTTTTAAATCGGAACGGAGTACCTGTCCGCCGACTTGAATCGAATAAGTGCCCGGAGTCTTCAAATCCGAAAAATCCACCAGCTGAACGCTCTGACCGCTTGCCGCCCAAGTTGTTGCAGCAGACGGGGTCACGGTCAACACGGTCGTGCCACTTGCATCCACGATTTTCACATCGCCGGAGCCTTCGAAAAGGGTGAATTCCTTGGCGTCACCCGTACGATAACCGATCTGGTTGATATAGGCTGTCGCCGCAAAGGAGGCCGAAGCCATAGATAAAAGCGTAATCGCAAATGGAACGCACTGTTTCAAACCGAATTGAGCGGACATAAGACCTCCATGGGATAGGTTCTTTTATCAAATCTATGCCAAAAAGGAGCAAAATTCCACATATTTTTGCCGTATATGGTTACAGCTGTAGCCACTTTAACAAAAAAAGGAACCCGACAAATATCGAATTCCTTTCAAATCAGGCAAAAATCGATTACGGAATGAGTTCTGCGGCCAGTTTACGCGCTTCCGCATCGGCAGCCAGAATCGTTTCCAAATCGAGATTCACAACGGTCGGGGTCTTTTCCACGATCTTTTCGACGCCGTTCGGAATGTCCATAAAGCCGATCTTCTTTTCGAGGAATGCGTTTACGAGCACTTCGTTTGCAGCGTTCATCGTCGCTGTATAAAGCCCACCTTTTTTACCGCATTCCATCGCGAGGGCGAGGCAGCGGAACTTTTCAAAGTCCGGTTTGAAGAACGTGAGCTTTCCAAGTTCAGCAAGATCCAAGCGGTCCGTTTCGAGCGGAATGCGTTCCGGCCAGGTCATAGCGCACTGGATAGGAATCTTCATGTCCGGAGCGCCGAGCTGAGCTATGAGGCTGCCATCACGAAACTGGACTAAGGAATGCACACGGCTCTGCGGATGCACCACAACCTTGATCTGTTCATACGGAATGTCGAACAGGAAGTGCGCCTCGATGATTTCAAGGCCCTTGTTCATCATGCTCGCGGAATCAATCGTGATCTTTTTGCCCATACTCCAGACCGGATGGTTCAAAGCATCTTCCAGGCGAATGTCCTTGAATTTTTCAATGGGCCATTCGCGGAAAGGTCCACCCGATGCGGTGATCTGCAGTTCTTCGACTTCTTCCTTCGGACGGTCGGCAAGGCACTGGAAAATAGCGTTGTGTTCAGAATCGACCGGAGTCAGGTAAGCCTTCGGGTTCGCCTTGAGAGCGGCAGTAATCACTTCGCCCGCCATCACCAATGTTTCCTTGTTGGCAAGAGCGATGTGCTTGGATGCGCGAATGGCGGAAAGTGTCGGGAGGCAGCCGACGGAACCCATCAAAGAGTTCAAAACGATGTCAGTCTTCGGATCGCTTGCAAGTTCACAAAGGCCGTCCATGCCGGTGAGCACAGGCTTTCCGAGTTCCTTCGAAAGAGCCTTGGCGGCTTCCGGCTCGAACATGCAAAAACGTTCCACATCCATTTCACGGGCAATCTGCGCGACCTGTTTCCAGTTGCGGTTGGCAGCGACTGCATAAAGCTTAAAACGCTCCGGATGCTGCTTCAAAACGCCAATGGTCGAAGTTCCGATCGAACCCGTAGCACCGAGAAGGGCGACATTTTTCATTCTTCTGCCTCAAAATTTTAGGTTTTCCACCTGCAAAGATAGAATAAAAAAAGGGAATCCCTCCGAAGAGGAATCCCTTTTGTTTTCAAGAAAATCTGTGTTACAGGCGCACCTTGAAGGAGTGGGAGCCCACCTTCACGATATACAAACCCTTTGCTCCCGAGAACACCTTCTGTTCACAGCCCAAAACCTTCGTCGAACGCAGTTTATTTCCCAAAGCATTGAACACCGTCACAGACATTCCCTGCGCACCCGAAACCGCAATGGAACCGTTATCCGCATAAACCGCAAACGGGAAATGGTTCGGGATTTCCGAAAGAGCCGTCGTTGCACTCGAAGAGGATTCCTCCGCGGAGCTGGAAGAGCTCAAAGCGTCCATATTCGAAATGGTGATTTTTCCCGCATTCGGAACCGCATCAAAATAGATATAGCCATCGGCTATCAAAGCTTCGAGTTCGGCATTTTCTTGCATCACCCGAATGTTTTCCCAGCCAGTCGGCTGTGCCATCCGCAAGGAAAGCGGGTAATCGTATTTTGAAATATTATCCGCAATGGAATGCTTTAATTCAAAAGCATAACTGTCCGCATTTCCACCGTCCATCGGATCGATGAAAGCCGCATTGCGTTCCTTGATATACATCGTCACGTTGCGGAATGGCGCGACCCAAACATCCTTGTCATTTTGCTTTGCCCATCCCAGCGCGCTTTCCATCACAGTCGCATTGGTGGGGGAATAGGTCGCATAACCGTTTGTTCCCGTCGTGAACCCATGCGTGAGGAACATGACCCAGCCACCGCTATTCACCGCGCGCTGTATGTTCCCCGTCAAATCCTCCGAGCCTTGATTCCCCGTCATGATCGCAGGGACGGCAGCCCAATTGCTCGGGCCATTTTGCCCCATGATATCGGAACCTCCGCTCCAGCTTGCATTACAGATTCTACCCGCAATATAATTGTGTAAAACCTGCTGATCGCCAGGAGTATTGCAGTTCGGATAAGCGAGCGTGATGCAGCCATAGGACTGCTGAACGTTGTTCGAAATCACCTGTTTGGAGGAAGCAATTTCATTCGCCGGCATCGCCCCGTTACCTGGATGCGATTCGCTGTGGCTTGCAATTTCATGGCCTGCGCTTGCCATGGTTTGAACATCGCTCCAGCTGACCATTCCATTTGCACCGACCCAGTTGGTCACAATATTGAACGTGGCCCTATAGCCGTACTTTTCAAACATCGGAGCGGCAATTTCCACATCGCTTTTAGGTCCGTCGTCAAACGTAAAGGAAACCGCGCCTTTTCTAAAGCCCGCCCACGTGCCGATTTCAACCGACTGGGAAAACGCAAAAGAAGTTCCCCAAACAAGTACTGCCACCAAAGAAATTTTTGTGCAATTCATACTCATCCCTTTTTAAAAATCGCACTAAAAAATACAGTCGCAAAAGCCAAAGTTCGCACTAACAGCCAAAACTCCGTTGTAAACAAAAACAACAGAATCTTTAGGCGCAAAAAAAAGCTGGGCAAAACCCAGCCTTAAAATTTCGAGAAATTTAAGCGATACCCTTCAGGAATTCCATCATCAAATAAAGGGTCGGGGCCGCCAAGTAAAAAGAATCACACCGATCAAGGACTCCGCCATGACCCACAAAGAGATTCCCAGAATCCTTGGTACCGCTCCAACGCTTGAGAGCGCTCATCAAAAGGTCTCCAGCCTGACCGGCGACGGTCAAAATGAAACCGAGTGCAATTGCCGAAGCCCAGTTGAACTGCACCCCGAAAGCGGAAAGCGCCGAAGTGCACTTTGCAAAATAGGCCACCCAGGCGATCGTCGCAATGGAGCCGGCAATGGAGCCTTCCCACGTCTTCTTCGGGCTAATCGTCGGAGCAAACAGATGACGGCCAAAAGGTCCCTTGCCCGCTGCAAACTTGCCAAAGAAATAGGCGACCGTATCGCAGAGCCAAACGCTCGTCATGACAAGGATAAAAGCGTAGCAATGTTCAAAGCCGTGGCCATTCCCCACCATCAAAACGTTCATGCCACCCCAAAGTCCCAAATAAAGAGGCGCACCGAGCTGCATCACGAGCCATGGGAAAAGGTGATCGATTTTCACCTTCGCATAGGCAAGGGCAATATAAATGGCAAAGCTGACAAGGAACGTGGAACCGAGCACAAAAGGCACCGCCGGGAGTCCAAAATACCCCCCTTCGGAAAGCACCCAGGCAAGGGTCAACGCCAAGGAAGACGCAAACGAAAGATACCGGGTATCCGGGCCTTGATACATTTTGGAAGCCATGCGCGCCCATTCCCAGGCACCGACGCCAGCCAAAAAGCACAAAAGGCCTACACGGCTAAAATCGTTGAACCACAGCAAAAAGAACACCACCGGAATGGCGATGAACGCGGTAATCAATCGTTGGGCCAAATTACTCATGTAAAACCTTTCCGAATCTTCTTTCGCGCGTATTGTAGAACTCGATGGCCTTCTGGAACTCTTCGTTTGTAAAGTCCGGCCAAAGCGTCGGGGTGACGTAGAATTCACTGTAGGCAGCCTGCCACAGCAAATAGTTGGAAAGTCGGAATTCCCCACCGGTACGAATTACAAGATCCGGGTCCGGGGCTCCCTTCAAATAGAGATGCTTTGCAAAGACGGATTCGTCTACAGCGTCCAAGGAAAGTTTGCCTTCCTGGACTTCTTTCGCGATAGCCTTGCAAGCGTCTACGATTTCGAGACGTCCACCGTAAGAAATGGCCAAGTTCAACTGCATACCGGTATTGTTTGCCGTTTCATCAATCGCATGCTGCAATTGAGACCGCGGAGCATCCGGCAAGCGGTTAATGTTCCCGATGACCACGAGCTTCACGTTTTTTTCCATGAGGTCGGGAAGTTCCTTGTGGACCATTTCCACAAGGAGCTTCATCAGGTAATCCACTTCCTTTGAAGGACGCTGCCAGTTTTCGGAACTGAAGACGTACAGGGTCAAATGTTCCAAGTGCAGATCGCACCCGAATTTCACAGCGTCGATCGTTGCCTGAGTACCTTTGCGATGCCCCAGAAAGCGTTCAAGACCGCGACCTTTGGCCCAGCGGCCATTGCCGTCCATAATGATAGCAACGTGTTTCAGTTCGTTCGACATAGGCAATTACACTGCAAGAAGGTCGGCTTCTTTCACCTTCAGGATTTCGTCAATCTTTGCGATATAGGCGTCGGTAACCTTCTGGATCTGTTCCTGGCTCTTCTTCGCTTCGTCTTCAGCGATTTCCTTGTTCTTCTTGATGGCGTCGTTCGCATCGCGACGGATGTTGCGAATGGCGACCTTGCCTTCTTCGGCATGCTTGCGGGCAAGCTTTACAAGTTCTTCGCGACGTTCCGAAGTAAGGATAGGAATCGCGACGCGGATGCAGTTGCTTTCCATCATCGGGGTTACGCCGATATTGGCAACGAGAATCGCCTTGTTGATCGCTTCGACCATCGGCTTTTCCCACGGAGTCACGAGGAGCATACGCGGTTCCGGAATGGAAACCTTTGCCACCTGCGGAATCGGAGTCGGCGTGCCGTAATAATCCACCATCACGTTGTTCAAGATTGCCGGAGTTGCAACGCTTGTACGGATCTTGGCGAATTCGCGTTCCGTAGCTTCAACAGCCTTTTGCATCTTTACTTCATATTCTTCAGCCATGAAATAGCCTCTTCAAATTCAAAATAAAAGTTATGCACACAGCCAAATTAGCAGTGTACGAGCGTTCCTAAATTACCTTCTACGGCAGCCTTCGTCAAGTTTCCCTTTACCATTTTGAACACGAAGATAGGCATATTGTGTTCCATGCAAAGAGCGACCGCAGCCGTGTCCATGACCTTGAGACCGCGGGAGATGACTTCCTGGTAGCTGATATCGTCAAAACGGGTCGCTTTCGGATCCTTGACCGGGTCAGCCGTATAAATACCGTCGACCTTCGTCGCCTTCATGATCACGTCGCATTCGCTTTCGATGGCGCGGAGAGCAGCACAGCTGTCCGTCGTAAAGAAAGGATTGCCCGTTCCGGCAGAGAAGATCACCACGGAACCTGCGGAAAGGAGCTTGAGCGCACGGCGGCGGTCAAAGAATTCGCAGACCGGTTCCATGCGGATCGCAGACATCACCACGGAGTCGATGCCCTGCTTATCCAAAGCGTCCTGCATGGCAAGGCCGTTCATCACGGTGCCGAGCATACCCATGGCATCGCCCTGGGCACGGTTCATACCGCCGGCCGAAGCAGAAATTCCGCGGACCAGGTTGCCGCCGCCGATAACGAGAGCCACCTGCACGCCCTGCTTGACGATGGAAGCGATTTCACTTGCCATGTCGGCAAGGATGACATTATCAATACCGTGGCCTTTTTCACCCGCAAGGGCTTCGCCACTGAGCTTCAGAAGAATGCGCTTAAATTTAGACATAATTATTCGCCAGTTGATAGGTTCGTTTCTCGGGAGAAATGTAACAAAAAGCGAGGACACTCTTATCCCAAAAATAGCCTATATACCCTTCACAGCCCACAGAGGGACATTTTCCATCCATTCTTGTTTGCGATATGGCGACATAGATGTGCGAATCGCCGTAGAAGGTTTGAACTTATCCACAAAAAAGCGGAGGCTCTTGGCTTTCAGATTTTCTTCTGCCTTGACCTCAATGGGAACGACATTCCCCTTCTTCTGGATCAAGAAATCAACCTCGTACGTTGATTTTTCGGAGGCATAATAGAACGGAGTATACGGCTTCTCGGCAAGCAATTCCTGCAACACATACTGTTCCGTCAAAGCACCTTTAAATTCGGTAAAGATTCTATTTCCATTCAGAACCGACGACACATCCAGTTCGCTTTTTGCAGCAAGCAAGCCTACATCGAGCATATAAATCTTGAAGAAATCCAATTCCGCATATGCCTTTAAAGGCATTCCCGGTTTGGAAACCATATTTACCTTATGCACAAGCCCGCAATCCAAAAGCCACTGTATCGCAATTTCAAAATCTTTTGAGCGAGCCCCCTTCTTAATTTGTCCAAAGAAAAACTTTCGATTTTCCTTTGCCAACTGCAATGGTAGAGAATTCCAAACCATACGGATTCTTGGCAATTCCCTCGGGTCCACGTGTTTACCGAAATCGCCCTCGTACTGATTCAAGATTGAATTCTGGATTTCACGGCAAGCATCATAATCTTGATTTTCTCGGAACGAATTCACAACTTCGGGCATTCCCCCAACAATATAATACTGCTTGAGACGTTCCCTATACAAGTCCGCAAACTCGTTCACCTCCGCATTTTCAGGATTGTCAATATACGCGGCAAGGCGTTCATCACCAAGCGCTATCAAAAACTCAGAAAAACTCATCGGATGGAGCCACAACTCGTTGATCTTGCCCACCGGGAAAGAAATTCCCTCGTGAATTGCAACCCCCAAAAGCGAGCCCGCAACCACAACCGCATATTCGGGACAATCTTCACAGAAATACTTCAGCGATTCAAGCACCTTCTGCGCAGACTGAATCTCGTCAAAAATCAGCAAAGTCTTTTCAGGAACAATCTTGACACGCAGTTCAATTTCCAAAGCGTTCAAGATGCGACGGACGTCGTAATCCGGCTCGAAAATCTTCGCAATCCTACTGTTGTTATAAAAACTGACATAGACGCAATCTTCAAAATGCGTCTTGCCGAATTCCTTCATTGCCCACGTTTTGCCCGTCTGACGGGCTCCCCAAAGGACAAGAGGCTTTCTGTTTTTCGAGTCCTTCCACTGGACCATTTTTTCGATTATAGACCTAAACATATTATTAATATAGAATTTTTGCGAATAAAAAGCACTTTTTCTTCGGAAAAAGTGTAAAAACGTAACAAAAAGAGATTAAGTTCAACCTCGAAAGCAGCCCCTTGATGCAGCGCATTGTCAAGCTCAAGGAAAAGGGCTATGCCGACGAGGACGCTTTCGACTATGCACCGGAAGACAATGCCTCCGCGATTGGACAACTACAACCACGTGCTCGAAGTCGCTGGCGACATCATCGCGAACACCGTTCCACTTTCGCGTTTTCAAAAATTTACTTGAAAATGTATTTTTTTTTACATTCGCCACAGAAAAAGAGGTTGTTATGCCCCAAAAAAGCTGGAGCAAGGCGGAAGAATACATTTTCTCATTTTTATGCATCAAACAGTATGTGGTTCCATCCCTTACAGTAGAAGAATTTTTGGATTTCGCTCAAAAAAGTTTGCCACGATTATCAAAATCCTCCTTAAAAGCAAAGCTTTCAAATGTTAAGCATCTGTTGGACTCCCAAAAGATATCAAATACCATTCCTCTTAAACCATTAAGAAATTTTTCAAAAACAAATGAAGACGCCATCAAAGACTTGATAGAGTCTTTCAAGTTAAGGTAGTTTCCATTACACACATGAAAAAAAAGGATAAAAAAATAATGTCAGATAAAATGTATCAGTGTTATTTTTGTGGTCGGTGGATAAAACCATCTTTTTTTGATATTGGAAATACCGGCTTATACAAACTACGCCCAACATGTCCGGCCTGCCGTAGAAAAAGAAGTGCAGAAAGCAAAAGACAATTTAACGAAGGCGTACAAGACATAAAGGACGCCTTCGGAGAATTTAACGAAAGCGTCAATAGTTCCGATGATTCTAAAAGCTCTTCAAAACGAAGTTGTGGCTGTGGTTGTCTCCTGATCGTGATTATCCTCGCAGTGCTAGCAGCTATAGGGGCACTTAGTGAAAAAAAGGAAGGCTCCGAGGCAAAAACATCCCAAATTTTTTCTATTCCTGCCAAGGTTACAAGCATAAACATCAACACGGATTCGTCGAATTTTTGATATAGAAGGGATCACGAGCAAAGAAGTGCGAGCGTAGGGAAGGCTTTTCCCTCTCTATATACAAGAACGCGAAGGCAGAACTCTGCGGTCGCCACCTATACGCTGTGAGCCACAAAGCCCCATGCGTTAAGCGGGGCGGAGGCGAGAGTGAGGCATAAGCCGAACGGTCGCTTACCCGCGTCACGATGCCGCGTCGCTACGGCGGTCTCAACTTCCCGGTGACCGTTTACACGGCCATCAACGAAATGATCGCAAAAAGGTAGTCTTTGTACTACCTTTTTGCACAATTATGTTCAGAAGCAAACAAAAAATATAAATTTTTGTTAACAAAACTAAAATGTTTACTATATTTTACATTGGAATTTGGGACTAACTTTTTACCCATACATTTTAACTCTGAAAAAACCCTCTTCCGTAAATAACGTTAATCAAAAGTAAATAATAAAAGGAGGGCTTTATGCCTATATATAATAAAGAAAATAGAAGTAAAATCGAAAACATCCTATTGGGCAGACACGACGCTCAGATTTCACAGGATAAGACAAAGACTCCCGTTCCAAGAATATCAGACATTTTTGGAACACCGAAATCCAATACCTATAATGAAATTTTGGCTTCTATATGTGATGATGTGCGTGAAAAAACGGGTTACGATAGCGATGCTGATTGCTCTGACTTTATGACACCTTACGAAATAAATACTGAGCCGTACAATTATGACACATCAGATTCGAATTACACGCCCCAATATCTTGATTTGCCAGATTGTCCTCAAACGCCCGAAGATGTTGAAACTCAAATTCAAGATGTTTTATTGCTCCGGCGGATATATTTTTTACATAGTCATGCTGCATAAGAGACATGCTTGTCGCCAAAATACTTGATTACTCGTTCAGGGCTGTTGCTCACCATTTTCATGTGGGATTCCGCATGGGAGCGTAGCTTTTCGCGAGTCCGAGCCGGTGCGTTGGAAGATATTTCGTGTTTCAGGTCGGCATTAAGACGTTCGTCAGGATTCAGCTCGGGACTGTAGCTGGGCAGGTAGAATACGCTTATCTTGTCCGTGTTCGCTTCAAGCCATTCCTTTACCGGCTTGCTGTGGTGAACCCTCAGGTTGTCCATCACGAGAAACACTTTCTTCCCTTTCCCGTCTGCATACACATCCTTCACCAGAGCCGTCATGAAGTCGATGAGCTTCGTCGCGTCGAACGCCCCGTCAATCATCATCCAGTGGCACTTCCCGCGATTGTTCACCGCCGATATCATGGAAAAGCGCTCCCTGCATCCGGGAGCCTTCACGACCGGGGTCTGCCCGCAGGGGGCGTAGCTGCGGCCACGGACATCCGTGTTCACGATGGCGGTCTCGTCCGCCCAGTGGATTTCCGCATTCTCGCATACCGCATCGGCCTTTATTTTCGGGTATTCCTCTTCGAGCCACTTCTTCACCGCTTCGGGGTTTTGCTCGTACGCGCGGACAATCGGTTTTTGCGGGGTGAAGTTCCATCTTTTGAGGTAGTCGCCGACCGTTCTCTTGGCCAGCTTCACTCCAAATTTGCTGCGGACAAGCTCCGCAACCGCTTCGCGGGTCCAGAGGGCGAACTTGAACTTGAGCTGTTCGGGACGCTTGTCCCGGATTAGTTTCTGTATCTCGGATTCTTGATTGGCGGAAAGGAGCCTTTTTTCCCTTTCCTTGCGGCCCCTTGTCTTCGGCTTGAGCGCATTCATCCCGCCTTTCTCGTAAAGCGATAGAACTGCATCCACCATGGGGCGGCTCACGCCGCAGGTCTCTGCGATCTTGCTTTTCTTGAATCCCGCCTTCTTCATTTTTACGATTGTCTTCCGTTTTTCGAGAAGGCTCTGGACATTCTTTCTTGCATCATCTTTTTCCATGATGCAAATATAGTAAACTTTGCTTGTTTTGTAAAGTATTTATCTGCCTAATCTATAACTCCTTACGGAATTAAGTATGTTAGACCTCGAGTAACATATGAATCAACTATCACACCAGAAAAATTCAATGAAGGTGAGGCGTTCAACTGGACGAAGCTTGAACCTAACAACTATATTATTGATGAAATGGTTGATTATATCGTCGACAACTTTACATACGAAAAAGATATCCCGTTGACTACATACCCCAATACTAAGTTTACCATGTCTTTTGATGGTAGCAGAATACCTAACTTGGGTATAAGCACTCACGAATACAAGCATGTAATCGAACTACCCGTTATTCAAAATTTAGTGTATATTTACGCATTAAATAAGTTCCGCAAAAAGAAGTGGGAAAATCGAGTGCTGGATAATAAGATGCGTAATAAAGCAGAACTTAAAAAAAGTATCGTAAAATGGCTTGATAAAGGTAAAGATCAATTGTTGCCATTGCGCGACAAGTTGGAAAAACGACGAAACCAAATGGATTTTATGGAAAACGAACAAACTCTTGGACAGCATTGTTTTAACAACATTCCTTTGATTAAACAACTTTATGACGAGTACTTGCCATGGATTCTAAATCAGTAAAACGGATTATAACTGCTTTATTGTTTATTACAGGGATTTCCTTTGCCGTAACGGCAAAGGATTTTCTTTGCATTTCCAAACCTGAAATTCATAAGTCCGAGAATGGTAGCGTCTCCAAATGTTGGACCTTTGTCGCCGACAAAAGGGATGGACAAAAATATCTTGCTATAAAGAGGTGTAATAGTACGGAAAGTTTTTGCCACCTAGAATATATCGAAAACTCAAGATTCAAATCGTCAAACGCCGTTTGTCCCGACTCACTAAACATGTATTACGGATGCGTGTATCCAACCAATGAAGAGGCAGCAAAATATGCATGTCCAGATTTTGGTGTTCCTTCTGAATGTCATGGTCTCTCTTCCGAATTTTTTGGTCAAGTAATGACATATGATAGTTATGTAAAATTTCGCAAGGACATTTCTGACGGCAAAAAGGTCAATCTAAATGCCTTGATTGATTTCACAAAGGTAATTATCGAGGAACGAACTGCATCTGAAATTATACACGCAGCAAATCCGTGTGGAAGTTATCAGTGGATAAAAACGAATGGTAAATGGGGCGTCGGCGGTCATGCCAAATTCAGCAACAACTATTGGTCATGCAGTTACAAGATTCCTAAGGAATAGGACTGGGTTGAATTATCGTCATGAAAAAGATATTCGTCATCTTATTCTTTGCATTATTTTTCTTAGGCTGTTCTGCCGAACAAGAGCCGGAATCTATGGATAACGCCTAGTCTCTTGACTTTTAAATGGATTTATGGGAACGAAAAGGTCCATGAAGGGATGTCTGTTGGCGAGGTTTTCAAAGAGCATGTGCCACGAATGAGAGTAGAATGAAACGGCTGTTTTTTACTGTTCTAATGACATTGTGGTTTGTCTTGGCGAATTCTGCGTCATCTTGGGCGACAGAACAGACGCTTAGCCTTTCCGTTTTTATTACAGATGAGTACATCGTTATCGGAGCGAACGGAAGTTTTTCTCCAAATTTTTATTACACAACGGAACAAGCTCCTGACGGGATACATTACAAATCGCTCAAAAAAGAAAATATTGATGTATTCGACGAGGTAGTCGAATATCTGAAGACAATCCGTCAAAGAATAACAAGACCTGATTCAAACGACATTACTTTAATCATAGAGCCCGGCGATGACGCATTGGCCTTTTCCCAAAAGATGCAATCATACGAGCCTTTAATCCTGAAATTGAAAAAAACAGGATTTACGAACATTTCAATTACTTCGCCAACGGGAAAACTTTTGCAAAGCAAGCAAAAAAATACCTTTTGAATTTAAAGCCCAGCGTTGCGGTTCTGCGACATTTTCTGTATACAAAAAAAATTGGTCGCCCCGGATGGGACGACCAATTTTAATTCTAACTAGAGATTGCTTCACCCCTTACGGGGCTCGCGATGATGAGCGACGATTCTCTCGCCACTCGCCTTTCGTCTAAACTAGTTACCGCGTTCAAAGCGAACGAAGTTCACAACCTTCAAGCTGGAAAGACCGAGCTGCTTTGCAACGACTTCCTGGAGGTAGTCCTTGACAGAGAGCTTCTTCGGGTTCTTTTCGGACATGAAGAATTCCTGATCTTCGAGAACGATTTCCTTGAGGACCTTGGCAACGCGACCGTCGATCTGGCGCTGAACGAATTCCGGCTTCGTCTGCTTACCGGAAGCTTCGATCTGAGCCTTTGCGATTTCCTTTTCCTTTTCGATGGTTTCAGCCGGAACAGCGGCATCGTTCAAAGCGACCGGTGCGAAAGCAGCGGCCTGCATAGCGATGTCCTTAGCAGCAGCCTTGAGGGCTGCTTCGTCTGCAGAACCTTCGTAAGAGAGTTCGGTAATCACGCCGATCTTACCGTTCATGTGGCTGTAAACGCCAAACACGGAGTTCGGAGCCTTCTTGAGTTCCTGGAATTTGCGGAAGTCGATGTTTTCCTGGATCTTGACGAGCACGTCCTGGAGCACATCGTTCACCTTCTTGCCGTCCACAACAGCATTCTTCAAGTCTTCCACAGAGGCAATAGCCTGAGTTTCGACAGCCTTGACAGCCATGTTCGCGAGAGCGACGAAGTCAGCGTTGTTGGAAACCGGTTCGGTTTCGCAAGAGAGTTCAAATGCAGCAGCTTTGTCCGCTGTTTCTACGAGGTAGATACGGCCTTCCTTCGCAGCCTTGTCAGCGCGCTTTGCAGCGACAGCAGCACCCTGCTTACGGAGAAGTTCAACAGCCTTGTCCTGATCGCCTTCAGCTTCGATCAAAACCTTCTTGCACTGCATCATGCCCACGCCGGTCTTCTGGCGGAGCTCGTTAACCATAGCGGCTGTAATTTGAATTGCCATTATTACTTTTCCTCAGATTTTGCAGACTTGTCTTCAGACTTACGCGGACGGCTAGAACGCTTGCGCGGAGCCGGAGCGTCGTCATACTTCTTAGCAGCAGATTCTGCATCAGCATTCTTAGCGACTTCAGAGCGAGCCGTTACGTTGTCTGCAATGTAGTCCACAATGAGCTTGATAGACTTCACAGCGTCGTCGTTAGCCGGAACCGGGTAGTCCACGAGAGTCGGATCGACGTTCGTGTCGCAGATACCGATGATAGGAATGTGGAGACGACGAGCTTCAGCCACAGCGATGTGTTCGTGGTGGAGGTCCGTGACGACAAGAAGACCCGGGAGGGTTGCCATTTCACGGATACCGCCAAAGACGCCGAGCATCTTTTCGCGGAGACGAGTCTTATCGAGAACTTCCTTCTTGGAAAGAACCTTGAAGAGACCTTCAGATTCCATCTGGTCGATCTTGTCGATCTGCTTGATGGACTTACGAACGGTCTGGAAGTTGGTGAGCATACCACCGAGCCAGCGGTTGGACACGAAGAAGTGGTTGGTCTTCTTAGCGGCGTCTTCAACGATAGCGCGTGCGGTCGGCTTGGTACCGACGAAGAGAACGCTCTTACCTTCGCTCGAAATACGAGCAGCGACCTTGCCAGCTTCTTCGAGGAGCTTGATCGTCTTGTCGAGGTTGATGACGTAGATGTCATTCTTCTTGGCAAGGATGTACGGCTTCATCTTCGGGTTCCAACGCTGAGCCTGGTGACCAAAATGAGCGCCTGCAGAGAGCAATTCTTCAACGGAAGGCAAATTAGCCATGATGATTTTTCCTTTTTTCGGTTATTCTTCCCGACTTGAATGAAACCGCAAAGCGGGACCTGATTTGGTTCAGAGTCCAGCCACCGAAGCGATTTTTACAAGCCGGTGCTTGATTATACTTAAGCGGAATTGCTTAAGCGAACGGAAATATAGAAAATGACGTTCAATCTGTTGAGTGCATAAAAAAGAAAGACCCCACATCCGGGAGCCTTTCTTTTGAATTTTGCAATGCGTGAAGCGGAGATTAGCGTTTGGAGAACTGGAAGTTCTTACGAGCCTTCTTGCGACCGAACTTCTTACGTTCCACAGCACGAGAATCACGAGTCATGAGACCCTGCTTCTTGAGAGCGGACTTGTCTTCTGCATTGTTCGCAACGAGAGCGCGAGCGATGCCAAGACGGACTGCACCCATCTGGCCAGCAATGCCGCCGCCGTGAGCGTTCACTTCGACATCCCACTGATCTGCGTTGTCGAGGACTGCGAACGGGAGGTTTGCAATCATGTTCTGAACGTCAGAGTGGAAGTATTCCTTAAAATCACGACCATTGATGATACGCTTGCCGGTACCCGGCTTCAAGATAACAGCAGCGATGGCGTTCTTGCGACGACCGGTGCCACGGTAGATCTTCTTAGATTTTGCGGTAGTAATAGCTTTATCCTCCGTCCTAGAAATCGATGCTTACGGTTTCGAGGTGTTGGGCTGCGTGCGGCTGTTCCGCGCCAGCGTAGATTTTGAGTTTCTTCAGCATCTTCTTGCCGAGAGCGGTATGCGGGAGCATGCCCCAGATAGCTTCGGAAAGCGGAGCAGTCGGGTGCTTAGCGATCAAATCAGAATAAGTGATCCAACGCTCGCCACCGATGTGACCCGTGTGATGGAAATACTGCTTCTGTTCAGCCTTCTTACCGGTGGTAAGGACCTTTTCTGCATTGATAATCACCACGTAGTCGCCAGTGTCGACGTTCGGGGAGTAGATAGCCTTGTGCTTGCCCATCAAAAGGCGAGCAGCAGCGGTAGCAACGCGGCCAAGGGGCTTGCCTTCAGCATCGATGAGCTTCCACTGACGAGTGACCGTCTTCGGGTTCACCATAATGGTTTTCATGTCATTCCTCTAAAGTTTCTGCGGACACAGAAACGTGTCGCAGTTCCGGCGTCAAAATTAGAAACCCACAAACAAAAATCAAGGGCAAAAAAGTCTTATTTTTACAATTTTTGCCTAAAATAAGGCGTTTTTAGCTCTATTAATTATATTAATCAATAGAATTATAATAATATTTTCGGATATTTTGATTTTTTTTGGCAACCGAAAGTCGCTTTTCTAAATTCACACCATGCCTGTGAATTTGACAGAAGGAAGTGTCTTTAAGAACATAGCCGTCTTTTCAACGCCCTATTTTGTCGCCTACTTTTTGCAGACCCTTTACGGCCTTGCGGACCTATTCGTCGTTGGACAGTTCGAAGGCGCGGAAGCGATTACCGCGGTTGCCGTGGGAAGCCAGGCGATGCACTTTCTGACGGTGATAATCGTCGGGCTTGCCATGGGCACGACCGTTTTGACAAGCCGTGCCGTGGGCGCTGGAAACCTGCGAAGCATTTCGAGGATTACCGGAAACACGATTGTTCTCTTTAGTCTTTTCGCCGTGATTTCAACAGCGGTCCTCTTGCTTTTATGCGGACCGATCGTAAGTTTGCTCAAGACGCCTGCAGAAGCCGTCGATGGCACCGTGCGCTATTTGCAGATCTGTTTTGCCGGGATTCCTTTTATTGTGGCGTACAACCTGATCGCGGCGATTTTTCGCGGCATGGGAGATTCCAAGCACCCGATGTACTTCATTGCGGTCGCCTGCGTGCTGAACATTATTTTGGATTACGTGTTCATGGGCGGTATGCGCCTCGGCGCCGCAGGGGCGGCTCTCGCCACAGTCCTTGCGCAGTCGATGAGCGTTCTAGTTTCCCTTTTCGCGGCAAAAAAACTGCATTTAGGAGTCAAGCTTTGCCGTCGGGATTTTAGGCCGCACAAGGCTTTGTTCAAAGGACTTTTGAACATCGGCGCACCGATTGCCGCCCAGGACGGATTCATTCAGGTTTCATTTCTGTTCATTACGATGATCGCAAACAGCCGCGGCGTTGAAATCGCGGCGGCCGTCGGGATTGTGGAAAAGATCATCACCTTCCTGTTCCTTGTTCCATCCACCATTCTTTCGACGATTTCCGCGATTGCGGCGCAGGACATGGGAGCCGAAAAGCCAGAGCAGGCGAAGAAAACGCTTTGGACAGGAACCGCGATTGCGGCAGGGATAGGACTCTTTTTTGCGGTGATATTCCAGCCGTTTTCCGAGCCGTTCCTTGCGCTGTTCTCAAGCGACGCTTCCGTGGTACGGTTTGGAACGGAATACCTGAGAACCTATGTGATCGACTGCCTGGTTGCAGGAATCCACTTTTGCTTTAGCGGATACTTTTGCGCCTGCGGACTTTCCATTCTTTCGTTTGTGCACAATGCTCTTTCGATTGTGCTCTTCCGCATTCCGGGAACCGGGCTTGCCGCCAAATACTTCCCCGATACGCTGACCCCGATGGGCCTTGCGGCTCCAGCGGGTTCGCTTTTCTCCGTTCTCTTTTGCTTTTTTGCCTACTGGATTCTGCAAAAAAGTCTTTTACTTCAAAAGGATTCTGCGCGAGCCTAGACCGTTTACCTGCACAAAGTAAACGCCGTCCTGCAAGTTGTCGAGGTTCACCGTCGTCTGCGTGGAACGGAGCGTTTCACGGTAGAGCTTTTGACCATTCAGGTTCGCAACCGTGAGAACCTTACCCGTCGGATTTGACTGGAGACTTACCGTGAGCAGGCGACCTTGCTGTTGGATGTTGAAGGTCGGTGCAGATTTCGTCTTGGGCAGCGCCGTATGGATAAGGTCTGACGAGACTTCATCGTAACGTGTCGCAAGGGCCATGAGGTACCACGTCGTATGCGGAAGCCATTGTTCGATCCAGCGCCAATTCTGCCAAGATTCCGAAAGATCAAAGCCGACGGAACCGACACCGTCCGAGTCCCAGGCGATTCCCGAACCATCCGTATTTTTTCCAGTAATCCCGTTTGCGATGCCACCGTCGAGGGTTGCGTCATAGCTAGACTGTCCGTTATATACACTCGGATTTTTTAGACCCTTGCCTTCCATCATACAGACCGCATACGGATTCTTTCCCAAGATCCAGTCCAGCTGATCGGTCGCATATTTATCCGATTCGAAATTGACATCGTTCAAAACTTTTGCCGCGTAAGCGACCGCAGCGGAAAGGCTTGCGATACGCGCATCTTCACCCTGCCACCAGTATCCGCTTTCGTTGTCATGCGGAATAAAGAATCCGTCCTTAATCGTGCCACCGGTCTTGTAAGTTTGACGCGCATAGCCAAAGGGGTTGTCTACCTGGTTCGTCACCTTCAGCAGCCAATCATAATGCTTTTTTATCGCATCCAGAGCCGTTTTCAAATTCAAATTTTTTTCTGAAGAAGCTTCCACTTCGGCATAGCGAATCAACGCAATTAAAGGTAGTCCAGCATCGCTTGCGTGCCAGAACGGACGGGTCTTCGCGTCGTCACTCCAAAAATAACCGTTGTCGCTCAAACGGTCCATCAAATGCTTTGCACGTGCACGCGCCGCAGTCAAATAAGAATCCTCGTTTGTCGCCGTAAAAAGTTCCGTTGCAGCCAGGAGTGCCGTATAGTCGTCGATGATATTTTCCGCCCCATCGTCACAATAGGCGCAGCTTCCATCCATCGTCTGCTTGGACTGCAAATGTTCAAACGCGCGAACAGCCCCTGCCAAATACTGCGCACGGGTAGAATCGCCATCCTTCGCAAGCGTCGAAGCCTTGGCAAGAGCCGCAATCGCCATGCCTCCGCCTTCGCGAAATGCTGTCTGGTAGTCGGCGCTCTTGATGCCGTTCGAACCGCTGAACGCACAGATTTCACGCGTTGCCGAAGGACTTCCCCACCCATCAAAAACGGTCATGTAAAAATACCCTTCAGGACTTAGCATGCGAAGTAAGAAGTCCGCACCGTAAACGGCTTCTGTCTCCGGGTCCGTCTTTGCCACAGAAGACACCGCCGAAAGGAAAGTCGGAATGTGTTTCGCCGTAAACGCAAGAGCCCAAACCGAAAGCGGAATCTGCTGCGGATTCAAATAGTTCGCATAGGAAAGGTGCGAAAGATATTTGCTCACGTCACCGCTCGCATCATACCAACCGCCCTGTACATTGCGCTTTTCAGAGGAACCATAAATGCCGATAGAAGCATCCAAATTGAAAATATACGGCGTATCGGCACGGTCTTCATAAAAATAGTCGAGGACCGTGGAAAGCGTATTTGTTGCAAGTGCATATTCGGAAACTGTAAAAGCTCCCGAAACGGAACCGTCTGCAAGCTGAATCATATAGGTTCCCGCTTCGAGCGAGGGTCCGAGATCGATCGTGTAAAAGCTTCCACTCGAAAGCCAGCTATCGGGATTTGCGCCTACCGAAAGCGTTCCTGTCGAAACCGCAATACCGTCTTTCAAAAGCGAAAAAGCGGTCCCCGAAAGATCGGTCGTATTTTTGACAATGACCGTCACCGGTTTGCCCACATCGTAACCGACCTGATTGTAGTAAAAAGTCGCTGCAGCATTTGCAGCTGTCACAAGCCCAAAAGAGGCTAAAGAAAAAGATGTAAAGATCCGTCTTTTCATTTTCATACCCTTAATTTATACACAACTTCCATTTCGGCCAAACAATTTTGATGAATTCCACCCCCCAAAAGACTCATTCTTCTTTTTTAGACGTAAAAAAAGTTCTTTTCGCTTAAATGAGTTTCCCCGTCAAAGCGATAGGCAGCCAAAACGCCCGTTCCTTTATACGATGCGATGCTGTAATCCAGACAGCAGACATTGGAGCGGAAAAGTGTCGGCTTGCCTTCGAGCCAGTAATGTCCGAAAAAGTCCGGGCGTTCCGTTTCGCGGTAAAAGTCGCGAGCCTGGACTTCGGCGGAAAGCGGTTGCGGCGGAATCTTTACGCCCGGCTGGAACGAAAGATCTTGCAATGTTTTTCCCTTGGGATCCATCCACCATTTGATGCGGGCGCGGGTGCGAAGCACTTCTTCGCTGTCGCGGTAAGTCGCTCCGTTTTCTAGTTCCACTTCTGGACCTTGGACCGTGTCCATTACGGCACGGCGAATCTTTTTGTTGGCGAGGATGCGGAAAAGATTTTCCTGATTGCCGATGATTTCTAGGCCTTCCCTGCGCAATGTCTGAATGTTTTCCATGTCAAAGCAGGCATGCTGAGCGCGGAAGTTTTCCGTTTCGATAAAAAGCGGAAGCGAGAGGAACCAGTCGAGATGATCAAAAAATTCCGGCTGATAATGCTGGAAGGAAGCCATCGTTTTCGAATGGATCAAGATCTTGTTAATCGTGTGTTCGCGGAGGTAGCCGCCGTTTGGATCTTTTTGCCAAAAGTAGAGTGCGTTCAGTTCGTGGTTGCCGAGAATCGCTTGCGCAGTCCCCGCTTCGACCATTTTGCGGACAATGCGAACAGCCCCACGGGCGTCCGGGCCGCGGTCGATGTAATCCCCGAGGAAGATGGCCGTATTCGTCGGATGGCAGTAAGTTCCGTTCACCACGGAATAGCCGAGCTTTTTCAGCAGAGCTTCTAACCGTTCCCGATGGCCGTGGATGTCGCCGATGAAATCGATCAAAGAGTTCCCGCCTTGAAACGCTGAATCATTTCTCCAGAAATGCTCAAGCGGCCCGTATATTCGCCGATGTCTTCACGGTTCACCCACTTCGCATATTCCAGTTCCGATTCCTGCACAGTAATTTCAGGAGAACCGTCGAGTTCCGCCGAAAATCCTGCGATGAGAGAATTGGAGAACGGCCAAGGTTCACTGCCGATGTAGCGAATGTTCTTGACCGCCACGCCGGTTTCTTCCTTGACTTCACGACGCACAGCCTGTTCTAAAGATTCTCCCATGTCCACAAAGCCCGAAATCAAGTACGGTTTGCGGTCCGGATTGTTCAAGTTGTGCGCCATCAAAAGTTTATTTTCCCATGTGACCGAAACGATCACGACAGGGCATATTTTTCCGTAAACGGTATTGCCGCAATTCTTGCAGACAAAGGCGCGCTCATCAGCCTTGCGCTGCATCGGCGTTCCGCAGTGACCGCAAAAACGGTTGGACTGTTCCCAACGCGAAATGTGCGAACCGACCGCACCGCCAAAGGCGATCGGCATGTTCGGCATCGTGCGGAAAAAACGGTCTTTCACCAGTTCAAAGTCCGAGGCATTCGGGGCAAAGTTTTGATCGCAAGAGAAAAACGCTTCATCGTCAACCGAAAACAGATAGTGCAAATTTTCAGAAGCCTTCGGGTTGACCGTCTGCACATCCAAAACCGTCGGCAGTTCAAACGAATCCGCATTCTTTTTCAAAAGGACCAGATTCCTTTCCGTATAAATCACATAATCCGAAGTTTTCGGCAACTGCACACGGAATTCGTTGTGCATCACACGCGGTGCGATTTCGTACATCATACGCGACGACCTTCCCTTTTATGTTCTCTGACAAATGCCAAGGCTCGGCTCTTACGGCGAGCGTGTTCCTGCAAGTCCACGGCAACGTCAAATTCATCGACGATTTCACGACCGAGGATTTCTTCCAAAACATCTTCGAGCGAAGCGAGGCCCGCAATCGAGCCGTACTCATCCACAACCGCGACAATGTGACCGCGCTGCTTTAAGAAGCGGATTAAAAGTTTATCCAAAGTCAAACTGTCGGGAATAAACTGGATCGGACGCATCAAGTTTTTAATCGGAACGTTGCGTTTGCCTTCAGCGACCAAATTGTAAACATCTCGCCGCATAATCAGGCCGAGCCATTTTTCTTTATCTTCCGGATCGTAAACCGGAATACGGGAAAAAGGCCAGTTCGGCATCTTATCGAGTTCTTCACCGATCGTGCTGTTCTGTGGCAGTGCAAACACTACCTGACGCGGAGTCATCACCTTGCGCACCGGAACCGACTTTGAAGCGAGAATGTTCTTTATCACAACCGCCTGCTGACCATCGATGATTTCATCGCGAAGGCCCAAATTCACCAAGCTGTTGATGTCTTCCACACTGACTTCGGGCTCTTCATTTTTGCCCTTGGTCCAGTGCTTAGTAATCGCCATGCAAAGTTTAATCAGCCCCGTGTACGTGAGGAAAATCGTGATGTAATACATCGGCACAGCGCACATCGGCCCGACCTTTCGAGCCTGCTTCACCCCAATCGTCTTCGGCGTAATTTCACCAAAAAGCAAAATGCAAACGGAGAGTATTATCGGGAAAACGAGTTGTCCAAAAGTTCCAAAATGCGCAATCGCAAGCGAAGTGGCCAGCGAAACGCCGAGCGTATTCGCCACCGTGTTGAAAATCAAAACCGAAGCGATATAACGATCGATATTCGTTTTGACATGTTCAATGTAACGCGCTGTAAAAGCGCCTTTCTTTTTAAGAACATCGATAGACGACGCAGGAAAACTGTAAAACGCCGCTTCCGTGAACGAGCAGAACGCGGAACAGCCCAAGCAGAATATAATGGCGATTAATGTAAACAACATGCTTAGAAAAATATGAATTTTTCAACAGCGCAAAAAACTTTTGTCGCCTGCGCATCGACATTTGAAAATACACTTTGGACATATTCCGGAATGGAAGCCTCTTTTTGTAACCGATCCGCTTGAATGTTCGGAAGCGTTAAATGCTTAGTCTTTAAGAAAAGCTTTCCCATGCAGAACGTGAGAGGTTCGATTCGAGAAGCTGCCACGCAGGGCGTTTTGGCAAGGAACGCTTCCATCATCGCAGAGCCCGGTCCACTGACGACGCACTTTGCCGACTGCAGAAGGGCGAACCTTTCTTCTGCAGATTGCGGGGAAATCTGCACGCGGAATTTCCCGCAGAATTTCCCTTCCAAGAATCGGAACAGTTCGGTTCGAGAAGCGACAAAGACGACATTTTGACCTTTGGAAGTTAATTTATCTGCTAACCGGCGATAAAGTTCCAAGTTACGCTTCGCCTGCGAAAGGCGGCTGCCCGGAAAAAGGAGTATCGGAGCCGTAGCGCGGTCTTTTGCGGTTAAAGAAAAATTTTTTTCTGCAAAAGAATTTCTTTTTTGCAAAAGTGGATGCGGAATTTTTTGAACGTGCAGGCCGAACTTTTGGTACGCTTCGATTTCGATATCGTACAGCGCCCGCAATTCCACGAGCCTTTTGGCTTCTGGAGAAAGGAAGGCTTGGACGCGTTTGGGTTTCCACGCCCAAATCTGCGGAGGCTCTACGTAGATGACGCGCTTTTCCATTTGAAGCGCAAGCTGCATGAGTTTTAAGTTAAAGCCTGGATAGTCCACGGCGACGAGCCCGTGGCAGTTTTCATTCTGCAAAGCCCGCCTTAATATTTTGAAGTTTTTCGCAAGCCGATGGGAATGCAAAAGGACATCCCCGAATCCATTCACCGGTAAATCGTCAAAAGGCACAAGCGGTAAAAGGCCTGCACCTTCCATCCGCCTTCCGCCCGCCCCGAGTGCGTCAAAGCCTTTTTCCAGGATTTCCTGGACTAAGGATTCGCCGAGGACATCTCCGGAATCTTCGCCTGCGCAAAAAAGCCAGTACGGGCGCATGAAAGTTTAAGCCTTGACCTTTGCCGAGACCCAAACGTTCGAAGGTCCAAATTCCGTTTGCAGCCATTCGAAGAAGTCCGGCGTATAAGCAATTTTTGCCACCTGAGCGCGGAGCGTGTGAATATGTCCCGAAACCGTTTCCACGTGGAAAACCATTTCTGCCGCATGTTCACCCGGAAGCGCCTGAGCCATATCCATACGTTCCAAAATCTGTGTCATCTTTTCATCGACGAGTTCCATCGAAGAAACGTTCACATGAATAAAGTTCACAAGACGCGTGCGCACTTCATCGATGGAGAAAGCTTTGTCCACAATGATCTGCAACGCAGAAGGATCCTGATTTTGCGGGCAAAGTTTACCCTTCACAATTACACGGTCATCTTCGCCAAAGTGATCGCGGCAACGTTCCCAAGAATCCGGCGGGAAGAAAATCGCGATTTCGCCTTGGAAGTCTTGCAAAGTTCCCGAGCCCATCGTCTTCGTCTCGTCCTTTTTACTTTGGAACGAGCGGAGCTTTGTAATGATACCGCCGACGCAGACGATCGATTTCGGATTCGCTTCCACGATTTCATTCAGTTCGCTTTCTGCAAGACTATTCGTGGTAAAGCCTCGAAGTTCCGGGCGGCATTCATCCAGAGGATGGGCGGAAAGGTAAAGTCCAAGGACATCGCGTTCCTTGTTCAAAAGCTCCATGAGGCCCCATGGCTGAGCGTCTTCGTAAGTTTCGTCCATGTGAGCTTCTTCGAGAGCAGCGCCGCCGAACATATCAAAGAGCGAGGTTTGGCCCGCATCCTGTTCCTTGCGGTGACGGTTCGCGACTTCAAGAGCTTTTTCGACGCTCGCAAGGAGCGTGGGGCGGTTCGGCACAGTCGGAGACATTTTGTCAAAGGCGCCTGCCATGATCAAACTTTCAAGAGTTTTACGGTTGAGAGGTGGGCGCTTTTCGGGCTGAGCTGCCTGGTAATCGGCGACGCGTTTGCAAAGGTCAAAGAGTGTCGTGTACGGACCGTGCGCTTCACGTTCGGCGACCACGTCTTCAATAACTGGGAGACCGACGTTACGAATACCGGCGAGACCGTAAACGACCTTGCCTTCGGCATTTGCCGAGAACACGCCGAGAGACGAGTTGATATCGGGCGGGAGCACTTCGATATTCATGCGACGACATTCCTGCACAATCGTCACAATATCTTCGGTCTTGCCCATTTTGGATGTCATGGACGCTGCCATGTATTCCGGGCCAAAGTGCGTTTTCAAGTAAGCGGTCTGGTAAGCCACATACGCATAAGCGGCAGCGTGACTCTTGTTGAATGCGTATCCGCAGAACGGAAGCACCGCATTCCAAACCTTCTGAATCATAGCCTTGTCATAGCCATTATCCAAGCACTTCTGGAAGAATTCCGGTTCGAGCTTCGCCATCTTTTCCGGCATCTTCTTCGCCATGATACGACGGATGTTATCTGCGCCGCCCAAGGAATATCCGCCAAGAATCTGGGCGAGCTGCATCACCTGTTCCTGATAAACAATCACGCCGTACGTTTCACCCAGAACCTGTTCCAAGTCCTTGTGGTAGCAGTCGATTTCTTCCTTGCCGAGCTTACGGGCAATAAAGTGCGGAATCTGATCAATCGGACCCGGACGGTACAGAGCGTTCATAGCGATCAAGTCGCTGATGCGGGACGGTTTGAGTTCACGCAGGTACTTTTGCATACCCGGAGATTCAAACTGGAACACCGCTGTCGTCATGCCCTTACTCAAAAGTTCAAAGGTTTCCTTATCGTCGGTCGGCACCTTGTCCATGTCGATGTCCACGCCACGCGTTTTTTTGGCGAGGTTTACCGTATCCTGAATGATGGATAAGTTGATAAGGCCCAAGAAGTCCATTTTCAACAGGCCGATCGTTTCGGAATAGTGCTTGTCGTACATCACGACCGGCGTATCCAGCGGAGCGGCACGGTAGAGAGGAGCGAGATTGTAAATCGGCGTCGGCGTAATCACCACACCGCAAGCGTGCACACCGGTCTGGCGCGGAAGATCCTCCAAGCGCTTTGCAATGTCCCAAAGTTCCTTATACGATTCTCGACTGTTGATGAAAGCCTGAAGCGGGGCCGGATCATAATCCGGAGCGACAGGGGCACCCTTTTTGGTTTTGCCCGTCCACGCGTCGTTCAAGCTAAAGTTCAAAACGCGTTGCGGGAAAAGCTTAATGATCGCATCGGCTTCACGGTGGTCAATGCTCAGCACACGGGCGACGTCTTTAATCACCGCCTTGGACTTGAGCATACCATAAGTAATAATCTGGCCCACGCAATCCGCGCCATATTTACGCGTCACGTAATCGATCACCCGGCCACGGTCACGGTCCGCAATATCCGTATCGATATCCGGCATGGACACACGTTCCGGGTTCAGGAATCGTTCGAAAAGAAGACCAAACTTGAGCGGATCGATGTTCGTAATACCGATGATGTACGTTACAATGGAACCTGCTGCAGAACCACGTCCCGGCCCTACCGGAATTCCGTGTTCACGGGACCAGTTGATGAAATCCCACACAATCAGCAGGTAACCTGCGACGTTCATGTTTCGAATACAGTTCAATTCCTTGTAAATACGATCGCTGACTTCCGAATCGTGACTCGGGTACTGCGTATTCTCATTAGGGAATCGCCAGTGCAAACGTTCGCGCGTCAAATGGATCAGGTAAGCATCCGCGTCGCCACCGTGGCGACTCGTTTTATTGTGCTCCATGATCTTTTCCACGGCATCCTTGTCTTCATCCGTGAGCGTTTCGATTGTTTTGTCTTTATTCTTTTTGCAGAATTCCTTCGCCGCTTTTTCAAAGGCTTCCGGGTAACCCTTGTTGTATTCGTCTTCCATGACCCGGTAGATTTCTTTGCATTCTTCGGATTCGAGGAATTCTTTCGGAATTTCGTAACGCGGCCAGAAGTCATCACCGATGCCCGTTTTGACTTCAAAGACGCAACGGTCCGCAATCTTGACCGTATTGTCAATCGCTTCCGGATGGTCGGGGAAAAGTTCTCGCATTTCCGCTTCGGCGCGGTAGTAGAACTGATTTGTCGGAAAACGCTTGTCGTTAAATTCTTTGAACTTTTCAACGAGCGAAATGCAACGGAGAGCCTTGTGAGCGTCGGCGTCTTCCCGCTTAATGTAGTGCACGTCGCCGACCGCGACGAGTTCGCGGTTCAATTCCTTCGCGAGTGCAACGGTAAACAGGTTGAGCGTTTTTTGAGCGGAAATTCCGTTATCGCAAATCGAAAGATACAGATGATCGTGGTCAAAAATTTTATCGAGGGTTTCGATGTAAGTTTTTGCCTGTGCATCACGGCCTGCGGTCACATTGATGCCGTAGCGGCTCGCATAATCGCCCGCAATCGCAATAATGCCTTCCTTGTGTTCCTCGACGATTTCGAGTGGAACGGAAGGAATCTGTTCCCAACGTTTAGATTCCTCGTAACGGTAGCTGACAATACGGAGAAGGTTATAATAGCCCTGTTCGTTTTCGACCAAAAGGGTCAAGCGTTCATAGCCGCCCGGTTCCTTAAAGTTTGCACCCGGAGTATCCACGTAGATGTGGCAGCCGAGAACCGTCTTGATCGGCGGAAGACCCTTTTCCTTACGCTTTTTATTGAGAGCTTTGCCACGTTCCTGAAATTCCAAAATTCCAAACATCGTCCCATGATCCGTCAGGGCGACTGCAGGAGCGTTATCGGCAGCAGCGGCGTCAAAAATATCGTCCAAACGTGCAGCCGCCTGCAAAATGGAAAATTCGGAATGTAATTGAAGATGGACAAAACTCATACTGGGGAATTTAAAAAATTCTGCTGGAAAGACAGCCAAAAAGACAAAGCGCGACCGCTGTCACGCTCTTTTCATTTTCTGCTCAGATTAGCGAAATTTCAGTCTTTCGCCATGCGAAGTTCTGTAATCGATTCGAGAGGAAGTTCAAGCGATTTTCCGCTCGGTTCGAGCGTGATTTTCGCCACAAACGGCACCTTCGAAAAATGCAAAGCTTCGACCTTAAAACGGATCTCCGGCGGAAGCTTCGGGAGCTTCATGTTCTTATCGAGCGGCTTCTGCGAAAGACGGGCTTCGATTGAGCCGTTCGTGGACCGGGCGTAGCGCAACACCTTGAAAAGATCCACCATGGCGAACTTTTGGAAATCGCCACCGTACTTGGTCGTGCCCAGCGCTGCCGAAACCGTAGAGCCGTCCGTTTCCGGTTTGAAAGCGGAATCCGGTGTTCCTTCCGGAGTCCAACGCAACCAGAAAGCCTTGTTCCAATCGGTATTGTGAAACTGTTCCACCGGCGCTTCATTCACTGGGTTAGCCGGTTCCAAACCGTAGTGCTTCAAAAGTTCACGGATCTTCGGTTCGCATTCCTGCTTGATCAAAAAACCGTAACCCGGAATCGCTTCGTTCACCATTTCCATGAACTGCGGGAATACGGTGAGAGCTTCACGCACTTCCCCATTGTCGATCTTTAACAACCGAACCGAGCTGAACGAAGAATCGTAATAGCAAGAAGACCATTCTCGCATCGCTTCTTGAACGTTAGGAGGAGCGCTGATCCAGCCTTCAAAGCTTTCCGTCGTTTCACGGCTAAATCCGGTTTTAAGACCATTCAAAAACGTGTCGCGGGAAATCGAAAAACGCAAGTAAGGTTCATCGTTCTGCACATCGGCAAGGCACGCCGACATAAAGAGAACGCGCGGAGCGCTCTTGACCGAAATGATCATTTCAAAGTTCGGAAGCGTTGAAATCTGCGCACCGAGCATTGGAGCCGCCGTTGCCGAAAGCCAATCCTTGGCCCAGTCGCTCAAGCGGATTGCAGTAATCGCACCTGCATTCGCCGAGAATTCCACCATGCCCATGAGCCAAAGTTCCGCAAGCGGCTTCGGCATCGAAGACCAGTAAATTTCATTCGTCGTAAGCGTCAAACGGAATGTCGGATCGAGAGTCCAAAGAATGCGCTGAGCATTCACCGCCGATGCGTTACGCTTGATCGAGAACAATACATGCTTAAAAAACTCGTCTTCGCCGTGAAAGCGCCGCTTGATCCACCATTCCAGAATTTCATTCTTCAGGCGGAAACCGTTGTGCTTCAAAAATTCGAACGCTTCATCGGTCACGAGAAGGTCCATACCGCGCTGTTCAATCCAATTATGGGACGAAAGAAATTCAAGAAGGAGCGTACATTCTTCACGCACGGCATCCGGAGAAAGCTGCCTTGAATACTTAAAGGATTCTTCGCAGATCTGCATCGAACGACGGTGCAAATTACCCGTGCCGTTCATCTTCATCTTTCCGAGACGCGCAAAAGAGAGCATTTGGCAAAGGTGCCAAACCAGCATATCTTCGTAGCTGAAGAAGCGGGCCTTTTCATCTACCGGATTTTCCGGAGAAAGAAGGATGCCCTTCAAAAAGTCGTCAAAACCAAAATAGACGTAAGTATTCTTTTCGGTGCGGGAACGCCAAATATAAAGGTTCTTGGCACAATCGAGAAGGAATGTCTCCAGTTCTTCACGCTTGTTAGCAGGTGCCACCAAGCGAAGTTCATTCATTTCCAAACCACGATTTTCACTATGGTAAATCAAGAACAAGCAAAGTTTTTTCCACGGTTCCAAAGACGTATAGAAGGTTTCGAACCGAGCGGTATCGGTAAAGAACGTGTTCGTTTCCGAAAGAATTTTAGCGTTGTTCAGCAAGCCTTTAGAACAGAACGCCTTCGCATGCAGCTCTTTCAGCTGAGATTTGGGCATTTCGTTTAAAAAATCTTTAACAGCGAGCATAAGTTCTCCAACAAGCAGAGGCCAAAGATAGAAAACTATACGGTCTTATAGACCGAGAAGGGACTTTAATTCTTCCAAGTTGTGCGCCACTTCATGCTTTGCATCCCAAAGGCGTGTAAAGCTCTTGCCATAGGCTTCGTGGACCAAACGGTTATCGAAGAACAAAGCCGTTCCGGTATCGGATTCACTGCGAATCAGCCTCCCCAAACCCTGGCGCAATTCAAGCAGTGCTTCCGGAATATAAAGGTTCTTGAACGAATTCTCGTTACGTTCCTTCATTTTATCGGCAAGGCTTGCAATCAAAGGATCCGACGGATTCGGGAACGGGAGCTTTGGAATCACCAAAAGTTCGAGTGCGTTATCCGGCAAATCGATGCCTTCCCAGAATACCTGACAGCCAAGCAAACATGCTTCGCGTTTTTTGCGGAACATTTCTACAAGGCTATCCATGCCTCCATCTAAATTCTGGCAGAGCAGGAGCTTATTCTTTTCTGCAAAGCACGGTGCCAAAGCGTCGTGCACCTTGTTCATGCTCACGATGCTTGTAAAAAGCACAAGGGCATTCTTCTTGTTTTCGGGCAAGATTTCCGCCAAGGTGACGTCGAGTGCCTTTTGGAAATCCGATGTATTCGGCTTTGGCAAAAAGTCTGCGATAATCACCCGGCGTTTTGCATTCACGTCGAATGCAGACGGGTACGTGCGCACAAAAGGAGTCTTTGTTTTTGCAAGGCTCGGGCTATGCATGCCCATACGCTGTTCGTAATAGTCAAAAGATCCCTGCAGCGAAAGCGTCGCCGAGGTGAACGTTGCGCTTTTGATCCACGGATAGAACTTTTCGGACCAGTTGTTGCCCGGGTACAGTGGAATTGCGCGAAGGATTGCCGTATGCGGATTGCCCGGTTCTTCCATGTAAAAGACCCAGTCTTCCTTGCCCGCCTGCGTAATGAATCCAAAGTCTTCGGCAAAGCGTCCGATATCCATCGCAGCGCCTTCGAGATTTCGCGCAACGAGCACAAAGGCAGAATTTTCGCGGAGCTTCGAAGAAATATCTTCCGAAATCGCCTTCACCGTATTGCAAGAGTCAAGAACCGGGCGCGGATCCGTATCGTATTCCGCAAGGATTCCCTTGGCAAAGCGGAAACCGTCCGGCTTGTGCTTAAAGACCTTTTTGCCAAGCTTCAAGAAGAAACGGTGAAGCGCCTTTTCACATTCGACCGTCGCTTCGCGAAGTTTTGCACAGGCATCCAAAAGCGAAGCTTCTGCATTCGCTTTGGAAAGGAGCGTTTCGAGTTCCGCGACAAGACCCTTGTCCTGAGCCTTCGGGTGAACCAGAATCTTCGTTATGTTTCGCAGACGGAAGAATCGCACCATTTTGCCAAAGGTCATGTGACTCATCGTCGGCAGGCGATGCGCTTCATCGAATACGATATGATCGTAAGTCGGGAGCAGCGCAAAGTCCAGCGCAAGATCCGAAAGGAAGAGCGAATGATTGATAAAAAGCAGGTTCGCCTTGGCCGCCTGGCGGCGCGCATTCAAACCAAAGCATTTGTCGTAGAACGGGCATTTTTCGCCGAGGCACGTCGAAGCATCGCTCGAAAATTTACTCCACAGCAAGCGGTTGCGGGAAAGGTTAAAACCGGTATTTTCGTTGCCGTCTCCCGTTTTGGTATGTTCAATCCACGGAAGGAGCGTCATAAAGGATTCCCGTTCATCGGGAGCGAGCAACACATCCGGAGACATCAAATGTTCTTCGAACTTGCGCAGGCAAATGTAATTGCCGCGGCCCTTCAAAACGACCGGGGAAACGCGATTTCCAAAAAGCGGAGCAATCGCCGGGTAATCGTGCTGGCAAAGCTGTTCTTCGAGGGTTCGCGTCGCCGTGCTGATGACAACACGTTCACCGGTGGCAGCCTTGAGCGCTGCCGGAACGAGGTAGGCCAAAGTCTTTCCCATGCCGGTGCCCGCTTCGAGAATCGAAAGTCCACCCTTGTGCATATTGCGTTCCACGATTTCTGCGTAGTCGAGTTGCGAAGAGCGCGGAGAGTAATTTTCGATGACTTGCGAAAGCTTGCCGCCCTTTTCAAAGAACTCGCTCACACGCGGTAAGCGTTCCTTGGAAGACAGCGGCGAAGTGACCGTTTCCGGTTCTAAAGGGGTGAGCTTTTCGTGATCCGGAACGCAGTCGTCAAAGATGCTTTCCCAAGAGGTTCCCTTAGCAAGGCGTGCCAGGTGATGACGCACAAAGGAATCCATCTTTTCAATTTCCAAAAGCGCCATCCAAAAAAGCTTTCCGCAGGCGTCTGCATCCGGGAGAGCGCGGTGCGCCCGTTCACGCGGAATGTTCAGATACTTCACCAAGGTTTCGAGCTTGTGATTGGGAATTCGACGGTAAGCGATACGCGAAAGGATAAGAGTGTCGAGAACCGGATTCGAATCGATCGAAACGCCGACCTTGCCGAAGGTATTCTTCAAGAACTTGGAATCGAACTGCGCATTGTGAGCGACCAGCGGATAGTCGCCGATAAACTGTCGAATCTGACCTGCAACAGACGCAAAGTCCGGAGCGTCCTTCAGATCCGCATCCGAAATACCCGTGAGCGATGCAATAAACGGGCGAAGCGTCTGCTTCGGCTTAATCAAAAAATCTTTGCTTTCAACAGGCTCTCCATTTTCGAACCTTTCCAAAGCCACTTCTATAATTTCATCGTTTTCAAAATCCAGCCCGGTCGTCTCCAAATCCAAGGCAATGTACACGTTCGGTTTCATCAGAGTCCTTTCAAATCAGCTTCTAACACATTTGCGCCTCGCTCAATCACAAGCGTATCTGCCAAGGCGCGCCACGGCATTCCATATTCAAACTGGAAGAGCTTGCCCGCGTACGGAACATCCAAAGAATCCTTGGTACGGAAGTATTCCATCAGGTACTTTCCTTCCGTCAAATCATCCATTTGGAAAGATCCATTCAGCGCACAAGTCACCGTGGTAAATCGATCCGAGTCCACCTTTCGAATGCGCACGCGCGTATCCGTCGAGCCTCCCGGAATTTTTCCCGAAAGCGACGCCAACTGAAGCTTCGGAACTGTTTCAAACTTTACCCAGACACGCGTCTTCTTCGTCACGATGGTATCACGAATTCCCGTCATCGAATCCGGCGAAGAAAGCGTCGAATCCGCATAGCGTTCCAGGAGTTCCACCTTCGCATCGGTCAAGAAGAATTCATCGCCGTACACCATAAAGCGAACCGGATCCTTGCGCAAAACGCGCACCGGAAGCGTATCCTGATTCTGCACAAGAACAAGCACCCGACGGAGCGAATCAAGCACGGAATCCGCCACAGGCTTGTCATAGGTAATCTCAATCGAATCCTTCGGGAAAATGTTTTTCGCATTCATCGCAGGTACCGAAGCGATCATCTTCGTCGGAAGGGTATCGCCCTTCTGCTCCGTCCAATCGATTGAAAGCGAACCGAGGCGAGAATCCAAAATGCGTCCCACAGAATCCTTGCCGGTCACGCAGCGGAATGTATAAGAGGAATCTCGGTTCGGCAAAGAGTCAAAGACGAATTCCATGTCGGCACTACGTGGCGCACGGAAGATCCACGTCGGACGAATGCGGGTCGAGTCCGCCGTCAAGAGAACGCAATTTTCCTTGTCGAGAATCGTGCTGTCGATCATCAGATTCTTGGAGAACTTTGCCGTCAAAGCGTTTTTTCCAACCTGAGTAATCGCTTCGAGGGAAACCGGAGTCGTATCCTGGTCCGCAAGTGGAATCCAGAGCGTGTCCGCAAATTCCGGGGTCAAGTTTAAATCGCTCACCGCTACGCCGGCGAGTTCTGCCGAAGTTTCGATCTTTTGGTTTCCGTTCACATCGAGGAAGGCGACGACTCGGTAATGTCCCGCCTTTAAACCTGCCATGTGAAATCTTCCAAGGCTATCGGTCTGCGTCGAAAAGAGCGGCTGTTCCTTGGTGAGCTTAGGAATCGAATCAGCCTCCACCGTCTGCGTCGAATCGCGGTACTTTTCTAAGTAATGATGCGAAGCGCGTTCCGCTGCTCCGATTAAAAAGAGACCGACCGTCGGGAACTGTTTTTTCTGGATCATCGAAGCCGTTACCATGGCACGTCCCGTCAGCGAAAGCGAATCGATAATCGGACCCGTGGAAAAAGTCAAACGGAAAGGATCCGCCACCGCATTCCCGTGCAAATCCTTGAGACCGCTTGCAATCGTCACCGTATAAGTCGTATTCGAATCGAGGCGTGCCTTAGACGTCACATAGAGTTCGTCGCCATCGACTTCAAACTTGAGTCTCTTTTCGAGCGGAGGGGAAATCATAACCGCACTCCGCGGTACGCTCGTCGCAATCCATTCGTCAAACTGCAAATGGATATTCAATTCGAGCGGCATGTTCGTCGAATTCGGCGCCGGATAAACCCCAGCCACACGCGGAGGATACTTGTCTTCTGGACCGCCACCCGGAGCGACGGAAGTTGCGCAGTTCAAAAGAACGAACGCAAAGAAGAAAAGCGCAAGAATTCGAAGCTTCATCTTCGACTAATCCCCGATCATATGAATGATCTTGCCGATGCGCGTCCAACGAATCTGGAACGGCACCTTGAACCAGCTGAACGGATTTCCAAAGGAGAAGCTTCCATCCGAATTATCGAAGGAGAAGTACACGACAAACGCCTTTGCCTTGATGTTCCTTCTCGAAACAAAGCCCCAGTAGCGGCTGTCCGCAGAATTGTCGCGGTTGTCGCCCATCATAAAGTACACCGGATACTGCACCGTGTACTCGGTCGTCTTTTGACCGTCCACCAGAATGTTCACTTCCAAACGGAGAGTCGAATCCAGCGAAACGTTATAAGCGAGATCGCCAAGCTGCGAACCCTCGAAATAATCGTAGCTCACCGGGCGCGTCATTCCCTTGTAATGGGCGTTCGGATCAAAGCGAGGCAAAAATCCCGTGCGAGCGAACTGCTTGAACAGCATAAAGCTTGCAGGCCCCGCAATCGTATCACCCTGATGAATGGCCTGCCCCACGATCTGCCCCTGCGACATCACCACGTTCAGCAAAAGACCGCGGTCATTTTCCACAGGCACGCGGAAGTTTTCAAAATAATGCTGATTGTCGAGGACAGAATCCTTATACAGGTTCAGTTCGAGTTCAATCTTCTTTTCCGGATTTTCCTGCATCATCAGGGAGCGGATCCACCAGAGCCTTGGCAAAGAAAGTTGCGTGAGATCAATGACGTCTCCCGGAGCTGGCACGCGAGTCTTTTCCAAAGAATCGCGGGCAATCCCTGTACGGTAATAAGCCGTGTACTTGCCCTTACCCGGGATCGCATTCTTCACCCCGTTCTGCGAAAGCACGCCACGGTTCACTTCGATAGTATCGCCCGAAACCGCAATGCAGCGCTTGATAAAGTCCTTGGGACCGTCGCCAAAGTGCACCAGATGCGGATTTCCTTCCAAAGGCTTTGAATCCCAATAGAAGTTTCCAAACATTAAGCCGTCGGCGAGATGCGTATAACGCGCATAATCGTAATCGGGATAAGCAGGTTCCCCCGGATAGCGGAAGATGATGACATCACCCACTTTCGGATCGGTAAGGCCTGGGAACTTCGAATGCGTAAACGGCACCGGAGAACCATAGGTAAACTTGAGTCCTAAAATAAAATCGCCCGTGAGCAGCGTATCTTCCATCGATCCACTCGGAATCTGGAACGCCTGAATCACATACTGAATCACAATCAGTGCGCACGCAATCGGCACGATCACTTCTCGTAACGCAGCCTTTACCACACGCGGAATAGAAAATTTCTTCAAATCCATATGACCCTGCAAGATAGAAATTCTACCGAGACCCGAAATTTTTCCGTTCATCGGAGCGACCCTTTTCACCCTGTGCAATTTTCTATCTTGTGAAATATGATAGAATTATTTCAGCAATACAAAGCCTTTTTAATTCTCTGTGGCATCGCCGTAATGTCGCTTTACATTTCCCGCTACACCTTTATGCCGATTTTCAAAAAAATCGCCAAACGCAGCAAAGGCCAGTTCGACGATCTGCTCGTCAAGCATCATGCGATTGAACGTTTTGCCCACATTATTCCGGCGATTATTCTCTACCGCGGACTTCCTAGCGTTCTTACGGATTCCGCGGACTTGTTCCAAATTCTGATCACGCTGAACAACATTTACTTCATCGTCGTCGGCTATCTCATTTACGATTCCTGCCTCCGCGCCATCGCCGACTTGATTCTGTTAAATCCGAAAAAGCAGGGCATTCCAATTCAAGGCGTTTGCCAGGCAGGCCTTCTTTTAGGCTTCTTGATTTGCACGATCCTCGTGATTTCGCAGGTCACAAACAAGAGCCCGGTCATACTTCTTTCGGGCCTCGGCGCTCTCGCCGCCGTCTTCATGCTGGTCTTTAAGGATTCGATTCTCGGCTTTACGGCAGGCGTCCAGATCGCGATTCTCGACCTTGTCCGTACAGGCGACTGGATCGAGATTCCCAAGGAAAACATCAATGGTATCGTGGACTACGTTTCTCTCACGAGCATCCGCATTCAAAACTGGGACAATACGACAAGCATTCTCCCCGCCTACACGATTGTCTCCACGACTTTTAAAAACTGGCGCACCATGCAAGAATCCGGACGCCGCCGCATTCAACGTTCCATTCTCATCGACGGCAGAATGCTCGGCTACTTAAACGAATCGCAGATCGAAGCCCTCAAAGCCGACAAGACCGTTCTCGCCATGCTCGGATCTCGCCTCGAAAAAATGACCGCCAAGGATCAGGTCGTGAACATGGAACTCTTCCGCTCCTTCGCCACGACCTACATCCGCTCCTTAGACGATGTCGATCCGCAAAAGACGCACTTTGCCCGTGAACTCGAATCGAAGGGTTATGGCATTCCGCTCGAAATCTATATGTTCACCAAGATTACTTCCTGGGCCGAATACGAAACTTTCGGATCAAACGTCGTGGACTTCCTCATGGCAAAGCTTCCGCTCTTTGGACTGCGCATTTACCAGAGGAATTGATTTCTACTTCAAAAAAGGATTCAACAAAAAAGGCCGGCATTTCGCCGGTCCTTTTTGCTTTAAAATTTGGCATCCTATCGGGTCTATACGCTCGAAGCTACTCTTGTAAAAAGATAGCCCTCCTTCCTTTGCAGTTTTTCAGGGTCAAGCGACCGGGCATAAACATTCAAGAAAGAGTTCGGAGCTGATTGAATCTTGTTAGATCGGGCATAACTTCCGATGGATGCCTACCTATAATATAGCCTGCAAAAAGAAATCGTACAACGTTTTCGTGTCTTTTTCTTTCCACAATTTTGTCATTTCTTTGTCATATCGGACATTGGATCGATTTTTGCAAGTTCATCGTCCAACATGGAAGACAATACCTGGGCCACTTTTTGGCTTTCGAGGTAATAATCTTTGTATCTCGCGTGACGGCGTTTCATGTCGAAAAGTTCCGACGTGATATCCATCGCCATCAGCAAGAGCTGCTTTCGCATATCCATGCGGGCGTCCGAACTTACATAGGCCTGCATCTTTTTCGTCACATAGGTGACTATCGCAGAGAGTTCAGCATCGGTCAAGTCTGTCTGAATTTGGAATCGGTCCGTACCAATTTCAACTCGGACAGTGCGTAAGGCAGGTTCCTTCTCGTCCATCTTTTCCTCATTCATCCTTTATTCCGACGCCAAACGAATCGGTGGCTGCGAACCACCTCAGGCGAAAAAATCGGTCTGTGCAGACTCCTCTTGTTTCGGTTGATCCTGGTTCACATCTTCTTCGGCAGCTTCCTGAGATTCTTCCGCGGTTTCGGATTCTTCCGGAGCCGTAACCTGGATTTCCGTGCCGAGTTCATTTTCGATGGTCGAAAGGAGGTCCTGGAACTTTTCCTGAGCAGACTGAATTTCGCTGTCCTGTTCGCTCACGACATTTTCCATTTCTTCGATCTTTGCATCCTTTTCGGCGACGTTAGCCTTGAGGGTTTCAATTTCGGTGTCGCGTTCCTGAATCTTTGCATTCAAGGTTTCGATTTCGCAAATCTTGTTGTCCAATTCAGAAGAAATCTGGTCGAGTTCCGAGCGTACCGATTCATAATCCTTCAAAGTACTGTCGATCGTCGCCTGTTTTTGACCGAGTTCCGAATTTTTCGAAGCGATTTCACCCTGAAGGGAGTCAATCTCCGAGGACTTGCTCGAAATTTCGGATTGAAGGGATTCGATTTCTGCGCACTTTTCCGCAACCTTCTGTTCTGCGGCGGCCTTTTCGGCCCTCAAACGGCGATTCGCTTCAAGAATCGACTGGATTTTTTGGGACAAGGTGTCCAGATTTTCAAGGTTCATAAACGCTCCTTCCTATTACAAGGAAAATATACAAAGTTGATAGGGTTCGCAATGCATTAAAATGCTTTATAAATTCCAACGAGTGCAATGATTTTGCCGATGATCGCCGGGAATCCCGGAAGCAAAAAACAAAGAATCACACGGGTCACACGGTTGCGCCACCAGCGGGAAACTTTCCAAATATCTACGGACACCGTTTCAAATTCCGAAACCCGCGGCGGTCGCATGTAAACCTGCACAAGCGCGACAAAGAAGCCCACACCGATCAGCGGAGTAAGGCCCGTAAAAGGCGCCATCACCAAGGCGGTGAGCATCGCAAGCGGATGTGCGCCTGCAACGATCGCACCGAGCATCGCACCACCGCCCGTGAACAAGAACCAGTTGAGCGTAAGCTCGCCCGCTTTTTCAAGTCCGGACTGGAAGCCCACAAACACGACCGAAAGGATGATCGCCGCGGTAATCGTCCAGCCGATAATCTTGAACAACGATGAGGGCGGCTTGATTTCACAAAGGGATTCTTCGGACGGCAACGAACTATCTTCTTCAATGATCTTCCGAATGCCCGTAATATGGCCTGCGCCCACGACCGCAAGTACACGATTACCCGGAGCGTTCCGAATTCGGCTCGCCAGGTACTGGTCGCGTTCATCAATCAAGACGGTCTTTACTTCGGGGAAGGTCTTGCCGAATTCCTGCATCATCGTCGAAAGGGAATCCTGCGACTTTATCTTGCGGAGTTCTTCTTCCGAAACTTCCGTTTTATCGAAAAGGCTTGCAAAAAGCGAAGCGATTAGCGAAAACTTGCGGTACCACGGAGTGCAGCTCCAGGTACGGCGGAGCGTCACCTTAATGTCTCGATCAGCGAGAAGGGTCGGAATGTTTGCTTCTCGCGCATTCAGAATGGCGCCGTAGAGTTCCGCGCCCGGGCGGACTCCTGTCTGCAGACCCATTCTCTTTTGATAAGAACCGAGAACGAGGTTGGCGATCAGAGTGCCGAGCTGGTGTTCACGGATAATCTTGCGCAAATCGGTCTTTTTCCAGCGATCCGGATCTTCAAGGGACTTGAGACGGCCTTCGTCCAGTTCCACACAAACGGTATCCGGATGCACCTCCGAAATCGCTTTTGCGACCAAATCCTTCGATTCCTGGGAAATGTGCGCCGTCCCGACCAAGATGAATTCCTTGCCATCGGCACGCGTAATTCGATGAATATCGGTATTTTCACAGATTTCGCTCATGAGTCCAATGATAGAAATTCCATTATGCGGAGAATCTGTAACTTTTAAAAAACCGTTTCAAATAGTTCCGCAATTTGTTTATATTTTTTATCCAAATTATTATCTCGGAGGATTTGAGATGAAAAAGATGGCATTGGGTTTGATTTTGGCTTGTCTTGTCGGATGCGCAGGTGTCCAGTCTGACGATCCGACTGCAATCAACGACGCACTTGTCGGCTTCACCGTCAATTCCCAGGCGGAACACTGGCCGGAAGCCCTGAAGTTCGTAACTGCAGACGAAGCGGAGGAAATTACGGACGAAAACGGTCTGATGAAAGAAGAATACCGCGTCGCCGCAAGCCGTCTCCGCATTTCCGCATTGAAGCGCATGCCGTGGAAGGTCGACGGTAAGGGCCGTCTGATCGGCATCAAGGAAGTTCTCGACGACTTCAACAAGAAGTACATCGTTTCGGAAGACGAAAAGAAGGTCGGTTCGAATCTCGAACAGATGCGTCAGGAACGAATCAAGCGGACCTTAGAACGCGGTCAACGCATCATGGCAGGCGAAGAAGAGCAGGCGAACCAGGAACCGGAAGTCGAAGTCATCACGAACAAGTTGACCGAAGACGAAAAGCGTAAATATGGCAGCACGGGCGAACTCCGCGCACCAGAAGAAATCGAAACGACAGCAACCTATACGCCCGAAGAATCCTCAGGAGCTTCTGACTCTTCCGACAATTCCTATTCGTCCGAAAGCGAACAGTCCCAGGTCTTTGAACCGGAAAATTCGAATATCGAAGAAGACGGTTACTATGGACCGGACGAAAGCGGTGCTACTTCCGACTTCTAAAGTTGAATTCGACAGCCAAATAGCTATATTTGGCAAATCTTGAATACGAAAAAACATATCATTATCGCCATCGACGGTCCGAGCGGAACCGGCAAAAGCACAACTGCAAAGATCGTCGCAAAGGATCTCGGCATTACCTATTTGGATACCGGGGCCATGTACCGCGCCATTACGTTCGCGGCTCTCGAAAAGGGCGTTGCACCGACCAACAAGGCGGGCATCGACCAGCTCCTCCAGTCCACCAAGATTCGCTTTGACAACAATAACCAGATCGTCATCAACGGCATTAACCGTGAAAAGGAAATCCGCGGCAAGCAGGTTTCCGAAGCAGTTAGCCCGTACAGCGCGATCCCCGAGGTCAGGTCCGTCCTCACCCAGTGGCAGCGAGAAATCGCGGGCGAACGCAGTTGCATTCTCGACGGCCGTGACATCGGTACAGTCGTATTCCCCAACGCTGATTTTAAGTTCTTCCTCGTCACGGACCTGAAGGTTCGCGCTGAACGTCGCTACCAGGAATGCCTGCAGAAAGGCATTGCGATGACGCTCGAAGAAATCGAGAAGAATTTGGCAGAACGCGACCGGATCGATTCCAGCCGCGCAACCGCTCCGCTCAAAAAGGCGGACGATGCCATCGAAATTGACACTACACAACTCTCAATTGAACAACAGGTAAAGAAGATCGAAGACCGCGTAGGTGTAGTGGCGTAGCCTCGATCCCTTTTCCACAACCCAATTAATATATGTCTACAAAACTCAAATTCGGTACAGACGCAGACCTCCAAGAAATTCTCGAAGCTGAAAAGGAACTCGGTTCCATCGGCACGAACGAAGCCGCAGAAGCTTATGCTGGTATGGAAGGCCTCGAAGCGGGCAAGGTTGTCACCGGCAAGATCAGCCAGGTGAACGATCAGGAAGTGCTCGTCGACGTGAACTTCAAGTCCGAAGGCGTTATCTCTCGCAACGAATTCAAGGAAGGCGAAATTCCTGAAGTCGGTTCCGAAATCGAAGTTTTCATCGAAAAGCTCGAAGACGACGACGGCCGTCTCGTTCTCTCCAAGCAGAAGGCCGACTTCGTGCGCGTTTGGGAACGTATTCACCAGGCTTTCGAAAACAATGAAATTGTTCGCGGTACGCTCACGAAGCGTATCAAGGGCGGCGTGGTTGTAGACCTCTTCGGTATCGACGCCTTCCTTCCGGGCTCCCAGATCGACCTCCGTCAGATCCCGGACATCAACGCCCTCATCGGTCAGGATTTTGACCTCAAGGTTATCAAGGTCAACAAGGCTCGTAGGAACATCGTCGTGTCTCGCCGCGTCGTTCTCGAAGAACAGCGCAACAGTCAGCGCGACAAGGTCCTTGACACTCTCGACAAGGGTCAGGTCCGCAAGGGTATCGTCAAGAATATCACCGACTTCGGTGCATTCATTGACCTCGGCGGCGTAGACGGTCTCCTCCACATCACCGACATGAGCTACAAGCGTATCAGCCATCCGTCTGAAATCGTCAAGCTCGGCGATGAAGTGGAAGTTATGGTTCTCGACTTCAACGACAAGAAGGAACGTATCTCTCTCGGCATGAAGCAGCTTAAGCCGCATCCGTGGAAGGACGTTGCCGCCCGTTATCCGGAAGGCATGGTCGTGAAGGGTAAGGTCGTTTCCATCACCGATTACGGTGCATTCGTCGAACTCGAAGATGGCATCGAAGGCCTCATCCACGTTTCCGAAATGTCCTGGACTCAGCACGTGAAGCACCCGTCCAAGATTCTCGCCGTTGGCCAGGAAGTGGAAGCTGTCGTGCTCAAGGTCGAAGAAGAACAGGAACGCATCTCTCTCGGCTTGAAGCAGCTCGAAGAAGATCCGTGGGAACACATCGATGACGAACTTCCTCCGGGCGCACGCGTCGTGGGCGAAATCCGTAACCTCGCTTCCTTCGGCGCATTCGTCGAAATCAAGGACGGCGTTGACGGCCTTATCCACGTTTCCGATATGTCCTGGACGAAGAAGATCAATCACCCGTCCGAAATGGTCAAGAAGGGTGACAAGGTCGAATGCGTCGTTCTCGCAGTCGATAAGGAAAAGCGTCGCATTTCCCTCTCCATGAAGCACCTCACCGAAGACCCGTGGGATTCCGTCGAAAAGGCTTTCCCGGTTGACTCCGAAGTGAAGGGCAAGATCGTTCGTCTCCTCGACCGTGGTGTCGTGGTGGAACTCCCGAACGGTCTCGAAGGCTTCATCCCGGTCTCCAAGCTCACTGCCGAATACATCAAGGTTCCGGCAGACGCTTTCAAGGTCGGCGACGAAGTTCCGGCTGCTGTGACGGAAATCGACCAGAACAACCGCAAGATCTATCTCTCTGTGGTGGACTACTTCAAGAACCGTGAATCCGCTGAGCTCAAGGCTTGGATGGATTCCCACAAGCCGGGCGAAAACGGTACTACCATCGCTGAAGCTGTTGCTCCGGCTAAGAAGTCCAAGAAGTCTGAAGAAGAAGCCTAATTTTTAACTTCCCATTCTGATTTGAAAAATCCCGAGTCTTTAAGACCCGGGATTTTTTGTTTGATTTTGTATTTGAAAAAAATTTATCCGCGTGTGAAACGGAACATCAGACGGAACAAATGTCGATCCGGGTCATCGTCGGAATCCACTTCGATGACACCGAAATAGGTATAAGAAAATTCAACACCCAAAGACCAGGTATCGCTCACCCACCAGTCCATACCTACGTTAATGCGATTGGCCACAAAGACACCGCCCCATTCAGACCTATCGCCGACATCGCCGACAGCATCGAGAAGCATCCCGTTGACAGAGGTCGATTCCCCGATATGGAAACCGCGCATCACCGAATTCGGATTCAAAAATGGATAGACTTCAAACCCGAGGCCCGCTCCACCAGAAAACATGATCGAATTTTCTGAGTCCGCTTTTTCTGAAGTTTTTCCATAAACATCGCTCTGTTCTTCACGTAAACATTCCCAGTTGTCCGTGTCAAACATGAAATCAAACGTGGAGTAAAGCGCAATCAAATTCCCGATGGATTTTCCAAAGCGGAAATCAATCGCCGGGAAGACAAACGCATTATAGGAATTTTCCTCTTTTTCCGATTCCCAGAAATAGTCATATTCGGCAGTATACTCATTCCAGCGGTAGCGATAGCTAGACGAAGAAGAGCTTGCCGAAAAAGAATGATAAGCAGGACCGATGCCCGCGCTAAAATAAAAGCCCCGGTGCTCATGCGGATTACGGGCAAAGGCGACGGAGGAAAGCAGAGCCGCGCAAAGGCCCATTCGGAGGAGAGTCTTCATTTTAGCCTCGCGTCAAACGGAACAGGATGTGGAAACCGTCAATGCCGTTGTCACTGCCCGTTACATAGACCTTCGGCGACGCATGGAAATACGCCGCACTGAGACCGATCGAGAGATGATCGTTCACCCACCAGTCTTTACCAATTTCTACCGTAAAGCCCCAATCCACATTCACTTCGGAATCGACAGATTCTAGATCAGCTCCATACACGGCATCTAATCCATAACCAATCGATCCTCCCAAGAAGAAGCCATTCAAAGCAGAGCTTGTATCGCGGAACGGATAAATCGACGTTCCAAAACCAATATACGAACGCGCCATAATCGAATTGTCGTCAGAACCCTTGTCGACATCGCAATTCCCATAAGAATCACAGTAAATCTCGATATCATTTGCTTCGCCAGAATAAACCGCAATATTGAACTCTGTATAAAAAACGAGCAAATTTGCAACGCCAACGCCAAAGCGGAAATCCATAAGCGGGAAGGTAAATCCCTTAAAGCTCGCTTCCTCGTAGTCATTGCCATCTACTTGTTCCGTATGGAAATTGACATACGAAAAGCCCGTACCGAAATTACTGTAAAAGCCACGGTGTTCCTTCGGGTTCGCGATCCGCGGCGCAGTTTGTTTTGCGGTAGGCAAAGTTTCTTCTGCCACAGGAGCGGCAAGCGTCGAAGATTCCACAGCCGGAGCTTCAGACGCAGAGGATTCTAAAGTTGCAGATTCCGAAGTGGAGAAATGGGGAGCAGTTTCCCACGCAGAGCCTTCGGCAAAAACGCAAGCGGAAAACAGACAAATCAAAGCAAATAATTTTTTCATGCCTAAACCTATAAATTTTTACAAAAATAAAAAAAACGCAATTTTACAATAGCCGGCATAGCCGGCGGTTCTTCTTTTACGGGCGTAGCCCTAGGATACTAGCCACGCGTCACGTCGCGTTGGTCGATCTGCCACTTGCGGAAGGTCCTTACCGGCAGACCGCATTTCAATAGTAACCAAAGGATTTCTTGTTTGTCGAGGATGGAACGCCAGAAGGCTAAACGGGACCACCGGCCTAGCCGGCGGTTTTGAATACATACAAAAATCCCGAGTCTTTAAGACCCGGGATTTTTGTTAAAGCGCTGCGGATCTTTTGTATCTTTGCCAGTATGATCAAGCGAATTCAGGAATTGGATGTTCTGCGAATTTTGGCGATGCTGTTTGTCATCACCTACCATTTCGCTGTTGAATACGGTTTCGCCGGGATTCCTGTTATGAACTTGTTCTGCACCACTCCGAACTATGATTTTGGAAACGTCGCTGTCACGATCTTTTTGATTCTTTCAGGTGGGTTACTTTATAAGAAATACGGGGACTTGTTGAATGCGCCTTCTAAGGAAATTTCCCTTCAGCGCTTTTACAAAAAACGAGCCTTGGCGATTTACCCGCCCTTCTGGATTTTAAGCCTTTACATTCCCTTTAGCCTATTGCGTCACGCGTTGACCGACGGAAACACCTTTGCCCTTGCGCATCCTCTGACGCTGTTGCTTACGCTCATCGGTTTTGATGGCTACGTTAAGCTTTACGGAGTGAGCACATACGCCTTTTGCGGAGACTGGTTTGTGGGAGCGATCGTATTCCTTTATCTTCTCTATCCGCTCCTCGCCAAAGTCTATCGAAAGGCGCCTATCGTTACCCTGTCCGTTTTGACGGTTCTTTATGCGTTGCAGTTTTGGATTCCCGCCCCGAATTTTTTATTGAGCGCATACCCCTTCACGCTCCTGTTCAAGTTCTGCTTGGGATTTGCCCTAGTGGAGAACCTGGAAAAACTCCGGAGCTCGCGAACGGCGATTATCTCTGCGATAGTCTTTATCGTTTTGTCCTTCATCGACATTCCCGGAAGTCTCAACACGGATTGCTTCGGAACTATTGCTGCCATCGCCCTATTCGTCTTTGGCTTTTACCTTGCTCCGTCCCTGCTCCGCAACAAAGCGGTCGGCACTTCCGTTCAAAAAATCGCTCCGCTTTCCTACTGCGTATTTTTGGTACAGCACGTAGCAATTCTTTGGAGTCAAGCAGCTTATATTCAGCTATTCGCTAAACTGCACCTGCGATTTACAGAATGGAACGTAGCCGCTCTCTTGGCGGTGACCATCCTCCTGATTCTTTTAATTGCTTATCTTCTAAACAAAGTTACCCGAAAAGCTTTAACGTTCCTTTAAAAAGAGGCATTCTCCAACGTGCCACAGAACTTCTTGAAACACGACAGCGAAAAGGACGCCCCTTCTGTCATTACGAGAAGCTCCCCCTCTGTCATTGCAAAGAGCGTGAAACGCGACGAAGCAATCTGCATGGACGCTCAAAAGTTTTAACTTTAAAATATGTCGCATTACGTCTACATGTTGCTTTGCAAGGGCGACCGGATTTACACCGGGTACGCGACTGACGTACAAAAACGTTTCGAAGCGCACAAATCCGGGAAGGGCGCCAAGTTCACCAAGGCGTTCCCCCCAGAAAAAATTCTCAAGGTCTTTGAATTAAAAACCAAACACGACGCCATGCGCCTAGAATTTTTAATCAAGCGTCAACCGCTCGAAATCAAAAAGGCGTGTATTGAACTTGCGGAAGGAACGCTCCCCGCGTTCTTTCCCGAAGCTTAATGCGCTTCGAGCCAGTTTGCACCATAGCCGACAGAAGCGACGAGAGGAACCTTCAATTCCATCGCGCTCTGCATTTCGCTCTGCACGATTTTTCCCATTTCTTCCACGCGGTCCTTCGGGCATTCGAACACAAGTTCATCGTGCACCTGGAGCATCATCGTCAGCGGCAAGGAATCTTCCTCGATCCGCTTAGCGACACGAATCATCGCCGTCTTGATCAAATCGGCAGCGCTTCCCTGCACAGGCGTATTCACCGCCATGCGTTCTGCCATTTGACATTCCGTGCGGTCACTCGAATCGATGCCTAAAATGGCGCGACGGCGGCCGGTGAGAGTTTCCACGTAACCGTGTTCATGCGCAAACTGTTTAATCTTTTCCACGTAAGTTTCCACGCCACGGTAAAGGTTAAAGTAACCGTCGATAAAAGTCTTCGCTTCGCCCATCGGAATGTGCAAATCGCGCGAAAGGCGGAACGGCGTCATGCCGTAAAGAACGCCAAAGTTCACCACCTTGGCGCGGCGGCGTTCGTCTGCGGTCACTTCGGAAGGGGCCTTGCCAAAGACCGCAGAAGCCGTGAGCGCGTGAATATCCATGCCGCTGTTATAAGCTTCGATCAGCTTTTCGTCTTCGCTCAAATGGGCGAGCATACGGAGCTCAATCTGCGAATAGTCCGCGGAAAGAATCACGTTATGAACCGGATCTTCCGGGACAAACGCGGCACGAATCTTTTTCCCTTCTTCAGAACGGATCGGAATATTTTGCAAGTTCGGATCACGGCTCGAAAGGCGACCCGTCGCCGTTCCCCACTGCACAAAGTTCGTGTGGATGCGATGCGTTTCCTTGTTCACGAGCGTCGGGAGAACTTCCACGTAAGTGTTCTGAAGCTTTTTCAGTTCGCGGTAATTCAGAATCGACTGAATAAAAAGTGTTTCCTGTTCCGAAAGGTCGAATTCGTTCAAAAGGCGATCGAGAACAGCGCTGTCCGTGCTGCGGCCGGTCGCCGTTTTCTTCAAGACCTTGAGCTTAAAATCGTCGTAAAGAACTTCGGCGAGCTGCTTTGGAGAACTGATATTGAACGGGCTTCCACCCGAAAGCTGGTACACGAGTTCTTCCGTTTTTTCGATGCGCGTCGAAAAGTCTGCGGAAAGCGCCTGCAAAGCCTTGGAGTCCACGGACGCGCCGTTTTCTTCCATGTTAAAGAGCACCTTGAGAATCGGCATTTCCGTTTCTTCAAAATGCTTCAGCTGCCCGTTCTGAGAAAGCTTTTCCTGGATCTTGTCCCAGAGTTCATAAATCGCCGCAGCGGTCTGTGCGGCATATTCCGCTGCATCGTCAACAGACACACGGCAAAATTCGATTTCATTTTTTCCACGACCGACAAGCGTTTCTTTTAAGGGAACTTCCCTGCCCACATAACGCATCGAAAGTTCTTCAAGCTCGTATTTGGATTCCCCCGGGGAAACGAGCCATGCTCCAATCTGGGCATCCAAAACCTGATGCGGTTCCACACGTTCATCCATCGACCAGGATAGCACATGCAACGCGGTCTTTGCACCGAACATACGCCACGGCTTTTGCGCAACCGTAAACGCCGGCACAAACCAATCCGAAAAATATTCCGTATCGATGTTGTTCAGCGGAATTCCCATGTCGTCCGTGTGACCGAGCGGCACGTAAAAACCTTTATCCGGTTCCGTTGCAAAGGCAACGCCCGAAATGCGTGTTTCCATTTGATTCGAACCGTCATACATCACAGAAATCGCAGGCGAAGGAGAGCCTTCGACCGCTTCCATCATTTCCTTAAAAGCCTTGGTCGTGCGCACGACAACCGTTTCAAACGGTTTCGCATGCCGCTTCGGAAGTTCACCCGAAAATCCCGCCTTGGACGGAACATCTTCGAGCAAACGGATCAGACTAAAAATTTCGTTTTCCTTAAAGAGCTTTGCCATCGCATCGCTTTCGATGCCCTTGAATTCAAGCTCTGCCATGGTCCCCTTGAATCCGCGTGCCGACTGGATAGTTACCAGTTCACGCGAAAGGAAGGCGTTTTCCTTGCCCTTTTCCAGATTGTCATGCAAACCTTTTTTGGTAATCTTGTCGAGGTTCTCATACAAATTGTCGATCGAGCCGTATTCCTGCAAAAGCTGTACAGCCGTTTTGGGGCCAACCTTCGCAACACCCGGAACGTTATCGGAAGAGTCTCCCATCAAAGCGAGATAATCGCGGATCTGTTCCGGCGGAATGCCGTACTTTTCCTTGACCTGTTCCGGTCCAAAGTCGATGCCGTCCGCCCCTTTTTCCAAATGGAAAAGATGGATGCGATCGTTCACGACCTGCGAAAGATCCTTGTCCTTTGTCACCAGCAGAATCTGTTCAAAACCTTCTTTGTACGCAACTTCCGCAGCGGCGGCCATTACGTCGTCAGCTTCGTAACCTTTTTCGGAAAGCAGTGGAATTCCGCTGACCTTGATGATTTCTTCGAGGAGCGGCATCTGTTTGGCCATTTCTTCGGGCATCGGACCGCGATTCGCCTTGTATTCCGGGTAAAGTTCATGCCGAAACGTCGGCGCGCCTACATCTGTCACAATTGCAAAATGCGTCGGCTTATGCTTGGCGAGAATGCGAAGTACAGCGCCCCAGTAACCGTGCACCAGGGAAACATCCAAGCCGTCTTTATTCACCAACGGATTTTTCGCATACGCATAAAACATGCGGAACGCGAGTGCAAACGAATCCAACAAAAGCAACTTACGCGGAGCGGACATGAGCCCTCCTTTCCAAAATATTCCTATAGTTCGACGCTCAGCTTTTCGCGCATTTCCTTTACCGTTTCCACCGCCTTTTCGACGGAGTTCGCGCGGGCAAGCAAAACGCCCATCCGACGGTGACCGCCCACCTGCGGCTTACCGAACAGGCGAATGCCCGTATCCGGAGTTTCGAGGACTTTGGCGAGATTGCTAAATCGCACCTTATCCGATTCGCCTTCAACAACGATTGCCTTGGAAGCGGACGGACCGCGGAATGCGATGTTCGGAATCGGAAGCCCGAGGATTGCACGAGCGTGCAAGGCAAATTCCGAAAGATCCTGGGAAATGAGAGTCACCATGCCGGTGTCATGCGGACGCGGGCTCACTTCGCTAAAAAGCACTTCTTCGCCGCACACAAAAAGCTCCACGCCAAAGATGCCACGACCGCCGAGAGCGTCCGTCACCTTTTTGGCAATGTCGTGAGCCTGTTCGAGCACATGGGCACTCATCGGCTGCGGCTGCCAGGATTCCTGATAGTCACCGCTCACCTGGTGGTGACCGACCGGTTCGAGGAAGCTCGTACCGCCCACATGACGCACGGTGAGCATCGTAATTTCATAGTCGAACGGCACAAAACCTTCGACGATCACGCGGGAAGGCTTACCCGTGCGACCTGCGGTCTGAGAAATGTTCCAAGCCTTATCGATATCTTCTTCGCACTTGACCGTGCTCTGTCCGTGACCCGAAGAGCTCATCACGGGCTTTACGACGCACGGAATGCCCACAGCCTTCACGGCGGCCTTAAAATCTTCTTCGGTATCGGCAAAGCGGTACGGGGACGTCTTAATGCCTAGATCTTCAGCGGCAAGACGGCGAATGCCTTCGCGGTTCATCGTGAGACGTGTCGCCATGGCGGTCGGAATCACGTTGTAGCCTTCCTTTTCGAGTTCCACGAGGGTCGGCGTCGCAATCGCTTCGACTTCCGGAACGATGTAGTCCGGCTTTTCCATTTCGATCACACGGCGCAGTTCCGCACCGTCGAGCATATTGATTACATGACTGCGGTGCGCCACCTGCATACCCGGAGCGTTTGCGTAGCGGTCCACGGCAATCGTTTCGGCGCCAAGGCGCATCATTTCAATGATGACTTCCTTGCCGAGTTCACCTGCACCGCAAAAGAGAACGCGCGTTGCGCTCGTGCTCAGAGGTGTACCAATCGATCCAAGTTCTGCTGCCATAAATTTTCCCTAGTTAAGTCTTTGTCGAATTACTTTTTGTTCTTGCCCGGGGTGCCTTTTTCGTAGCCGCCAATGCAAGAAACCGCTTTGCTGTTGCAAGCCGTTCCTTCACGCGATGTAGTTTCCCCTTCGGCTTCAAAGATCGCTTCCACCATGCGACTAAAATCATTCGATGCTTTCTTTCCGATCGTCGTCTTGTAATACAAATCGTCATCGCGCGTGTACACAAGAACGGTCACCGATTCACGCGCGTTATGCTTGCTCTTGAGCGTGTAACCGTAAGGTTCTTCCTTGATCGTGAACATCTGAAGACTCGGCATTTCAATTTCAAAATCTTTCCACGTCACATACTTGCCTTCGGCACGCGCTTTAAAGAAAGCGGTTGAATCTTTTTCATTCAGGGTCTCCATGACTTCGTTGATACGCGTATCATAAGTTTCCTGAACCAAACGAAGTTCTTCTTCCTGAGCGGTCAAACGTTCTTCTGAATCCATCGCGAAAAGCGCGGATGTCGAAAGGCAAAAAGCGAATGCGGCTATAGAAATTTTCTCCATACTCCAATTTTAGAATTTTCTTTTCCCCCTACGAAATGCAGATCTTTATCGAAGGTTGTATTTTGCCACAAAAGCATCAAATTCTGCAAAATCCTGCGACCTGGGCGGTTAAACTCATACGATTCCAACAATCCGAATCCCGCATTCTCCACCCTCTTCGCATCAGAAATCTAACAACCCTTCCCTGTAACGGAAGCTTCCCATAAGCGTTCATCATGTCTCAACCGTTCAAAGCATAAGCGTAAGGTGCTTGCGATGCCTCAAAAGCTTTTAATCGGATATAATTAAAACCGTGATAGCAAAGGATTTTAAAAATGGAGAACATTCCAAAACCGAAGAAAATTCCCCCAAACTCAAAGATGAAATTTTCCCGTGCGACGAAGGCGAAAAGAATGGCGGAGACGTCTTCTTCCCTATCCCATCTGTATTTCTTTTTATCTGCATTCACATTTTTAATTTATTTCAAATTGGATCGAAGAACGCAAACGTATTCAATATTTATAGGGACTCTTCTCGCTCTTGTTTTTTTTGATTCTGTTTGTTATGTTTATTATACTTAGATAGAGCTAAAAGTAAGGGTGAAAAATGTCTCAAACACTGAAGCTTTCGCAGAGCCTCGAAGATTATTTGGAAATGGTTCACATTCTTTGTCTAGAAAACAAGGGGACCGCACACGTCAAGGATATCGCCGAACGTCTTTCCGTGAAAATGCCTTCCGTGAACAAAGCGATGAATGAACTCAAGAAACTCGACTTGGTGATTCAGGAACCGTACACAGGCATTTCCCTATCCCCGGTCGGCAAAAAGACCGCTGCAAAAATTCTCGCCCGTCACTTTTTGCTCAAGGCCATGCTCACCAAGCTCGGCGTCAGCGAAAAGAACGCAAACGAAGATGCCTGCAAAATGGAACACATTCTTTCGCAGGAATCCCTCAACGCGATCGACGCTTTTGTCCACGACGAAAGGAAGTCTTAATTTATACCAAATCCCATTCTTGGAAAATCAAAATCCCGACACAGCGACCGGGATTTTTTGCGTTCTTGACAGCCTGCTTGATTACCACTTTCCAAATGGAGGATTTGCCAAACAATTCATTTCTCATTAACAACTGCTAAACAAGATTATTCTTAGAAAATTTCTTCTAGCAATCTTTCTCTGATTTCTTTGAAAAATTCACGGATTATAAATGTTTTTCCAACACGGCGTCTGCCACATACCACTACAAACTCGGATTTCTTCGAGTTCAATATGAGTTTGAATTTTTTAGTTCTCTACCGCGTCCGATAATCTTTTTCATCGCCAGGGGCACCTCGGAACCTATTGCTCCGGCGGATATATTTTTTACATAGTCATGCTGCATAAGAGACATGCTTGTCGCCAAAATACTTGATTACTCGTTCAGGGCTGTTGCTCACCATTTTCATGTGGGATTCCGCATGGGAGCGTAGCTTTTCGCGAGTCCGAGCCGGTGCGTTGGAAGATATTTCGTGTTTCAGGTCGGCATTAAGACGTTCGTCAGGATTCAGCTCGGGACTGTAGCTGGGCAGGTAGAATACGCTTATCTTGTCCGTGTTCGCTTCAAGCCATTCCTTTACCGGCTTGCTGTGGTGAACCCTCAGGTTGTCCATCACGAGAAACACTTTCTTCCCTTTCCCGTCTGCATACACATCCTTCACCAGAGCCGTCATGAAGTCGATGAGCTTCGTCGCGTCGAACGCCCCGTCAATCATCATCCAGTGGCACTTCCCGCGATTGTTCACCGCCGATATCATGGAAAAGCGCTCCCTGCATCCGGGAGCCTTCACGACCGGGGTCTGCCCGCAGGGGGCGTAGCTGCGGCCACGGACATCCGTGTTCACGATGGCGGTCTCGTCCGCCCAGTGGATTTCCGCATTCTCGCATACCGCATCGGCCTTTATTTTCGGGTATTCCTCTTCGAGCCACTTCTTCACCGCTTCGGGGTTTTGCTCGTACGCGCGGACAATCGGTTTTTGCGGGGTGAAGTTCCATCTTTTGAGGTAGTCGCCGACCGTTCTCTTGGCCAGCTTCACTCCAAATTTGCTGCGGACAAGCTCCGCAACCGCTTCGCGGGTCCAGAGGGCGAACTTGAACTTGAGCTGTTCGGGACGCTTGTCCCGGATTAGTTTCTGTATCTCGGATTCTTGATTGGCGGAAAGGAGCCTTTTTTCCCTTTCCTTGCGGCCCCTTGTCTTCGGCTTGAGCGCATTCATCCCGCCTTTCTCGTAAAGCGATAGAACTGCATCCACCATGGGGCGGCTCACGCCGCAGGTCTCTGCGATCTTGCTTTTCTTGAATCCCGCCTTCTTCATTTTTACGATTGTCTTCCGTTTTTCGAGAAGGCTCTGGACATTCTTTCTTGCATCATCTTTTTCCATGATGCAAATATAGTAAACTTTGCTTGTTTTGTAAAGTATTTATCTGCCTAATCTATAACTATACAACATTTTTGCCAAAATAGGCTAAAAATTTCAACTTTTGGCGGAGTTACACCATAAAATTTGCCAAATCTATTGATTTATCCATATTTTTGGCAGATTTATTGCATTAAAATCGCCAAAACTAATTCAAAACGATGATTCACTTGGTTCGCCGACATTAACACAAACTAAATAATCAGGAACTTATAGAAAGATTGTAGCCGATTCCAAGAACGATGATAGCCACCGTAACCGTTCCGAAAAAGACATATATCAGCTTAAGTGTCATGACCTTTTTCAAAAGTATGGCTTCGGGGAGCGAGAGTCCCACAACGGCCATCATAAAGGCAAGTGCCGTGCCAAGAGCGACACCCTTTTGAACAAGAACCTCGACAATGGGAATAACTCCAGCTGCATTTGCGTACATGGGAACGGCAAGAATTACCGCCAGGGGAACGGCAAACCATTTGTCTTTTGACAGGTATTCTTCAAAAAATTCCGAAGGAACATAACCGTGCATTAATGCGCCGATCGCAATGCCTGCAAGCACATAGGGCAAAACCGAACGCGTTACACCAAGGGCATCCCTTGCTACTTGGGGTATTTCCTGCAGTACTTGAACGCCCCTTTGCTTAAGGCTGCATGGCTTTGCGTCGTTGTTGACAGATTCGTTTGTCTGCTGCAAATTTTTCACCCAATCGCTTAGAAATCTTTCCAGCTTGAACCATTCCAGGAACATCCCTAAAAATGTTCCAAGAAACACGCCGGAACCTACATAAATCACAGTCACTTTCAATCCGAATGTTCCCGCAAGCATGGCAACAGCGACCTCGTTTACAAGTGGCGATGTTATAAGAAAACTGAACGTGACGCCAAGGGGGATGCCGCCCCTGACAAAACCGATGAACAGGGGAATACTGGAACATGAGCAGAAAGGGGTAACCGCTCCGAAGATTGCGGCGAGGAAATATTGGACTCCGTACAAACGATGCGACGACAAAAAATTGCGAATCGCCTCAATCGGGAAAAATGTATTCAGCAGCCCCATCAGGAAACTAATAAAAAGCAATATCAGGATAATTTTGAGGCTGTCGTAAACGAAGAAATTTATCGTCGAGCCCAAAGGAGACGAGCCATCCAATCCAATAATGTTGT